>CAZNKC010000088.1:0-18978 GCA_964573315.1 uncultured Verrucomicrobiaceae bacterium | reverse complement strand
TGGTTTTGGACTATCAACACTCAACTACCAACCATCAACTCGGTTTTTAGGATGATAAGCTCCCCAGCACATCCAAAAGACGACAACCCAGCCCGCCCATCCAAGAAGGCGCTCAACGATCGTGCTGGACATGACTCCCAAAAACAAGCCGGGCACAGCGGCCCACGTTGTCAGAAGCATAGATTTCATCTGCCCAGCCTCGGCTCCTGATCTATAGACAGTCGTGTTGCCTTGAGCCACCACGAACAGAAGCGCCAGCCATGACACGCCCACCAACGGCCCCGCGATACGATTGATTCGAGTTTGCGCCTTTTCGGTCATGGGCTTGCTGCCGACTTTGTTCCAACGAAAGAAGTTATGATATGACGATGGATGCGCAAGTTTTGAAATAGCCTGGAAACCCAGGCTTCCAGCCTGTTCGCCCAGGCAAGATGCCTGGGCCCCATGCCATGCACCCTATCCAATCTGCCAGACTTGCCCCCCGCGCCGTCCCGTTGTAGGCTTGCGCCACCATGCTGCCCTGGCTCCACAACAACGCCTTCCCCCCTCTGCCTCGCCCCGATGGCGGGGGGCAATTGCGAGTTTTAGGCTTTGCGGAAAACCCCGCAGGGGTTGCCCATGCAGGGGATGCCCATGAATAGCCGGGAGTTACGGAACGCCCCCCCGGAGCGCCCCTTTTCTTTTTCACCCATCATGTCCTACGACACCCCCCTTCATCACGGCGACCTCAAAAAATTCATGACCGGCCTCAAGCGCCGCAACCCCGGCCAGCCGGAGTTCCGCCAAGCCGTGCATGAAGTGATGGCGGACGTGCTGCCCTTCGTCAACGAACACCCCCGCTACGCCGCCGACGCCATCCTGGAGCGCCTCACCGAACCGGACCGCATCATCAGTTTCCGTGTCACCTGGGAGGATGACCAGGGCAGCGCCCGCGCCAACCGCGGCTGGCGCGTCCAGTTCAACAACGCCATCGGCCCCTACAAAGGCGGCCTGCGCTTTCACCAAGACGTCACCCAGAGCATTTTGAAGTTCCTCGCCTTCGAGCAGATTTTCAAAAACAGCCTCACCGGCCTGCCGATGGGCGGCGCCAAGGGCGGCTCCAACTTCAACCCCAAAGGCAAATCCGACCGCGAGGTCATGCGCTTCTGCCAGGCGTTCATGTCCCAGCTCTGGCGCTACATCGGCGAGGACACCGACGTGCCCGCCGGCGACATCGGCGTCGGCGCGCGCGAGGTTTCCTATCTTTTTGGCCAGTGGAAGCGGCTGGAGAACCGCTTCGCCGGCGTGCTCACCGGCAAGGACCTCGCCTTCGGCGGCAGCCTCGTGCGCAAGGAAGCCACCGGCTACGGCGCCGTTTACTTCGCCGAGGAAATGCTGCGCGTCCGCGGCGACACCTTGCAGGGCAAAGTCTGCGCCGTGTCCGGCTCCGGCAACGTCGCCCTCTACGCCATCGAAAAACTCATCCACCTCGGCGCCATCGTCGTCACCGCCTCCGACTCCGGCGGCACCATCCACGAGCCGGAAGGCTTCACCCCGGAAAAGTTCGCTTGGCTGCGCGACCTCAAGGAAATCCGGCGCGGCCGCATCCAGGAGTACGCGGAGCACTTCGGCTGCCAGTTCCAGGCCGGCGCGCACCCCTGGTCCGCCACCTGCCACCTCGCCTTCCCCTGCGCCACCCAGAACGAACTCGACGGCAACGACGCCCAAGCGCTCGCCGCCGGTGGCGTCATGGCCGTCGTCGAAGGCGCGAACATGCCCTGCACCCCGGAGGCCGTGCGCATCTTCCACGAGCGCGACATCCTCTACGCCCCCGGCAAAGCCGCCAACGCCGGCGGCGTCTCCGTGTCCGGCCTGGAGCAGAGCCAAAACTCCCTGCGCCTGAGTTGGAGCCGCACCGAAGTGGACAGCCGCCTCCAGGGCATCATGCATGACATCCACCGCAAATGCCTCGAGCACGGCGGCCAGCCCACCCACGGCATCCCCAACTACCAACGCGGTGCCAACATCGCCGGCTTCATCCGCGTGGCGGACGCCATGCTGGCGCAGGGGCTGGTTTAAGCTCCGGCATCTTGCCTGAATCGCGAGTAGCCCAGGCAAGATACCTGGGTTCCATGCCACTCACCCAAATTCAGTCTCTTTGCGCCTTTGCGTCTTTGCGTGAGATCTGCTGAGTGACTTTGCAGGGTATTTTTGACGCGTAAGCCCTGCCACTCTGCCAGGGTTGCCCCCAGTCCCGTCCTGTTGTAGGTTTCGCCATCATGCTGCCCTGGCTCCACAACGACTCCTTCCCTCTCTACCTCGCCCCGATGGCGGGGGTGACGGATGTGGTCTTTCGCGGCCTGTGCAAGGAGCTGGGCGCGGACGTGATGGTCACCGAGTTCGTCTCCGCCGAGGGCATCCTGCAGGCGGACGACCGCACGCGGCATTACACGGAATTTGACGACGGCCAGCGCCCCGTCGGCGTGCAGCTTTTCGGCGCCGACGGCAAACGCATGGGCGAGGCCGCGCGCAAGATCATCGACTGGAAGCAGCCGGACTTCATCGACATCAACTTCGGCTGCCCGGTCAACAAGGTCGTCTCCAAAAACGGCGGTTCCTCGCTGCTGCGGGATTGCCCGCTGCTGGCGGACGTGGCCAAGGGCGTGGCCGACGCCGTGCGTCCCACCGGCGTGCCTGTCACGGCGAAGATCCGCATCGGCTGGGACGCTGATCACATCAACGCCATCGAAGTGGCGCGCCGTCTCCAGGACAGCGGTATCCAGGCGGTGACCATCCACGGCCGCACCCGCGCGCAGGGTTACAGCGGCTTGGCGGATTGGGAAGTCATCGGCCAGGTGGCGGACGCCGTGGACATTCCCGTCATCGGCAACGGCGACATCGCCAGCGGCGCGGACGTGGAGGTGCGCCGCGCGCAGACGCGCGTGCGCGGCGTCATGATTGGCCGCGCCGCCATGACCAATCCCTGGGTGTTTCAGGAGGCGCGGCATTTTCTCCGGCACGGCGTGCAGCCGCCTCCGGTGAGCGTGGAAGATCGCCTGGCCTTCATGCGCCGGCATTGCGTCCTCGCCATCGCCCATTCCAAACGCGGCGGCGAGTTCGTGGTCATCCGCTCCATGCGCTCGCGTTTGATGCACTACACGCGCAGCCTGCCCTCCGGCAAATTCCTGCGCAACCGCTACGCCACCGCCGGCAGTCTGGCCGAGCTGGACGACATCGCCGCCGCCTACCTCGACCACCAGCGCGAGCGCCGCTTCGCTGAAGCGCCCGGCCTCGACCCCGCCCCCGTCTCATGAGCGCCGCCAATCCCTGGTTCCTGGCCGCACTGCTCGGCGTGGTGATTCTCTACCACCTCGAGTTGATCACCGCCCTGCTCAATCTGGCGCAATTCCGCAAAGCGCTGCCCGCGCCGCTGCGCGCGCTTTACGACGACGACAAACTGGAGCGCTGCCGCGAGTATCATCTGCGCGGCACGCAGGTGGACATCGCGCAGGACAGCCTCATGCTGGCCGCCTTGCTCGCCTTTTGGCTGGCCGGCGGCTTCGGCTGGCTGCATGGCTGGGCGTTGTCGCTGAAATTGAACGCGGTGTGGACGGGCGTCGTCACGCTTGCCGTGCTGTTTTTCTCCCGTCATCTGCTCGCCCTGCCCTTCAGCTTGTGGCAGACCTTCCGCGTCGAGTCGGAATTCGGCTTCAACCGCACCACGCCGACCACCTTCATCGCCGACCAGTTGAAAAGCCTGCTGCTGCTTGCCGTGCTGGGCCTGCCGCTGCTGGCGCTGGTGCTGTGGTTCTTTGAAACCCAAAAATGGGCCGCAGCCTGGGCCTGGCTCAGCGTGGCAGCGTTCTCCCTGCTGATGACCTGGCTCTCCCCGCGCCTCATCATGCCGCTTTTCCTCCGCTTCGAGCCGCTGCCCGCCGGCCCGCTGCGGGATGCCATCCTGGCTCTGGCCGCGCGGCTGCACTTTCCCGTCGCCGAGGTCAGCGTCGTCGATGGCTCGCGCCGCTCCAGCAAGGCCAACGCCTTCTTCGCCGGGTTCGGACGGCACAAACGCATCGCGCTTTACGACACCCTGGTGGAAAGCCACGGCCAGGACGAGTTGCTCGCCGTGCTGGCGCATGAGATCGGCCACGCCAAGCGCGGTCATGTGCCCAAGCACCTCGTCATGGGGCTGCTGGAGAGCGCGCTGATGTTCGCCGCTCTCGGCTTCGCGCTGCAATCTCCTGGATTGTTCGCCGCCTTCGGTGTCGCGGGCCAGCCCGTGGGCCTCGGCCTCGTCTTTTTCAGCATCATCTATCAGCCGGTGTCGCTCTTGATCTCTCTGGCCGCCTCCGCGCTGAGCCGCCGCCACGAGTTCGAGGCGGACGCCTACGCGCGCGAAGCGATGGGCTCCGCCGTGCCCCTGGTGACCGCCCTGCAAAAGCTCTCCACCGGCCATCTCGCCCATCCGCAGCCGCATCCGCTCTCGGTGCGCCTTCATCACAGCCACCCGCCGCTGGCCCAGCGCCTCGCCGCGCTGCAAAAACCCGCGCTTTGAAGCCGAAGCCATGAACACCGCCGCCTACAGCGTCAGTTGCCCCGCCTGCGGCTCGGCTTTTCTATCCACGCATACGCGTCCCACCACCATCACCAGTTGCCCGCATTGCGCGCACAATGCGCCCTTGCAGCGCTTCCTCGACAACGGCTCCACCCCGCTTAGCAGCGCGCCGCCCGTGGTGGCAAAACGCCGCCTCTGCGGCGCTGCGCCGCCCGCCGATGCTCCGGCTCCGCCGCCGGTCTTGCCGGAGATGCCGGTTCCCGCTTCGCCACTCCAAGCCCTCGCCTCCCCCTTCTCGATGGATGCCGTCTTGGAGCGTGGCCGCACCCGTCCGTACTCCGCCGAAGCCGGTCGCCCCATCCCTTCCAGCGTCACCTTCCTGCCCTCGCCCGAAGCAGCCCCGTACACCGCCCCCAAACGCCATCGTTCCCCGCTGGCCAGCGTGTTCGTCCTGCTCGGCCTCGCCGTCGTGGTGGCCGTGGTGGTCTGGCTGCCGCTGATTCGCGAAGACCCGCAGACGGCAGCCCCCGCCCTGGACACCCCGCCCGCGGCGAGCCCTCCCCTGCTCCGCGAGACCGCCAAAACCTACTCCGGCGCGGACAGCACGCCCCTCGGAAAAGGCGCCGCATCACCCTCCGCCACCGCTTCACCTACCGTCTTTCCCGCCGTCCCGCGCTCCCCTTCCCCGCCAACGCCTCCCCCGCTCGATCTGGCCGAATCCGCGCGGATCGACACCGAAGCCCCCGAGGTGATGCTCCGCCTCTTCACCGGCAATCCGGACGAGCGCCCCGGCTGCATTGACGACAGCAAGCGCCACAGCGCCGGCATCGCCGCCTTTTTCGACCGCGCCGGCGGTGTGCGGCTGGAGGGCGGCATCACCCGCCTGCCTATGAATCCCATTGACCTCGCCAGCCTTCAGCCCACCCCCTTGTTTCAAGCCGCCACCTCCGCCAACCCCGGCGGCGCGCTCGTCCGCTTCCGGCGTGGCAGCGACGACCAGCTCAGGCTCGACTGGCCGTTTTTCCAGGAAAGCCACGACAAAGCTCTCCCCCTCTATCTGGAGACCACCGACCCCGCCGACGCCACCCCGCGCTGGTTTCACGTCAGCATGCAACGCAACCACGGCCTGGATTTCGACGCCGCCTTCCGCGAGACCCACCTCGTCTTCCACCTCCAAACCGCCCCCGGCGGCATCCTCGGCACTCCCGGCATCGCCGCCCGCGACCTCCCCGTGGGCCGCTTCCTCCATCAAAACACCGAATGGAGGATCATCTACCTCGCCCGCCTCCTGCTGCTGAAAAAAAATCTCCCGGACGGAACCACCGTCCTCGAAATCCTCGACGGCGAAGGCGTCGCGCGCAAAGCGCAGCCAGTGACGAAAAAACAAAAAAACACGAATGAGCGCCAATGAACACAGTGCGGGGTTGAGAGTTAAAAGTTGAGAGTTGAGAGCCAGTTGCTGGCAACGAAACGCTCACTCATCCAGAGAGTGCGTCCTTTCCGCAGCGCAAGCTGCTCGTTTTCAGGCTCTCAACTCCCAGCCATCAACTCTCAACTACCATATTGGTGTTCATTCGTGGTTCAAAAACCACGGCGCACCATGACCCAAGAAAAAATCACATCTTGGCCCATTACCTGCTTGCAATCTCTCAAAATGGGAGTTGGTTCACCTGCCAGCACCCATTGAACCATGGCCGACCAGGGACTTTACCAAACGCAGACTCAAAAGCTGACGCTTGGACCGCAGATGCAGCAGAGCCTGCAAATCCTGCAAGCTCCCACCCTCGAATTGCGCCAGATCATCCAGCAGGAGATCGAGGTCAATCCCGTGCTCGAACTCGAAGCCCCGGAAATCTCCCTCGGCGACGCCCTCCCCGACGACCCCGACGAACCCGATGACATCGCCGCCATCAACCAGATGGACGAAGAATGGCGCGAATACTGGGCGCAGACCCGCCTCGTGGACAACAACCGCCGCAGCGACGACCAGGAGCGCTGGCAGTACTTGATGGACTCCATCGTCGCCCCCACCACCCTCCAGGAGCACCTCGTCACCCAGCTCCGCACCCTCGGCCTCGACGACCGCAACCTCATCGAAAACGTCGAATTCCTCATCGGCAACCTCGGCGACGACGGCCTCCTCCACACCAAGCTGGACGATCTCAGCCTCCAGCAAGCCATGCCGCTCGACGACCTCATCGCCGCCAAAGCCATCCTGCAAAGCTTCGACCCCGTCGGCATCGGCGCTGAAGACCTGCGCGAATGCCTCCTCATCCAGCTCGATCGCCTCGGCAAAACCCACAGCCTCGCCCACCGCCTCGTCGATCAGTACCTCGAAGACCTCGCCCACAAACGCTACCCCGTGCTCGCCCGCCGCCTCGGCGTCCCCATCGAGCAAATCTCCCGCGCCGCCGACTTCATCGGCACCCTCGACCCCCGGCCCGGCCGCCGCTTCGCCGCCTCATCGAACACCTACGTCAACCCCGACATCGTCGTCGAGCGCCAGGACGGCGACTGGGTGCCCGTCATGAACAACGACCACCTCCCCAACCTGCGCATCAGCAACGCCTACAAAGACCTCCTCGGCCAGTCCGGCGGCAGCCAGGACGTGCGCCATTACATCCGGGAAAAAATCCGCGGCGGCAAATTCCTCATCCGCTCCATCCACCAGCGCCAGCAGACCATTCAAAAAATCGCCGCCGAGATCATCAAGCACCAGCGCGAATTCCTCGAATCCGGCCCCGGCCACCTCCGCCCCCTCAACATGGCCACCGTCGCCGAAGCCGTCGGCGTCCACGAGACCACCGTCAGCCGCGCCATCTCCGGCAAATACATCGCCACCCCGCACGGCGTCTTCGAGCTGAAATTCTTCTTCTCCCACGGCGTCAAGACCGAGTCAGGTACGGACCTCAGCAACAACAGCGTCAAAAACGCCATCGCCGACCTCATCAAGACCGAGCCCAAAACCAAACCGCTCAGCGACGACAAACTCGCCAAACTGCTCGACCAGCAAGGCATCAAAGTCGCCCGCCGCACCATCGCCAAATACCGCGAAGCCCTCGGCATCCTCCCCAGCCACCTGCGCAAATCCTTCTCCTGAGCCGCCAAGCACCCCGCCTCTCCGAAGCGGAAACCCTCCCCACCCGCCTCGGAGAGGCGGGGGCACTTGCTCTGGCCGGTCATTCCGGGCGTCCCCTGCGTTCCATCGCCCCAATGATCGCCTAAACCTAAAAACCAAAATGGGGGCCTACGGAACACGCGGAATACCCGAAATTTAAATGGGGTTTCACCCAAAAGGTGAGAGCCGTTTTCAGCAGGCCCGGCTTTTCTTTCCGTTTATCCCGCGTATTCCGCAGGCTCTCACTTTCTCTGTGTTCCTCTGTGCCCTCCGTGGTTTTCATTTCCGTTTCTAGCCTAAAGGCTTTACTCCAATAAATCACTCCCCCCCTTGCGCCCCCCATCATCCCGTGCTTCGTGATGCCGTATGAAAGCACGACCCGCTTCCCCCTGTCACCGCGGCGGAGGCGCCGTCTTTTCCATGCTCGCCGCCGTCCTGCCGTTGCTGCTACCGCCCGCGCCCTTGCCGGCCCAGAGCTTCCACCCCACCGTCACCAAGCTGCATGGCCGCGCCACCAACGGGCAGGAGAACAACTGGTTCGGCAATGCGGTGGCGGTGTCGGACGCCTTCCTGCTGGTGGGGGAACAACTCAACAATGCCGGGGCGGCGCATCTCTACGACGCCCGCACCGGCCGCTACCTGCGTAAGCTCACCGCCGCCGACGGCGCGGCGGACGACCGTTTCGGCATCAGCGTGGCGCTCAGCGGCAACCTCGTTCTGGTCGGGGCCTATCGAAATGACGAAAAGGCCAGCGACGCCGGCGCGGCCTACGTGTTCGACGCGCGCACGGGGAACCAACTGGCCAAACTCACCGCCGCCGACGGCGCGGCGGGTGACAGCTTCGGCTTCAGCGTGGCGCTCAGCGACAACCTCGCCCTGGTCGGCGCGTATAGAGACGCCGATATGGGCAACTCCTCCGGCGCGGCTTACGTGTTCGACGCGCGCAGCGGCGTCCCGATCGCCACCGGCCATGCCGTCCCCGGCAAGCTCATCGCCAACGACACCGCGGCGGGCGACTATTTCGGTCGGAGCGTGGCGCTCAGCGGCAACTTCGCCCTCATCGGCGCGTATGGGCACAACAGCTCTGGTTCGGCCTATGCGTTCGACGCGCGCAGCGGAGAACAACTGCACAAATTCACCGCCAACGACGCCGCAGTGAGCGACAGCTTCGGCTTCAGCGTGGCGCTCAGCGGCAACCTCGCCCTCATCGGCGCGCCTTTTGACGACGACCACGGCAGCAACTCTGGCTCGGCCTATGCGTTCGACGCGCGCAGCGGAGAACAACTGCACAAACTCACCGCCGCCGCTGGCGCGGCGGGCGACTATCTCGGCATCAGCATGGCGTTCAACGGCAACCTCGCCCTCATCGGCGCGTATGAGGACGACGAAAAGGGCAACAATGCCGGCGCGGCCTATGTGTTCGACGCGCGCACAGGGAACCAACTGGCCAAACTCACCGCTCCCGATGGCGCGGCGGACGACGTGTTCGGCACCAGCGTGGCGCTCAGCGGCAACCTCGCCCTCATCGGCGCGCCTTCTGACGACGACCACGGCAACAACTCCGGCTCGGCCTACTTCTTCCGCCCCCTGGCCGCGCCGCTGCCGCTCGCCCGCGTCGCCGCCAAAGGCAGCTTCGCCCCCGGCGCGCCGGAGACCGCTTTCAACGCCTTCCCCCAGGCCTTCATCAATCCCGCCGGCGAGGCCGTGCTCCAGGCCACCCTCTCCGGCCCCGGCGCCAAAGGCGGCCGCAACCGCGGCGTCTGGACCACCCTGGCCGCCGGCGGCTCCCTGGACCCCTCCCTGCGTGTCAAGGACACCGACCTCGGCGATGGCCAGAAGCCCGCCAAAATCCTCAACGCCTGGAGCAACAACGCCTGGGGCGACAACGGCGGCAACGCCCTCATCCACGCCATCCGCAGCGGCCCCGGCATCAACTCCAGCAACAACCAAATCCTGTACTATGCCAACAGCTCCGGTTCCATTCCGATCGCCCGCACCGGGGCGGAGCCTCCCGGCGCCATCTTCGGCGGCGGCGTGCCGCAGAGTTTCCTCCAAATCGTCCAGCCCGGTACGAGCCAGAATCGCGTCACCCTCAACACCCGCTTGAAGACCGGCACGGGCGGCGTCCACGCCGGCAACGACAGCGCCGTTTTCTCGCTCGATAACTCGGGACTTCTCGTCGGAACGGTGTGGCGCGAGGGCGTCAACATCGCCGGCACCGTCACCGGCACGCTCGGCCAGATCGGCCCCCGCGTGGCGGAGAGCCGGGACAGCATTTTCGCGAGTTTCAGTGTGGCGCTGATTCCCGAGGCCGGCCCCGCCGTGCAAACCCTTTTCCTCAAGGATAACGGGCTTGGGCTGGTCCATGCCGCCAGCCAGGGCGACAACGCGCCCGGCATCGGCCCCGACCCCGCCCTATTCCGCGCTTTCCTGGGCGAAACCATCGCCAGCTTTGGCTGGCAGATCTGGCGCGCCAGCCTCAGCAACGGGCCGGGAGTGAGCGCTAAAAACAACGAGGGTCTCTGGCATCAGGCCGGATTCCTGATCGCCCGCAAAGGGCAGGAGGCGGACCCGGACCACCGGCCCGGCGTGAAGATCGCCCGCATCCTTCAGTTCTGGTCGGCCAAGGACAGCGAGCAAGCCGTGCTGCTGGTCAAGCTGTCAGGCCCCAAAATCAAGGGAGCCAACGACTTGGCGCTCTGCCTGTGGGACGCGGCAGTTCCCGACGCCCTGCAAATCCTGCTGCAAGAAGGGCAGGTGGTGGAAGGCAGCGACGCCCCGGCGGTGCGGGTGATCCAGCGCGTGGACGTGGAGCCGGGGAGCAACGGGCATTACGCGGTGCTCTGCTCGCTGACCGGAGCCGCGGCCAAAAATCAAGCCCTGTTCACCGGCCGGACCGGCCTGGGCAACGCCACCACACAGAAAATCCTGCGCCTGCCGGCGCTGACCCTGCGCAAAGGAACCCTGTACGGCACCGCCGCCACCACCACCACCACCCTGCGCAGCCTGAGCCTGTCCCCAACCACGGACGCCACCGGAGCCGGCGGCAAAGGCCTCGGCCAAATCATCAACGAAAACGGCCAAGTGGCGCTCACCCTCGACTTCGACAACAAAGCGCGCGAGGTGATGAAGGGCGTGCCGTAGATTCGATCGGCAATCGAATCCAAAGGCGCCCCAGCAGCGTTTTGGAGCAGCGCTTTGCGCAGCTTTGGATTGGGGGGCCGGGGAGAATGCGCGGGCGCACTTTCCGTTGTGTTCTATCTTCAGCGTGAATCGCACGTTGCAGGCGCGGAATTGACACGCTGAAGCGTGCGAACTGGAGCGCACGCGTCCCGCGTGCTGCGTTCGGCGTCCCGCCGAACGCTTGCGGCGCAGCCGCACACGGTCACCCGTGCCGCCCGTGTGAAATCATTTTTCGCTCATCCGTCCAGGGCGACCCAGCTTTGCGTTGGCGGGCTGCGCCAACCCTGCGTGTTCGCTGCGCTCAATCTTTCCGGCGAGGACGCCGGAAAGAGCACGCGGGACGCGTGCGCTCCATGCGCGAAGCCCTGCCCCCCTTGACACTTGGCCCCTTGACACTCGAAACTCCCTGCGCCCTGCTTTCCACGACTGCCCGCCATCCATGCCAACCGACTCCGATATCCGCCAAGCTCTCGCCACCGTCCGTTACCCGGGTTTCAGCCGGGACATTGTCTCCTTCGGCCTGGTCAAAGACGTCCGCGTCGATGAGGAAAACAACGTCGCCGTGGACATCTCGCTGGCCACCAACGACCCCAACATCCCCCGCCTCATCCACGAGCAGGCCATGGAGACATTGCAGGCCCTGCCCGGCGTCAATCAGGTCAAACTCAACTTTGACATCAAAGACCCGCCCGCCAAAGGCGCCGCCGCCTCCGGCGCCCTCGGCACCTCCAGCATCCCCGGCGTGAAAAAAGTCATCGCCGTCGCCTCCGGCAAAGGCGGCGTCGGCAAGAGCACCGTGTCCACCAACCTCGCCGTCGCCCTCGCCCGCACCGGCGCCCGCGTCGGTCTCTGCGACTGCGATCTCTACGGCCCCAGTGTGGCGCTCATGATGGGCACGTCCGAGCAGCCCTTCCAAAACGAGGCGCAGCAGATCATCCCGGTGGAGAAACACGGCCTCCAGCTCATCTCCATGGGCCTGCTGCTCGGCGACGACTCCCCCGTCATCGTGCGCGGCCCCATCGCCACCCGTTACACCCAGCAGTTCCTCCGCCAAGTGGCCTGGGACGACCTCGACTACCTCGTGCTCGACCTCCCGCCCGGCACCGGCGACATCCAGCTCACCATCGTCCAGACCGTCGCGCTCGACGGCGTGCTCATCGTCACCACCCCGCAGGAAGTCGCCCTCATCGATGCCCGCAAAGCCGCCGCCATGTTCGGCAAAGTCAACGTCTCCATCCTCGGCATCGTCGAGAATATGAGCCACTTCGTCTGCCCGAACGACGGCAACGTCTATCACATCTTCGGCAAAGGCGGCGGCGAGCACGAGGCGCGCCGCCTCGGCGTGCCGTTGCTGGCCCAGATCCCCATCGAACTCGCCGTGCGCGAAGCCGGCGACGAAGGCCACCCCGTCGCCCTGGCCGACCCCGCCACCCACCCCGCCAGCGCCGCCTTCCAAAAACTGGCGCAGCAGACCCGCGCCTTGGTGCCTCTGGAGTAGCTCAGGCATTCTGCCTGAATCCAGTCATTCAGGCTTTTAGCCTGAAACCAAGTGGTTTTAAGCATTGCCTGCTCCCGGATTATGCAGGCTGGAAGCCTGCATGACTCGTTTCAGGCAGAATGCCTGGGCTACGTTACGCGCTTGCGCCCCATCGCTTCCCCGCATAAGCCTTGCGCTCATGCTGAAACGCTGGAACTGGAAACGCCTGCTCCTCGCCGCGGCGCTGGCCGTGCCGTTGCTGCTGTATGCGGCCACCCGCGCCACGCCGCCGCCGCTGCCCGCCGGGGTGGTCAAGGAAACGCATCGCGTGATGTGCGGCGCGGACTCGGTGACGGTGGATTTTTATTTCCAGCCGGAAGCCCCGCCGCAGCCGCTCGTGGTGGTGGCGCACGGGTTCAGCCGCGGCAGGCGGCACATGGCGGGTTGGGGCATGGAACTGGCGCGGCGCGGCATGATCGCGGCGGTGCCAACACAGCCGCATCTGGCCAAGCACGTCCGCAACGGCAACGCGCTCGCCCGCCTGCTGGAACTGGGCCGGGAGGGCAAATGGCCGGTGCCCGTGCAGAGCGATGGCAAGTCGGCGCTGGTGGGTTTCTCGATGGGCGGGCTGACCACGCTGCTGGCGTCGGCTGCGCTCGCGGAACCGGTGGACGCCTGGGTGGGACTGGACCCGGTCGATCTGAACGAACGCGGCGCGGCCAAAGCGCCGCAAGTGAAAACGCCGGGCCTCGTGCTGCTGGCCGAGCCGGCCACCTTCAACCTGCACGCCAACGTGCTGGACACACTCAAGCTCTATGGCGGCCCGCTCCAAGTGCTGCGCGTCAAAGGCGCCACCCATTGCGATCCCGAGTCACCCTCCGATCTGCTCGGCCAGCTCGCCTGCGGCCGCGTGGACGCCGCGCGGCACGAGGTCTTCCGCGCGGCGGTCATGTCCTTTCTCGAAGCGCATTTGCTGGGGAAAGGCACGCCGGAAGTAGCGGCGGCGGACGGGCTGGAGGCAGTCACGCCGTAGCTCAGGCATCCTGCCTGAGAGGTGTATTGCAGGCTTTCAACCTGCAACCAGTCATCCGGGCATTCTGCCCGGTCGCGCGGGTGGCGGCGCTCGCATTCCCTACTCCTGATAAAGAAACGTCGTCAGCGGACTGGTGGCGCTGGCCTCGTCCACAGCCTCCGCCAAACCAATTTCAAACGCCGCGCGCCCCGCCTCGCAAGCGGCCTTGAACGCCGCAGCCATGCGCGGCGGATCAGCGGCGATGGCGATGGCGGTGTTGACGAGCACGGCGTCGGCGCCCATTTCAAACGCCTCGGCGGCGTGGCTGGGCGCGCCGATCCCGGCATCCACGACCACGGGCACGGTGGCCTGGGCGATGATGATCTCGATCTGCCGCCGGGTGGTGATGCCCTGATGCGAGCCGATGGGCGAGCCGAGCGGCATGACCGTGGCCGTGCCAACGTCCTGCAAGCGGCGGGCCAGCACGGGGTCGGCGTTGATGTAGGGCAGCACGGTGAAACCTTCGCCGACGAGGATTTCCGCGGCCTTGAGCGTCTCGACCGGATCGGGCAGCAGGTAGCGCGGATCGGGATGGATCTCCAGCTTCACCCAGTTCGGCATCCCGGCGGCGACGGCGAGGCGGGCGAGCCGCACCGCCTCCTCCGCGTTCATGGCGCCGCTGGTGTTGGGCAGCAGCAGGATGTTGTCCGGGATGAAATCGAGGATGTTGGCGAAAGGATCCCCCTTGCCGGTGAGATCGGCGCGGCGCAGCGCCACGGTGACGATCTCCGTGCCGGAGGCCGCGATGGCCGCGCGCATCAACTCCCCGGAGGCAAATTTTCCGGTGCCGAGCATGAGCCGGGATTGAAAGGCGCGGCCAGCAATGATGAGAGGGGCGTTTGACATGATGACGCCGCCAACAAACACGGGAATGCCGCAGGAATCAAACGTCCCATTGGGGAGTTTCAGGGTTCAGGGTTCACCCTTCACTTTTCACTTTTCACTCTTCAGGGAGCAGAGGTTTGATCATGAAAAAATACTCTGCGTCCTCTGCCTCTTTGCCCCTCTGCGGTCAATCCTGCCGGAAAACGGACAGCCATCACACCCGCGGATACTCCCACCCTTCCCGGTAAGCCCGGCTCATCAGCTTCACCGCTTCTTCATCACCGATGACGGTCTCCCGGTCGCCGTCCCAGCGGATGCTGCGTCCGAGCTTGTGGGAGATCATGCCGAGCAGCGGCAGGCAGGAGGAGCGATGCGCGGTTTCGATCCCCGCCACCGGCTCGGCGCGGCCTTCGATGGCGTCGATGAGATTTTCCCAAAGCAGGGCGATGTTGTGGCCGTCGGGCTCCTGCAACTGCGGATCGCCATGCGCGGCGGCCTCGCCGTTTTTGCCCGCGGGATAAAAAGTCCAGCCGTCGCGCCAACCGATGTGCAGCACGCCTTTTTCGCCGTAGAAATAAGCGCCGATCTTGTGCTTCTCCCCGCCGTTCTCGGCGAAGCGCCGGTGCTCCCAGGTGGCGGTGAAGCCTTCGAATTCGAACACCGCCAGTTGATGGTCCGGCGCGTCCGTGGTCTGCTCGCGCTCGTTCAAGACCGGCTCGCCCAGCACCGGGCGTCCGCCGGTGCAAAAGACCGTCTTCGGCGCTTTTTGCCCGCTCCACCACAGCACTTGGTCCAGCCAGTGGACGCCCCAGTCGCCCATCGTGCCGTTGGCGTAATCGAGAAAGCTGCGCCAGCCGCCCGGATGCAGCTTGGTGTTGAAAGGCCGCACCGGCGCCGGGCCGCACCACAGGTTCCAATCCATGCCCTCCGGCGGCTCCTGGTTCGGCTTCGGCTCCTCGCGGCCGCCGCGGCTGTGCGCGAAAAGCCGCACCGCGCCCACCTTGCCCACCTGCCCCGATTTCAAAAACGCCATCGCCTCCACATGATGCGGTCCGATGCGCCGGTGCAACCCCACCTGCACCACCGTACCTGCCTCCCGCGCCGCGCGCACCATGGCCCGGCTTTCGTTGATGGTGTGCCCGGTCGGTTTTTCCACCAGCACATGCGCGCCGGCCCGCACGCAAGCGATGGTTTGCAACGCGTGCCAATGATCCGGCGTGGCGATGATGCAAATTTCCGGCTTCACCCTTTCCAACAGTTCCCGGTAATCCTTGAACAACTCCGGCTTGTCCCCGCTCTCCGCCTCCACGTCGTCCTTGCCGAAATCCAGCTTGTCCTGGTCCACGTCGCACAGCGCCACGCAGCGCGCGCGGCCCGAGGCCAGCGCCTCGCGCAGCAGGTTCATGCCCCACCAGCCGGACCCGATCAAGGCCACGCGGTACTTGCGGTCCGTCTTTTGGCCCAAAAGCGGAACCGCCCCCCAGATGAGAGAGGCAGCGCCGGCGGCGCGGAGAAACTGACGGCGGTCGGGGAAGGCGGAATCGCTCATCCTAAAAACAGGGTTGATAGTTGAGTGTTGAGTGTTGAGAGTTGATAGACTGAAAATGAGCGGCTTGCGCCGCCAGAGGGGATCACCTTTCGGGTGAATGGAGCTTTCGGTGCGAAGCCGCTGATTTTTAACCATCAACAATCAACTCTCGACTCTCAACTTCCTTTTTCGGCTCATGGCTCCTCGTCTGACGATTGGGTTGAGATCAAATCCACGTCCCCGAGGGGATCGTCGTATCTTTGGGAATGACCACGATGCCGTCACGGATGCAGAACAACTCGCTGTCCATTTTATCCGGCTTGCCGCTCGGCGTGATGACCACGTTGTCCCCGATGTGGACGTTTTTGTCGATGATGGCGCGCTCAATGCGGCAGTTGCGCCCGATGCCCGGCGGCGGGCGGTGGGGATCGGTGCCGGCGGCGCCCGCGTAAAAGTCTGCGCCCATGATGATCGTGTCCCGGATGGTCGAGCCGCTCTCGATGATCGACCGCAGGCCGATGACGGCGTTTTCCACATGCGCGTCGGTGATGATGCAGCCATCCGAGATCAGCGCTTGGCGGATTTGCGCGCCGTTGATTTTCGTCGCCGGCAGGAAGCGCGCGTGGGTGAAGATCGGCGCGACGGAATCGAAGAAATCGTACTGCGGCACCAGTTTGCAGAGGTCCAGGTTCGCCTCGAAAAACGAGCGTATCGTCCCGATGTCCTCCCAATAGCCCTGGAAATTGAAGGCGTGGACGTGGTATTTTTTGAGCGCCGCCGGGATGATGTTCTTGCCGAAGTCCATCAGTTCGTTGTCCAGGCTCTCCACCAGCACCTTGCGATTGAAAACGTAGATGCCCATGGACGCCTGATAGCGCGGCTCGCCGGAGTCCAGGCCAAGGGCTTGCAGCGTCTTGTCCGGCATGCGCAGCTTCTCCAGCACCTTGGGGTCTTGCGGTTTTTCCACGAACTCATGGATGCGGCCCTCGTCATCCGTTTTCATGATGCCTAATGAGGTGGCATCCCGCGCCGTCACCGGCAGCGTGGCGATGGTGAGGTCCGCGTCCGTCTCCAGGTGCTGGCTCATCACTTGGCGGAAATCCATGCGGTAGAGCTGGTCGCCGCTGAGAATCATGTAGTACTCGTGGTCGCCCTCCAGGAAATAGCGCAGATTCATGCGCACCGCGTCCGCCGTGCCCTGATACCAGCGCTCCCCATCCGGCGTCTGCTGCGCCGCCAGCACCTCCACGAAACCGCGCGCGAATTGGTCGAATTTGTAAGTGCGCGAGATGTGACGGTTCAGCGAGGCGCTGTTGAACTGCGTGAGCACGAACACCTGCCGCACCCCGGAGTTGATGCAATTGCTGATCGGGATGTCCACCAGCCGGTACTTGCCCGCCAGCGGCACCGCCGGTTTCGCCCGGTCCTTGGTCAGCGGATACAGTCGCGTGCCCGCGCCCCCTCCCATGACGATCGCCAAGGTGGAATTACGCAGGATGGCTCCGGTTTGAATTCGATGCGGCATGGGTGGCGGGGATGTAAAATTCACAGCAGTTTTCCCTGAAACATGGTGGCAAGGCAAGCGTTTCCCGCACGGTGTGTGTAAAAGATCGTTCACCGCCGGCTTTTATATATACGCAGCCCCCCGCCCCCCATCATGCCCAACCCTGCGCTTCGCCTCTCTCTTCTTGTCCTCGCCCTGCCCGCCCTCCAGTCCCGGGCCGCGCCCGCTTTTGAAAAAGACATCTGGCCCGTCCTCGAAGCCAAATGCGTGGACTGCCACCGCGCCACCTATGAGGAAAACGGCCGCAAAAAAGAGCCGAAAGCCGGCCTCCGCCTGGACGCCGCCTGGGCCATCGTGAAAGGCAGCGAGAACGGCCCCGTGCTCAAGCCCGGAGACGCCGCCAAAAGCTACCTCTACGAAGTCACCACCCTGCCCAAGGACGACGACATGTTCATGCCGCCGAAGGGCGATCCCCTCACCGGCGCCGAGAAAAAACTCCTCAAAGACTGGATCGACGCCGGCGCCGACTTCGGCGGCTGGGAGGGCAACCTCGAAGGCAAGCCCGCCGCCACCGCCGCCGAAAAAGAAGCGGAGCGCATCCGCGAGCACGAAACCTTTTACACCAAGCTCGCCGAAGGCGTCTCCCCCGCCAAGGACGAGGACATCAAGCGCGCCAAAGCGGACGGCGCCCAGATTTTCATCCTCAAAGCCGACTCCCCGCTGCTGCGCGCCGACTTCCTCACCGGCGTCTCCGCCTGCGACGACGCCAAGCTCGAAGTCCTCCTCCCGCTCAAGGAAAACATCGCCCAGCTCGATCTTGCCCGCACCGCCGTCACCGATGCCGGGCTCAAAACCGTGGCCCGGTTCGCGCGGCTCGCCTCCCTCGACCTGCGCCAGACCCGGGTCAGCGACGCCGGCCTCCGGCACCTCGCCGAGTCCGCCAACCTGCGCACCCTCAACCTCTACGGCACCAAGGTCAGCGACGCCGGCCTCAAACACCTTTACGGCCTGAAAAACCTGCGCAATGTTTATCTGTGGCAGACCAAAGCCACCGAAGCCGGCGCCAAGCAACTGGCCGCCGCCATCCCCGGCCTCACCGTTTCCGTCAAGTAACCCAACCCAAAATCCACACCCGCCATGTTCAAGCGCCTCCTCCTCACCTTCTGCACCCTCACCGGCATCTCCCTCTTCGGCGGCGAAGGGGAAAAAGTCAGCCTCCCCGCCCCGGACATCACCAGCATCAATCAGGACGGCAAAAAAGTCGCCTTCAAGGATGTCTATGCCAAAGGCCCCACCGTCGTCTTTTTCTACCCGAAAGCCAACACCCCCGGCTGCACCAAGCAAGCCTGCTCCCTGCGCGACGCCTTTGCCGACCTCTCCAAAGAGGGCGTGCAGGTGCTCGGCGTCTCCACCGACACACCGGAAGACCAAAAGAAATTCATCCAGGACCACAACCTGCCCTACGACCTCATCGCCGACACCGAAGGCAAGGTGCTCGAAGCCTTCGGCGTCGAACGCATCGCGGGCCGCAACCTCGCCACCCGCCAGTGCTTCCTCGTCAAAGGCGACAAAATCGTCTGGCACGACGCCAAAGCCAGCACCGCCGAGCAGGCCGATGACATCCGCCGAGTGTTGAAGGAGCTTGGCTCCTGAGCGCGCGCGGCGCGGTTTGTTCGTGTTCCGCTCTGCCGGCGGAGGAAGTGGAGCGCACGCAGCCTGCCTGCCTTTGGCATGGTC
>CAZNKC010000087.1:0-19046 GCA_964573315.1 uncultured Verrucomicrobiaceae bacterium | reverse complement strand
AGGCCGGAATTCATCATCTCCATCCATGCTTGCTTGCTCCATGCGCAAGCCCTGGCGGCTTCCTGACTCCCTTGACTCTTTTGACCCTCTTGACTCCCCTCACCTCTTCCGTCGTCCACGCCTGCCTTGGAAGGGGTGCGCAGCCGGCTTGACGCCGCGGGCTTGCAGCACCTTGAAGCCGCGCGCTTGGGCCGCTGGTGTCACGGTCTCGAACAATTCCTCCAGCAGCGGTTCGTAGGGCAGGTGTTTATTGGCCACCAGCCACAGTTCCCCGCTGCGCTGCAGCGCGCGCGCGGCGGCGGCGATGAACTTCAACCCCAGCGCCGGGTCGGCATCCCGCCCTTCGTGAAACGGCGGGTTCATCACGATGAAATCGTAGCGTGCCTGACCGACGCCCGCTGTCACGTCGCGCCAGAGAAGGCGCGGGCGCACCGGGACCAGGACGTTGCCGAGGTTCCGCCGCGCCGGTTCCAGCGCGCGCGCGTCGGCGTCGAAGCCGTCCAGCGCGGTCACGTCCGGGCAGCGGCGCAGCAGTTCCATGCTCAAAAAACCCCAGCCCACGCCGAGGTCGGCCCCCTGCCCTGCCAGCGTCTCCGGCAGCGTATCGGCCAGCAGCACGGAGCCGGGGTCGGCGCGGTCCCAACTGAACAAGCCGGGGCGCGACCACCAGCCGGTCTCCGGCAGGCGGCGCAGCGCGGCGGCGGTCCGCCAGTTGGCGAGCGTGGCTTCATCCCAGCCGGTGGCCGGTTTTTCCGTCACAAAGACCCGGCAATGATGCTTTGACAGGGTTTCCACAGGCGCGCCCGCCGCCGCGCGCCAAGTTTCCTCCAGGCGCTTGGCGCCCCAGTCGTTGCGCAGGGACACGCGCAGCAGGCCGCCGGGCCGGACTTTTTCCCAAGCCTCGGCCAGTTCGCCGAGCTGGCATTCGCGCTGGCGGCCGGGCAGCAGCCAGACTTCGTCAAAAGCGGCGTCCGGCAGGCTTTCCGCCGCAGCCGGCTTGAACCCGGTCTCCTCCAGGCCGCCGGCGGCGCGGCGGTCCCATTGCGTCACCGTCAGGCGTCCGCGCCAGTCCGCCAAATCGGGATGCGACCAGGGGTGGAGGGCGGCCACGCGGCGCGCGGCGGCGGCCCTTTCCGCGTCCAGGCGCAGGGCGAACAGGAGGGCTTCCATCGCTTCACTCATGGGCGTGCGGGGGGCAGAGCGCAGGGCGCAAAGAGCAGAGCGGAAAGCTCCGCGACGCCGCTGCCCGCGATGGAGGGCGGGATTGTATTCCCGCCCATTTTTCCGGGGGCGGAGCTTGCTGATCGAGGCTCAACACCCCGTCTCTGGCTCCGCGCCGCCTCCGCCCGCGAATAAGTGGGCGGGAATACAATCCCGCCCTCCGATTAGGTGCGCCGGTCGCCCCGCGCCCTGCGCTCTGCGCTCTGCGCTCTGCTTCGCGCCGCCTCATTTATCGGGCTTGTCCTCGGCGGGAGGCGCCTTCTTTTTCTTCTTGGAGCCGGCGTTGCGCAGGGCTTTGGGGATGGGGTCTTCCTTCTTCTGCAAGGCGCGGCGCAGCTTGCGCAGGGCGATGTTTTGAAGCTGCCGGATGCGCTCGCGGGTGACGCCGAACTCCTGGCCGACTTCCTCCAGCGTGCGCGGCTTCTGGCCGTTCAGCCCGAAACGCGCGTCGATGATCTTGCGCTCGCGCTCGTCGAGCACGGTGAGCAGGCCGTCGAGCTGGCCGTGCATGTTTTTGTGGCTGAGCAGCTCGAAGGGCGTCTGCGCGCTTTCGTCGCCGACGATCTCGCCGAACTCGGTGCTGTCGTCCTCGCTGATGGGCGCGTCGAGGGAAGCCGGGCGCATGGAGGCGACCTTGAGCTGCGAGAGCTTGGCGCGGTCGATGCCGATTTCCTCGGACAATTCGTCGTCGGTGGGCTCGCGGCCGAGTTCCTCGCTCATCGACATGGCGACACGACGCATCTTGCTGATTTTGTCCACCATGTGGACCGGCAGCCGGATGGTCTTGGACTGATTGGCGAGCGCGCGCTTGATGGACTGCTTGATCCACCACGCGGCGTAAGTGGAGAGCTTGCCGCCTTTGTTGGGGTCAAACCGCTCCACCGCCTTCATCAGGCCGATATTTCCCTCCGAGATCAGGTCCAGCAACGGCAGGCCGTAGTTGGCGTAATCCTGGGCGATCTTTACCACCAACCGCAAGTTGGCGCGGATCATGTGGGACCGCGCTTCGGGGTCGCCACGCTTGATCCTTTCCGCAAGCTCCACCTCCTGGTCTGGTGTCAGCAAATCCGTCTTGCCGATCTCCCGCAGGTAGATCTTGATTCCTCCATCCAATTCCATGTTCAACATTGATCAAATACGCTCCAAAAGCTGCGATTCATCGTTTTTCCCTCCCGCTTTTGGAATGAGGGGGAACCTGATACTACGCCATGTAAAAAACATTTCTTGTCATTTTTGAAGCAAAATTGTTGCCAAAGCGGACTGCAACAGCGGAAAAACGCCGGCTGGCCGGAAGGCGCGTGCAAGAAAGTGGTTTTTCAATCGCGATAGTCCACCTTAAAAAGAGCCGGTTCGTCAAGAAAAATTCTTGGTTTTTGGCATTTTTTCAGGCCGCAAGTCAGAGGGGCGGTTGCAAACCGCCGCTCCTTGGCCCGCCATCTCCCTTTCTCTCCATCCCTCCGTCTCTCTGTCCCACCCACGGCTCCGCGCCGCCTCCGCCCGCGGGAAAGTGGGCGGGAATACAATCCCGCCCTCCGGGGTTACGGTTCCGCTAGGATTTCGAGGCCGGGGTTGCGGTTGGTGAAGAAGCGCTCGGCCCAGGCGTCTTCGAGAAGGAGCACGGGGCGGTCGAGTTCGTCGTTGGCCAGGGTGGTGCCGGAGGGGAGGTTGACGTCGTCGAAATGCCAGGGTTCGCCGTTTTGATGGCGCAGCCAGCGTACGAAGCGGTAGGGGGCGTGCTCGAGGCGGGCTTCGGCGTTGTATTCGGATTGGAGGCGGTATTGCACGACCTCGAACTGCAAGGGGCCGACGGCGCCGAGCAGGGGGATGCGCTGCAGGTTCTGCGGCTGGCTGTATTGCTGCACGACGCCTTCCTGGAGGAGCTGCTCCAGGCCCTCGCGAAAGCGTTTGAAGTGGGCGGGGCTGGTGTTGTGCAGGCTGGCGAAGCACTCGGGCACGAAGCGCGGGGTTTCGTCGAAGACGATGCCGGGGGTCTCGCTGAGGGTGTCGCCGATGCGCAGGTCGTAGTTGCCGACGATGCCGACGACATCGCCGGCGCAGGCCTCATCGACGGTCTCGCGCTCGCGGGCGAAGAGGCGCTGGGAGTTGGCCAGGCGGACGCTTTTGCCGGTGCGGGGGTTGTGGACGCTCATGTCCCGCTTGAAGGAGCCGGAGACGACGCGGATGAAGTAGATGCGGTCGCGGTGGCGGGGGTCCATGTTGGCCTGGATTTTGAAAACGAAGGCGGAGAATCCGGCGGCGGCGGGTTCGACGAGGACATCCCCGGCGAGGCGCGGGGCGGGCGGCGGGGCGAGCTGGAGGAAGGCATCCAGCAGGAGCCGTACGCCGAAGTTGTTGTAGGCGGAGCCGAAAAAGACGGGGGTAAGCTGGCCTTTGTCGATGAGGGTCCGGTCGAAGGCGTGGCCGGCGCCGTCGAGCATCTCCAGTTCCTCGATGGACTGGGCGAGCGCGTCTTCATCGACGTGCTCTTTGACAAAGCCGTCCCGCAGGCTGGCGACGCGCTCCGGGGCGCGCTCGGCGCCGCCGGCGGTGCGCTCGAACAGATGCACGGTGGAGTCCCGGCGGTCGTAGAGGCCGCGGAACTGGGAGCCGAGGCCGAGCGGCCAGTTGACGGCGCAGGCGCCAATGCCGAGCACAGTCTCCAGTTCGTCGAGGAGTTCGAGCGGCGGTTTGGCGGGGCGGTCGAGCTTGTTGATGAAGGTGAAGATGGGCACGCCGCGCTTGCGGCAGACTTCGAACAGCTTGCGCGTCTGGCTCTCGATGCCGTTGCCGGCGTCGATGACCATGATGGCGGCATCGACGGCGGTGAGAACGCGGTAGGTGTCCTCGGAGAAGTCCTTGTGGCCGGGGGTGTCGAGCAGGTTCACCACGCAGCCGCCGTACTCGAATTGCAGGACGGTGGAGGAGACGGAAATGCCGCGCTGGCGCTCCAGCTCCATCCAGTCCGAAGTGGTGGCGCGCTGGTTCTTGCGCGCGGTGACGGATCCGGCGAGCTGGACGGCGCCGCCGTAGAGCAGGAGCTTTTCGGTGAGGGTGGTCTTGCCGGCGTCCGGGTGGGAGATGATGGCGAAGGTGCGGCGGCGGGCGATGTCCTGGGCGGGAGTCATGAGCGGGACGGATCAGCCTAAAAACTGAGATGATAGTTGAGAGTTGATGGTTGATAGTCTGAAACCCAGCAGTTTGCACCGTGCAAAAGATTCACTTTTCACTTTTCACTTTTCACTCTCAACTCAACGAATCAGCCAACAAGCCCCAGCGCGGAATCGACGCCGGCGCCGTCGTGGACCATGGCCATGAGGGCGCGGGTGATGCCTTGGGGGTTGGGGTGCTGGATGACGTTGCGGCCATAAACGATGCCGGCGGCGCCCTGCTCCAGCAGGCCTTGGGTGCGCGTCAGGATTTCGCGGTCGCTGACGCGGCCGCCGCCGCGCACCAGCACGGGGATGCCGGAGGCGGCTTCCACGACTTGATGGTAGAGGCTGACGTCGTCGGTGGGGTCGGCCTTGATGATGTCCGCGCCGAGTTCGACGGCCTGACGGACCAGGTGCTGGATTTTGACCAGATCGCCATCGACCATGTAACCGCCGGCCACTGAGTTGGGCTGGAACACGAGCGGCTCCACCATCATCGGCATGCCGTAGTAATCGGCCTGCGGCTTGAGGCGGAGGATGTTTTCCACGCATTGCTCGTGGACCTCCGGCGCGCCGGGGATTTGGAAAAGGTTCACGCAGACGCAGGCGGCGTCCAGGCGCACGGCCTGCAGCATGGTTTCCTCCAGCATGAGGCTGAAGCGGGCTTCGGGCAGTTCCTTGCCGTAGATGTTGGCGACATCGGTGCGCAGGACGAGCGAGGGTTTTTGGCGGCCGGGCAGGGATTGCAAATGGCGGGCCATGCCAGCGGTGAGTTGGATGGCGTCCGGTCCGGCCTCGACCAGGGTGGCGATGACTTTCCGCATGTCCTCGATGCCTTGCAGGAAACCGGGCTGGTTGAAAAAGCCGTGATCGACGGCGACATCGAAGCAGCGGCGAGATTTGGCGTTGAAAAGGCGGTTGAGGCGATAGGAGATCATGGTCGGGGGTTCTTGAAAGGGAGGGAGATGGTCCCGAATTCGGCCCCAAGGTCAACCCTGGGGATGGCGGGGAAACGGGTTTCCCGGGAAAACGGAGGGCGGGACTCTGTTCCCGCCCATTTTTTCGCGGGCGGAGGCGGCGCGGAGCCGGGGAAAGCCGTGAGCAGTGGGCGGTGGACAGTGGGCGCTCCACGGAATAGTCAAAACTGGGGGGCCTGTCCCCTTGCTCCAAGATTTTCATTCCACACCTTATGGCGATGGCTGTGATTGAATTTATGAAATTTAGCTTGTGTTGAATGTATGAATTGATTAACTTTCATTAAATTCCGTTCATCATGCCCGCAGCCTACTACATCATCTCGATCCAGGTCGCTCTGGTGGCGGCTTCGGCGGCTTATTTGCGGTCGGATATGTCGCCGGGCTCAGCCTTGTCGAAGAACGCCGATAAAAACGCGAGCCCGCCCGCACGGTACGCTGCCTTCGAGGAGGATGAGGATGATTTTTTCGAGCCGCCCGTGGCGCGGCGGTTTGCTCTGGCGGAACAAACCACGTCCGCGCCGGAGGTGCAGGCGCGCAGCATGGGGTTCCGGCCCGGGGCGGTGGGCCGCGAGCGCCTGCCGGCTGAGGATGCCGATGCGCCGCCGCGCGCCAACGCTTCCTCCCCTGCCCTGCCCAAGGCGGTACCGCTGGAGGGTGGGTTGCCGGCTGATGGCGCTCAGCTTTCCGCCGTGGCGCCGGAGGAGGTGGAGTTCGACCCGGTGCCGGACGGCCAGGGCTACAACATCACGGCGGATTCGGCGACCAATTTCGATCTGACCACCAAGACGGTGGTGTTCGCCGGCAACGTGTCCCTGCATTGCGCGACCTTCACGCTGTCCGCGGACCGGCTGGTGGTTCACATGGAAGCGGAAGGCGGCTCCATGAACCGCATGGTGGCCAACGGCGACGTGGATGTGAAGCTGACCCAGGGCAGCTTGGAGGAACGCTATCACGGCACGGGGGAGGAAGCCATTTATGAGCCGGGCAAGGAAAGCATCGTGCTGCGCGGCTGGCCGCGCATCATCGGCCACGGACGCGAGCACCGCGCGGCGTCGGCCACGACGAAGATGACTCTGTTCACCAATCCCGGCAAACTGGTGACCGAAGGCCGCGCGCAGACGCGCATTCTGACGGGGGAAGGCGGGGAGCTGCCGGGGTTGGGGGCTAGGTGATCGATGCCACGGGCTGTGGCAGCATGACCATGCGAATCAACGAATGCGTTGGATGTCCACGATCCGGAGTTCATCCACGGGACTGTCGAGCCAGTAGGTGATCAAGAAAGGGCGGATGGCTTTGACGTTGAGCCAGCGACCGGTGGCGTCTTGCTCGCGGAAGTCTTCGGGATCGGACGCGTGCTCCCGAAGTTGCTCCAAAAGGGTGACAAGCCGGCGACGGACGGCTGGTGAAAGGGCGATCATGAAGCGCATGACATCCTCGTCCAAAACCAGTCTGGGACCTCCAGTCGGCATAAATCAGAGGCCGTTGGTGGCAAGGGACTGGTCGATCTGATGCGCTTGATCCAGGGTGAAATGCCTCCCCTGATCCATGCGCTTCATCCGCGCTGCCAACCGCGCTTTGCGCTCGTCGTCGTGCTCGTTTGCCAGATGCTGAAGGTAGGCGGACGCGAAGAAGCGTTCCTCCTCGCTCATGGCATCAATCTGCTGACGAATGGCTTTGGCACCCATGTTCGGAAGATGATCCCGATAGCCTGTTTGTCAAATCGAAGCAAATTATCCCACCGCCTCCACGCACCTGCCGCACAGGGTGGGATGCTCGGTGTGAGCGCTGACTTCGGGGAGGTGGCGCCAGCAGCGTTCGCATTTGGGGTGGGGGCAGACTTCGACGGTAGCGGCGAGTTCGGAGCCTCTCGTGATGTGGAGATCGCTGAGGATGAAGAACTCGCTGAGGGTGGGTAGGTCGGTCCAGACGGGATGATCGAAGCCGCTTTCCGGCAGGGTGAGGCGGACGGTGGCTTCGAGGTTGGAGCCGATCTGCTTGGCTTGACGGGCGGCTTCGATGGCCTGCTGGATGACGGCGCGGGCTTTGAGGAGGTCTTCGACGGCGGTGGTGGCTTCGGTTCCGGCAAAGGCGGGGTCGGGCTGCGGGAACGGCTGCAAGTGAATGCTGTCGCTGTGGCCGAGGTGCTCCCAGACTTCGTCGGCGGTGAAGGCGAGGATGGGGGCGAGGAGTTTGCAGAGGGTTTCGGTGATCTCGCGCACGGCGGCTTGGCTGGCGCGGCGGCGCGGGCTGTCCGCGGGGTCGCAGTAGAGGCGGTCTTTGGTGATGTCGATGTAGAGCGCGCTGAGGTCGGTGGCGATGAAGGTGTTGAGAACGGTGAAGACGCGCCGGAAGTCGTAGGCGGCGTAGGCTTCAACGCATTCCTTCGTGACGGCGTGGAGGCGCTCGAGGATCCAGCGGTCGATGAGGGTGTGGGAGCATCCAGCAGATTCAGGGAGGCCAGCAGATTGTTTTTGAGAACCTAAATCTGTGGGCTTTTGTGAATCTGTGGGAGCATTTTCAGGCTTGGGAGCATCATGCAGGTTTCCGAGCAGGACGCGGAAGGTGTTGCGGATGCGGCGGTAGGATTCGCTGGTTTGCTGGAAGAGTTCCTCGCTGAAGGGGACTTCGTTTTGGTAATCGACGCTGCTGACCCAGAGGCGCACCATGTCGCCGCCGTACTTGTTGTAGTAGTGGTCGGCGGTCATGGGCTTGGCGTTCTTGTCGCTGCCTTGGGCGGACTTGCTGATTTTGTTGCCGCTGGTATCGACGACGAAGCCGTGGGTGATGACCGTTTTATAGGGCGCGGCATCGCGCACGGCGACGCTGACCATGAGGCTGCTCTGGAACCAGCCGCGATGCTGGTCGGTGGCTTCGATATAGACATCCGCCGGGCTGTGCAGCTCGGGATGACGATCCAAAACGGCGATGCTGGAGCAGCCGGAGTCGATCCAGACATCGAGCGTGTCTTTGCAGCGTTTGCTGCCTTCCGGCAGGCCGGTGAGGTCGCTCCAGAAGGCGTCGTCTTTTTCAAACCAGAGGTTGGTGCCGTGCGTCTCGACGGCGTCGGCGACCTTGGAGATGATGGCGGGGTCCATGATGATGGCGCCGTCTTCTCGATAGAAAACAGGCAGCGGCACGCCCCAGGTGCGCTGGCGGGAGATGCACCAGTCGGGCCGGCTTTCGACGGTGCCGTGGATGCGGTTGCGGCCCCAGGCGGGCAGCCAGTTCACTTGGTCGATTTCGGCGAGGGCTTGGCCGCGAATGGCGTCGATCTTGATGAAGAACTGTTCGACGGCGCGGAAGATGATGGGGGTCTTGGAGCGCCAGCAGTGGGGGTATTGGTGGACGTATTTTTCGTGGCCGAGCAGCGCGCCTTTCTGCTCTAGCAGGGCGATGATGCCGTCGTTGCTTTTGAAAACGTGCTGGCCGACGAATTCGGGCAGGCCGCACTCGGCGGTGAAGAGGCCGGCGTCATCGACGGGGGAGAGGATGCCGAGGCCGTGCTCGCGTCCGGCGATGTAGTCGTCATGGCCGTGGCCGGGGGCGATATGGACGGCGCCGGTGCCGGTATCCATGGTTACAAAACTCGCGCCAATCAGACGTGAGGTTCGCTGTAGGAATGGGTGCTCTAGTTCATATCCTTCAGCAGCAAGAACATCACCAGCCTCAATTCGAGTCGAGTAGTCTGCACCTCGGCAAATCTCCCAGTCAGGCATTTCCTCCAATGCTTTGTCAGCGAGTTCACATGCCAAAAGCAGGGATCTGCGTTCTCCTGTAACGCGATGTTGAATCTGCCGAAATTCGTACGCCTCAGACGGGTTAATGGCTACCGCCAAGTTCGCAGGCAATGTCCACGGGGTAGTCGTCCAGATCGCCACATAAGCATCTTTTGGAATATCCTTTTGGCCTGGCACAAATGGGAAAGCCACATACACCGCAGGAGACACTTTCTCCTTATACTCCACCTCCGCCTCGGCGAGGGCGGTTTGGGCGCCGTAGCTCCAGAGGACGGGGCGCTTGCTGCGATAGACGAGGTCTTTTTCGACGAACTTGGCGAAGGTGCGCATGATGTCCGCCTCGTAGCCGGGGGCGAGCGTCAGATAGGGATTGTCCCAGTCGCCGAAGACGCCGAGGCGCTTGAAGCTGGCGCGCTGGATGTCGATGAATTTGCGGGCGTAGGCCTCGGAGCGGGTGCGGACTTCGGCGGGGGCGAGGTCTTTGGCTTCCTTGACGACTTTGAACTCGATGGGCAGGCCGTGGCAATCCCAGCCGGGGATGAAGGGGGCGTGGAAGCCGGCCATCGTTTTCGATTTCACGATGAAGTCCTTGAGCACTTTGTTGAGCGCGGTGCCCATGTGGACGTCGCCGTTGGCGAAGGGGGGACCGTCGTGGAGGATGAACTTGGGGCGGCCTTGGGTGCGCTGCTGGATCTGCTGATAGAGGTTTTGCGCGGCCCACTTCTCGAGACGCTGAGGCTCGCGGGTGACGAGGTCCGCCTTCATGGGGAAAGCCGTTTTCGGGAGAAGGACGGTGTTTTTGTAGTTTTTGGCTTCGGACATGAGGCGCCTTTTTTGACAGGATTGACGGGATTTTGGGGGATTAACAGGATGATTTTTTTGGGAGTGTCCGGCGGGGGCGCCGCTTCTACCGGATCGGCCCCCAATGTTTGGTGAAGGGGAAGTAGCACATGAGGGCGGGGCCGACTAGGTTGCGCTGGGGGACGGGGCCCCAGACGCGGGAGTCGGAGGAGTTGTAGGAGTTGTCGCCGAGGGCGAAGTATTGGTCGTCGGCGAGGGTGATTTTGTTGATCTGGAGGCCGGAGAAGCCGCGGGCGTCGGCGTAGCCCTCGTAGCCGTCTTTTTGCGACATGACTTTCTGGAAGCCGGGCTCCTGGGCGATCTGGCCGTTGATGCGGAGTTCGGGCGGCTGGACTTCAAGGGTGTCGCCGGGCACACCGGCGAGGCGCTTGATGTAGTGCTGGGAGCCTTGCTCTTTGGGGAGGTCTTTCTCGATGCCGCGGATGTGTTTGGTGATGAACACGAAAACCTCGCCGCGCTGAGGCCGGCGGAAGTGATAGGAGAACTTGTTGACGAGGACGTGGTCGCCGGAATAGACGACGCCGCGGGCGAGCACCTGG
The DNA here is from genome assembly GCA_964573315.1 of uncultured Verrucomicrobiaceae bacterium. Taxonomy (GTDB): domain Bacteria; phylum Verrucomicrobiota; class Verrucomicrobiia; order Verrucomicrobiales; family Verrucomicrobiaceae; genus JAGRPD01. Next base: position 8,562 of record CAZNKC010000087.1, on the reverse strand, counting down.
CCTTTGCGGATTTGGATGGGCTTGGCGGAGTCCATGCGGTAGCCTAACACGGGTTGTTCATCCGGCGTGCGGTAACCCGTGTCGTAGGTGGGGACGGACAGATTTTCCATCAACCCCATGTCAGACAGCACTTTTGTCTTGGTGCCCTTGATGTGGATGCGGTCGCCGTCGGTGAAATTGAGGACGGTGTAGTTGGAGAGGATGCCGAAAGACAGCCGTTTCAAGCTGAACTTGGAACTGGATTCGGTGATGGGATTGCGCGGGTCCAGAGTGCCGTCGCGGTCCGCGATGACGTTGACATAGGAGGCGCCGCGAAACCAATCGAAGATGCGCACCGGCAGCATGGGCCGCGGATCGTCCTGGCTGGGCTCGATGATGATGCCGTTCAAGGTGGGCTGCATGGAGCCGGTGGGGATTTTGAAGGGCTGGGCGATGTAGGCGCGGATGCCGAGGGCGATGACGATGGCGACGAAGAAGACCTCGATGTTCTCGCCGATCTCGGAACGACGCTGGTTGGGCAGGGCGTGCTGGCAGACGTCGTTGATTTGGTCGTTGAGGGCGGCTAGTTTTTCTTTGTCGCGCGCTTTCATGGCGTCCTCAAGCGCGCGGCGCAGGCCTTCGATCTCGTCAAGCTTGGCGGGGGGGAGGATGTCCCGCTTGTAATCGATGAAACGGGTGACGCCTTTGTGGAGGAGTTTGGCGTGCTTGAGGTAGCGGGGGGTCAAGAAAAACATGGGCGTTTTTTGGACAGGATTGACAGGATTTCAGGATTAACGGGATTTTTTGAAATGCCGGACTGCTTCTGGTCTTGAGTCTTGCCTAACTTTTCAGCACTTCGATGAATGCTTCCTGCGGGATGTTGACTTTGCCGATGGCTTTCATGCGTTTCTTGCCTTCTTTTTGTTTTTCCAGGAGCTTGCGCTTGCGGGTGATGTCGCCGCCGTAGCATTTGGCGGTGACGTCTTTGCGGAGGGCAGAGATGCTTTCGCGGGCGATGACTTTGCCGCCGATGGCGGCCTGGATGGCGACGACGAAAAGCTGCTGGGGGATGACTTCCTTCAATTTCGCGGCGAGCTGGCGGCCGCGGGCTTCGGCCTTGCCTCGGTGGACGATGCAGGAGAAGGCATCGACGGGGTCGCCGGCGATGAGCATGTCCATCTTGACGAGGTCGGCGGGCTGGTAACCGGCGTGCTCGTAGTCCATGCTGCCGTAGCCGCGGGTGAGGGATTTTAATTTATCGTTGAAATCGACGAGGATTTCATTGAGCGGCAGGACGCAATGCAGCATGACGCGGCGGTCGTCGAGGGTCTCGGTGTGGTCGAGGGTGCCGCGCTTGTCCATGATGAGCTGCATGATGTCGCCGATGTATTCGTTCGGAATCATGATGTACACCTTGACGATGGGCTCGCGGATTTCGTCGATCTGCTGGGCGGGCGGCAGGAAGACGGGGTTGTCCACGAGGATTTCCTCGCCGTCGGTCCTGCGGACTTCATAAATCACGGACGGATAGGTGGAGATGACGTCCATGTTGAACTCGCGGCGCAGGCGCTCCTGGGTGATCTCCATGTGCAGGAGGCCGAGGAAGCCGCAGCGGAAGCCGAAGCCGAGGGCGGCGGAGCTTTCCGCCATGAAGGTGAAGGCGGAGTCGTTGATTTGCAGCTTGCCGACGGCGGTTTTGAGGGATTCGAAGTCGTCGGTGGAGACGGGATAGATGCCGGAGAAGACGAGGGGATGGATTTCCTTGAAGCCGGGCAAGGCTTCGAGCGCGGGACGGCGGGACTCGGTGACGGTGTCGCCGATTTTGACATCGGCGGTGGTCTTCACGTTGGCGATGAGGTAGCCGACGTCGCCCGGCTCCAATTTTTCGCAGGCGGTCATCTTGGGACGAAAGACGCCGACGTCCTTGATCTCGTAGTCGTTGCCGGTGGCCATCATGCGGACCTTTTGGCCGCGCCGGATGGTGCCGGAGATGACGCGGACGTAGGAGACGACGCCGCGGTAGGCGTCGAACACGGAGTCGAAGACGGAGGCGCGCAGGTAGCCGTCGTCCGGCACTTTCGGCGCGGGGGTGAGGGTGACGATGGCTTCGAGGATGTCCTCGATGCCGAGGCCCATTTTGGCGGAGGCGGGCACGGCTTCGTCGGCGGGGAGCTGGAGGATGTCCTCGAGCTGGCGCTTGACCTTGTCGATGTCGGCGCTGGGGAGGTCGATCTTGTTGATGACCGGGATGACGTGGAGGTTTTGTTGCAGCGCCAGATTGAGATTGGCGACGGTCTGAGCTTCGACGCCCTGGGAGGCGTCGATGAGCAGCAGGGCGCCTTCGCAGGCGGCGAGGGAGCGGCTGACTTCGTAGCTGAAATCGACGTGACCGGGGGTGTCGAGGAGGTTCAGTTTGTAGATTTTGCCGTCCTTGGCGGGATAGTTCATCGTGACCGGGTGGGCCTTGATGGTGATGCCGCGCTCGCGCTCGAGGTCCATGGAGTCGAGCAACTGATCCTGCTGCTGACGCGCCGTGATGGTGTTGGTGAATTCCAGCAGGCGATCCGAGAGCGTGGTCTTGCCGTGGTCGATGTGGGCGATGATGGAGAAATTGCGCGTCAGTTCGGCAGACATTCGGGGCGGGCGGGGAAGAGGAAGATAATGGGAACCTGCTTCTTAGCGCGGGGTGGGGTGAGGGTCAAGGGGAGGGTAAAACGCCGAGGAGGGCGCGCCACAGCCTGTTGCCAACCGCCCGCCGTTTCCCCCGGCATAACCGCATTTTGCGCCTCGGCGGCGATGTTATTGCCGGTGATTTTGAAAAAAGGATTTCCCGGCGCCAGCGGGAAGGCGGGCTTTTTTCATGGTTGGCGGCCGGGTTTGGATGGAGTGCGGGACAAGCGTTCAATCGTCGTCGGAGCTGATGCCGTGGTATATCTCCGGGAACCGGCGCTCCAGGGTCTTGGGGGTGAGGAAGCCGATGAGTTGGGCTTCGTTCCAGTCGGTAAGCGCCCAAAATTCGTTGGGCAGGCCGAGGATGGCGGTGGCGCAGGTGGGGAAGCGAGGGACTTTGGCGCGGGAGAGCAGGCGGTTGACGAAGTCGTGCAGGCCGGGGTTGTGGCCGAAGATGAAGGCGTGCTGCCAGGATTCGTCGAACTGGCGCACGCAGTTGAGCAGGCGCTGCTCGGGGGCGAGGTAGAGATTTTGATCCAAAAGCAGGGAGTCAATGCCCATGAGGAAGGTCTCGCGCATGATCTGGGCGGTGGTGAGGGCGCGCAGGGCGGTGCTGCTGACGAGGCGGTCGGGCGCGGGCAGCAGCGGCTCGGAATCGTTGCCGCCGAGGTAGGTGGTCCAAAGGAAACGGGCCACGGCGGGCGCGGCGCGGTTGCCGCGGCCGCTCAACGGGCGGTCGTGGTCCGCGAGGCCGGGCTGGCTCCAACTGGACTTGGCATGGCGGACGACGGTGAGGTATTTCATGAACCGAGGAGCGGGAGCCGGGTGAGATGGCATGACAAGGTGAAGCTTGCCAGCGGCAACGGGTGGCGGTCAAGCCGTAATCTGGAAGTGAAGCAAGCTTCCAGCTTGCCTGCGGCCTCACCAGGAGGAGCGCACATTCCACGTCTCGTACAATCCGTCCGGCAGATCCGTCACGAAGCGCGAGGGCGCTTGCAGGGTGTTGCCGTCGCGCGCTTGGTGCCAGAGCAGCGGATAGCTCAAATACAACTCGTCCTTGGCGCGCGTGACGGTGACGTAAAACAGGCGGCGCTCCTCTTCCTCGCCGCCTTCCTCCACGGCGCGGCTGTGCGGGAACATGCCGTCCGCCAGCCAGACGGCGAACACCACGCCCCACTCCAGACCTTTGGCCTGATGCGCCGTGGTCAGTGTGACCGCGTCTTTGTCGCCGGTTTCCCGCGCCGGCTGGCTGCCGGTGTCCACGCCGGAGAGCAGGGAGAGCTGGCTCAGGAATTCGGTGACGTCCTGGAAGCGCTCGCTGAACGCGCCGAGCTGCTCCAAGTCCTGCATCCGCTGCTCGAAGTTTTGAAACTTGGTCTTCATGTAGTCCTCATAAACACCCTCCACCACGCTGCGGATCATCAAGGCGGGCGGCGCTATTTTGCCCTGCTCATCGACCAACTCTTCCAGCGTCCAGGCGAACTGCTTCCAGGTCTCCGCCGCTTTTTTCGGAACCTTCAAATCGTGCAAAGCGCGCGCCAGCGCCTCCCGTCCCAAGTCCGCGCCCGCCGCCGGGGTCTTCGACCAAGCGTTCCACATCTTCACCGCGCTGGCGTTGCCCACGCCGGGGACCAACCGCGCCAAGCGCAAAAAACTGACCTCGTCCTGGCGGTTGGCGATGAATTTCATGAACGCCGCCACGTCCTTGATGTGCGCCTGCTCGAAGAAGCGCAGGCCGCTGGTGATGTTGAACGGGATGCCGCGATTCGTGAGTTCCATCTGGATGTCCAGAGAATGATAGTGCGCGCGGTAAAGCACCGCCATCTCGGCAAAGTCCACACCCTCTTCGTGCAATTCCAAAATCCGCTGCGCCACAAAGGCGGCCTGCGCCTGCGGGCTGTCCAGCACGACGAGGGCGGGCCGCATCTTGCCGCCGGAGCGGTCGGCGCGCAGGTTCTTGCGGATTTGCCCTTTGTTTTGCGCGATGACGGCGTTGGCCAGTTCCAGCACCTCCGGCACGGAGCGGTAGTTCACCTCGATCTTGTGAACCGCGGCACGCGGATGCTTGTCCTGGAAGTTGAGGATGTGCCCCACGTCCGCGCCGCGCCAGGAGTAGATGCTTTGGGCGTCGTCGCCCACGACCATGAGATTGCCGCTGGCTCCGGCCAGCAGGTCGATCATCTCGCACTGCAAGAGGTTGGTGTCCTGAAACTCGTCCACCAGCACGAATTGAAACTGGCGTTGGAACCGCTCCCGCACGTCGTCGTTCTCCCGCAGCAGGCGCACGGTCTTCGACAGCAGGTCGTCGAAGTCGAGGCTGTTCGTCTCGCGTTTTTTCTCTTCGTAGAGTACCTGCAAATGCCGGATTTGTCCGGCGACGTTTTCAAAATAAGGGAACCGCGACACCAGCACTTCGTCGAGCGGGCGCAGGGTGTTTTCCGCCAGCGAAAAAATCTCCGCCAGCACCTCGGCCTTCGGCATCCGGTAGTTGGTCACCTCGATGCCGCTGGCGCCGATCACCGTATCGAGCAGGCTTTTTTGGTCCTCGCGATCCATGATCGAGAAGCCTTTGCGGAAGCCAAGCAGCTCCGCGTGATGCCGCAGCAGGCGGTTGCCCACGGAGTGAAAAGTGCCTCCCCACAGCCGCCGCGTCTCCACCGGCACCAACGCCTGCACGCGGTCCAGCATCTCGCGCGCGGCTTTGTTGGTGAAGGTCAGCAGCAGGATGTTTTCCGGCTGGATGCCGTTATCCAGGAGGTAGGCCACGCGATAGGTCAGCGTGCGCGTCTTGCCGGAACCCGCGCCGGCGATCACCAGGGCCTGCCCAGGCGGACTGGTCACCGCCGCCAACTGCTGCGGGTTCAGTTCCGCCGCGTAGTCGATCCGCGTCAGCCGGTCCGTGGTTCTGTGCAATTGATACTCTCGCGCCATCCCCCATCAAACGCGGCCAAGCGGCGGCTGCAACCGGGGGAACGCGCTACTTTCACGCCGGGCGCGTCACCCGCACCGCCACGTCGTCCACACCGGGCAGGATGCGCTTGCGCAACGTCACCGTCAGCCCGGCGAGTTGGGGATGCTTCTCCAGCAGCAGGGCGGCGATCTCCCCGGCCAGCGTCTCGATCAACCGGCGCGGACGCTCCGCCGCCAGCGCGCGCACCTGCCGCGCCACGGCGTCGTAATCCACCGTGGCGGCGAGGTCGTCGCCGAAAGTCTCCACCCGTCCACGCAAACGCAGCTCCAAATCCGCACGCAACGTCTGCCAGCCAGCGCGCTCCTCCTCCGGCACGCCGATGCGCGTGGACAGTTCCAGACCGTGGATCAGGATGGTGTCGGCGGGTGTCGGCGGTTCGGGGGCGATGCTCATGGAGACAGCCTATCGTGATTCAGGCATTCTTCCAGTGTTTGCTCGCAGGGGATTGAGAACCACGAATAAACACGAATGGTCGCAAGGAGACGCGCTTTGCAAGCGCCTCAAGGAGCGGCGCTTTGTAAGCGCCCAGATTGCTCACGGGACTTGGCAAGTCCCGTTCCTTGGAGTCAAGGCCCGTCAAACACCGGACCGGACTCGGAGCCGGGCAATCCCTTTTGATGCGTCTGCCCTTCGACCTTGCGGCGGCGGGCGGCGGCGAAGAATTGCTTGAGCAGGTCCAGGCACTCGCCGCCGAGGACGCCGCTGGTGATTTCGCAGCGATGGTTGAGATTCTCCGCCTGGAGCAGATTCCAAAAACCGCCGGCCGCGCCGCCCTTGCTGTCCGGGCAGCCGAAGATGACGCGCCGGACGCGGGTGTGGACGATGGCGCCGGCGCACATCGGGCAGGGTTCCTTGGTGACGTAGAGATCGCAGTCAGTGAGCCGCCAGTCGCCAAACACGCTTTGCGCCTGGGTGAGGGCGAGCATTTCGGCGTGGGCGGTGGCGTCCTTGAGAGTCTCGACCTGGTTCCAGGAGCGGGCGATGACGCGCCGCTCATGCACGATGACGGCGCCTATGGGCACCTCGTCCTGCGCGGCGGCGCGGCGCGCTTGGCGCAGGGCTTCGCGCATGAAGTGGTCGTCGCTGTAGAGATCGATGAGCGGGGCGGGAGCTTCTTCCATGCGGCGCATTGTCGCCGGGAGGCGCGGGTTTGCACGGTGAAAAATGGGGTGGAGCGAGCCGCTGGCTCGCTCCAACTTGGAAACGGGCAGAATGCCCGTTCCACTCGTCACAGGCTTAAAGCCTATGCTACTACAACCCGGGCGGGTGCCGGGCTTTGAAACCGCTCAAGGGGCGCGGTTTGGTGGTCCAGTGCGGGCCGCGGCTCTGGCCGTTGTGGCCGGTGTCGAAGCGCAGGCCAGCGACGACGATGAAGGTGTGGCCTTTTTTGGCATAGACGGTGATGTATTTGCCTTTGCCGGGGCTGCCGAAGTGGCGCAAGGCGGTGGAGGTGGTCGGCGCGCGCAGATAACCGGCGGCGTGCAGCACGTAGGAGACGGCGCCGGAGCAGTCGTAGCCGTTGTCCTGGAACGAGCGGTGGCCGCCGCCGTATTTGTAGGGTCTGCCGGCGATCTGGTTGCCGGCATGGATGGCCCGCATGACGCGCGGCGGCAGGCCGGGAGGCGGGACTGCGTAACGACCGCGCTGGATGGCGGTTTTTCCCCGTTGGAACTCGTATCGCCAAGTGCTCTCCCCGGCGCATTGAACCAGGAGCGGCAGCGCAAGGCCCGCAAGCAGCATCCGATGGCAGAAGGTCATGCCGCATGATGCCAGCAAAGGTCCGGCTGCGCCATTTGAAAAAACGGACAGACTTTTTCTTGCGCCCGGCGGCGGCTCCGGCAAGCGTGCCGGCATGACAACACAAACCGATACCGGACCCGTGCTGGTGCGCCATGAGGGGCACACGCCGCGCGAACGCAGCGCCTGCGGCTGGCGCGACCGGCTGGTGAGCGTGGAGGATGCCGCACTGGGACCGGCAGCCTGGGCGCACGCGGTGGACATCGACGGCGCGCGGCCGCATTTCCACAAGCGCTCGACCGAGCTGTACTACGTGCTGGACGGCGCGGGCAGCGTGCTGCTCGACGGCGTGGAGCATCCGGTGCAGGCCGGCTCCCTCGTTCACATCCCGCCGGGTGTGGTGCATGGCGCGCGCGGACGGATGCGGGTGCTGGTGGTGGGCATCCCGGACATCGCGGACGATGATTATTTTTTGGCATCCGACGACGCCGGCGAGGCGTCTTGATTAGCGTTTATGAATCCCGAAGAAATCCTGTCCGCGTTGAAATGGCGTTACGCCTGCAAGGTGTTCGATCCAGCGAAAAAAATCCCGGAGGCGACTTGGGCGGCGCTGGAGGAGAGCCTGGTGCTGACGCCGTCGTCGTTCGGTTTGCAGCCGTGGAAGTTCATTGTCATTCAAGATCAAGCTTTGAGGGAAAGCCTGGTGCCGCACGCGTGGAACCAGCGGCAGGTGGCGGATTGCTCCCACCTCGTGGTGATGACCACGCATCGCGCGATGCCGGAATCCCACATCGACGCGAACATCCGGCGCATGATCGAGGTGCGCGGCGGCACGCCGGAGGCGCTGCTCGGTTTCCGCAAGATGGTGGCGGGCTTCCGTCAGAGCGGCGAGGAAAAAGGCTGGCTGCGCGACTGGGCCAAGCAGCAAAGCTACATCGCGCTCGGCCAGTTCATGCTGGCGGCGGCGCTGCTGGGCGTGGACACCTGCCCGATGGAAGGTTTCGTGCCGGCGAAGTTTGACGAGGTGCTGGGGCTTGCGGACGGGGATTACACCACAGCGGTGCTGTGCCCGGCGGGTTACCGCGCCGCGGATGACCGATACGCGGCGCTGCCCAAGGTGCGCTTCGCGGCCGGGGAGGTGATTGAGCATCGTTAGCCCGACTTCGCGGATTCGGCACGATTTTCGGTGATTTTCGCCCATTGGT
>CAZNKC010000086.1:0-19274 GCA_964573315.1 uncultured Verrucomicrobiaceae bacterium | reverse complement strand
AATTACCTCGGTGACGTGGCTGCTTTCAGTGCTGTGTAGTAAGTCGCGTCGTCCTCGGTGCCGTCGAAGTGGAAGGGGTGGTGCTGGTTGTGCTTTTGCAGCATCAGGCCGTAGCCCGTGTCGTTTTCCACGCAGGCGCGCAGGGCGGCGGCGGCTTGTTTGCCGGTTTTGGCGTCCTCGTTGCATACGATGGGTTTGTCGAATTTTTGCAGGGCGGCGAGCCGTGCGGGGATGTCCTCCACCTTCGTACTGTTGAAATGCGGGAGCAGGAAGTCGGCGGCTTGCGCGACTTCGGGGTGAATTCTGCCGTTGCCGTAACCGCTGGCCGAGACCAGCAGTCCGGGCGCGGTTTGTTTGGCGAGACGGATGAGGCCGGCCTGGCCTTTCGGGTCGCGGATGAGATCGTGGGCGAAACCCGGGTGCGGATACTCGTTGGCGATCTCGATCAGCACGTTGCCAAAGCGGCGCTCGCGCACCCACTGCACGGCGTTGACCACGGCGGCGCGCAATGCTTCGTCGTCTTTCAGGATGGCGGACTGTCGTTGGTAAAACAGGCCGAGGATCACGGCCAGGCCGCGTTCATCGCAGGCGCGGATCACGCGCTCGACGCGCCGCAGGTAATCGCCGCGCAGGCTGCCGTCCGGCTCGAAGGCCGAATTCACCGCGCCTTCATAGCCGGGCATGCCGCCTTGCAGGCAGAGGGTGAAGGCGTTCACGCCCTGTGCCGCGTAGTCGCCGATGCGGGCGATGAAGCGATCCGTGTTCGCTTCAGCGTCGAACTCCGGGCGGGCGAGATCTTCAAAGGTGGCGTTCACCATGCGCACGTTCATGAGCAGGCCTTCGGCGGCGCTGCCGGGGTTGGTGACGCGATCATTGATGAACCAGCGGCTTTCGCGCAGGGAGATTGTGGCATCCGCGACCACGCTATGGGCGGACAAGACGAGGGCGATGAGCGATGAGGCGAGTTTCATGGCGAAGGCGCGGCGGAGAAGTATCTCGCATGGAATCGCTTTGAACAAGAGAGAGTTCTCACCGGACTTCCATACTCCGCCCAAGGAGGCAGACTTGCCAAGTCTGCCTCCCCATTTTGGAGGCCTTGGCTCAACCGCGCAATTTCGCGGTGATGGCGGCGACGTGGGCGCCTTGGAAACGGGCCTGGGCCAGTTCCTTGAGGCTGGGCTGGCGTGAGCCGTCGGCTCCGGCGATGGTTGCCGCGCCCCAGGGGGAGCCGCCTTTGACCTCGCTGATGTCGGCGAGTTCGGGGCAAGCATAGGGCAGGCCGGCATAGACCATGCCGTGGTGCATGAGTGTGGTGACGAAGCTCATTATGGTGCTTTCGTTGCCGCCTCCGGTGCCGGTGCTGGTGAAGACGCTGCCCACCTTGCCGACGAGGGCGCCCTGCGCCCAGAGGCCGCCGGTTTGGTCGAGGAAGTTGCGCATCTGCGCGGCCATGTTGCCGAAGCGGGTGGGTGTGCCGAAGATGATGGCGTCATAATCGCCCAATTCCTTGGGATCGGCGACGGGCGCGGCTTGGTCGAGTTTCGCGCCGGCTTGCTTGGCGGCGTCGGGAGACATGATTTCGGGCACTCGCTTGAGCGTGACTTCGACGCCGGCAACGGAGCGGGAGCCTTCGGCGATCGCGGTGGCCAGTGTTTCGACGTGGCCGTAGGTGGAGTAATAGAGGACGAGGAGTTTGGACATGATCGTTGGGTTGTTCGTTGTGGTTTGGTATGTTGGAATTTTGTTGCGGGCGGGGTGTCCGTTGCAAAGGCAGGCGGGGACGCCTGTTTTACTGGAGGTCGAAAAGCAGGGCTTCGGTGGGCGCGGTGGCGGTGAAGGTGAGCGTGCCGGGTTCTTCCGTGTTCGCTCCGTCGCCGGTAGATAGCGCGAGGCCATTGAGTTCCAGCGCGCCTTCGGCGATTTGCAGCCAGGCGCCGCGTCCAGCTTTGAGTTCGTGGGTGACGGTTTGGCCGGGCTGGAGGCGGAGGCGGTAGATTTCCGCGTCCTGATGGATCGTGGCCGAGCCGTCGCGGCCGTCCGGGGAGATGACGAGCACTTTCGGCGCGTCAGCGTGTTCCGGCTGCGGATGCCATTCGGTGTAGCTGGGTTCCAGGCCGCGCTCGCGCGGTTGGATCCAGATTTGCAGGAAGTGCAGGCTCTCGGCGGAGCTGGGGTTGAACTCGCTGTGCGCCACGCCGCGGCCCGCGCTCATGAGTTGGATTTGGCCCGGCTGGAGCACGCTGCCGTTGCCCATGCTGTCGCGGTGCTGCAAGGCGCCTTCGAGCACGTAGCTGAAGATTTCCATGTCGCGGTGCGGATGGGTGCCGAAGCCGCGGCCGGGGGCGACGCGGTCGTCGTTGATGACGCGCAGTGAGCGGAAGCCCATGTGCGCGGGGTCGTAGTAGTCGGCGAAGGAGAAGGTGTGGTGCGAGTCCAGCCAGCCGTGATCGGCATGACCGCGTTCGTTCGCTCTCCGGATGCGCAGGGTGGTGTCAGTGGTTTTCATGGTGGGGCAAGAGTGCCAGCGGAAGCCGCGGGCGGCCAATGCAAAGCACTTGGCCTGAGCCTGACTTCCCGTTATGCTGCCGGTCCATGGAACTCCGACAACTGCGCTATTTCGTCGCTGCGGCTGAGGCCGGCAACATCAGCCGCGCCGCGCAGCAAATCTTTCTGACGCAGCCCGCGTTGAGCCGGCAGATCAAGGCGCTTGAAGAGGAGATCGGCCAGTGCCTGCTGGAGCGGCAGGCGCATTCCATCCGGCTGACGCCCGCGGGTGAAATTTTGCTGCGGGAAGCGCGGGAGCTGCTGCAGCACGCGGACTTGGTGCTGGAGCGCGTCCGCGCCACCGGGCAGGGCGCGCGTTTGCGCGTCGGCTACGCGCCTTCGCTGGCAGGCGGCATCCTCTCCGGGGCGGTGCAGAGTTTTGTGCAAAAACACCCGGACGCGCGGGTGGAGCTGTTCGATCTTTCGACGCAGGAGATGCTGGCCGGGCTGGAGGCGGACACGCTCGATGTCGCGATCACGGTTGAGCCGGAGCGCGCGGCGCGCGGGCTGCAGTGGACGCCGCTCGTGCAAGTCTCGTGGCAGCTTGCGGTGAATCACCACCACCCGCTGGCCGGGCGCGCGCGGGTGACGCCGGCGGAAGTGGCGCGGGAGCCGCTGCTGGTCTTCTGCCAGCGCGATTATCCCGAATACTGGGATCTCATCATGGGTTGGCTGCGCGAGCGCAAGCAGCGCCCCGCCATCGCCGGGGAATACGATGGCGTGAACAGCCTGCTGGCGGCGGTGGAATCGGGTCTCGGTGTCGCCGTTGTCACCACCAACGCCGCGCGGCTGGCGCCGGAACGCGTGCGACTGAAGGATCTGTCCGCCGCTCCGAAACTCCTGAATATCGCCGCCGGACACCGTGTTGAGCGAGCCGGCGAGAAACCGCTCGCGGTGTTCATCGAAGAGCTGCGTCATGCCGCCCAAGCTTTCGTGTGACGCATTCCAAGAGCGCGAACCGGTTCGCTCGCTTGATTTTCCGGCGTTTGCGACACAGTCACTTCCAACCAGACAAGTGCCCGGCGATTCAGACGCCGGCGACTTCAGCGGGACTTACTCCACGAATGGCAGAGCGGCCAGGAGAGCGAGCAACGGCGCCGCCGTAGGGTTTCTTTGCCAGACCACCATCAGATCCCATGTGGCACCGGCATCGGAGATCGGGACGATCACCATGCCCGGCCGCTTTTGATGGCGCATGAAGGCCGGCAGGATCGCGACGGCGCCGTCATTGGCAATGGCCGAGAAAGCATCGGAAAGATCGCCGGAAATTTCGACCATTTTCGGCCTGAACTTTCCGCAACTGCGGCAGAGCTGCATCAGGCGCCGGCGCAGACCCGGCAATTCGGAATCGGCTCTAACGAGGAAGGTTTCGTTCTTCAGCTCAGCGATCTTCACCGACCTCCTGGAGGCGAGCGGATGTTCTTGGGGAAGGCTCGCGAAACTTTTGATCACGGCAAGCTTCTTCGTGTGGAAATCCCGCCCAAGAAGACTCCCGTTGTCCTGGGTGAGCGCCAGGTCGATGTTTCCCTGGCGCAACGCGGTGATTTGTTCGCCTGGAAAGAGGTCCAGCAGTTTCACCTTCGTTTTGGGGTGAAGGCGGCGAAGTTTTTCGAGTGCCGGCTCAAGGTATTCGTGAAAGGCGGACGCGAGATAGCCGATTCGCAATTCTCCGGTTTCGCCCCGGATGATCCTGCGGACAGCGAGAAGGTTCGCGTCGTAGTTCGCAAGGAACGATCCCATTCGCTTGGCAAGCGCCCGTCCGCCAAGGGTGGGCAGGACTCCGGTCGAGCTCCGTTCCAGCAGCGGCCCTCCCAACTCGTGCTCGAGCGCCTGCATCTGGCGGGAGAGAGCGGACTGGGAAATGTTCAGCCTGATAGCAGCCCGGTGCAAACTCCCCTCCTCGAGGACGACTAGAAACGATCTGAGTTGCAGAAGCATGGCCTGTATGGTGATGCAAAACGCGCATCACCGCAATCGCCAATGAACGTTACCGGAATGCCTGGCCTCAATTATGATGACGGCCTATGAACACAACAAACACGGCCACACAGCTTCTTGAACAATTGAACTGGCGCTACGCCACCAAACAATTCGACCCTGACCGCAAGATCAGCGCGGAGGATTGGGCGACGTTGGAGGATGCCCTTGTCCTGACTCCCTCAAGTGGTGGATTGCAACCATGGAAATTCGTCGTTGTGACCGATCCCGGCACCCGGGAAAAGTTGCTGCCCGCCTCTTATGGACAAGCACAGGTCAAGGACGCGTCCCATCTCGTGGTCTTCACGGCGAAAACGAATTTCGGAGAAGCGGATGTGGATGCCCACATTCAGCGGACCGCAAAGCTCCGGGGCATCCCGGTGGAATCGCTCGCTGGATTTCGCGGGATGCTGGTCGGCGGGATCGTCAATGCGATGGAGCCGCCCGCCCTGCAGGCTTGGGCGGCGCGCCAGGCGTATATTGCGCTGGGAAATCTCCTGACCAGCGCGGCTCTGCTGGGGATTGACGCCTGTCCCATGGAGGGCTTTGCGCCCGCCGAATACGATTCCATTCTCGGTCTTGAGGCCAGGAACCTGACAAGCGTGGCCATCTGCGCCCTTGGTTACCGGGCCTCGACCGACGCTTACGCCGGCCTGCCCAAAGTGCGCTTTACGAAAGAGGACACGATTATTCGTGTCTGATTTCGGTCGTTTGTGGCATCTCAATTCAATAAGGAAATAGCCGCCATGTACGATTTGTCAGGCATCTGGATTGGTGTAAACTGCTCCGTCAATCCGTCCATCCATGATTCGCCTCTCTATCATTCTCGCCGTCCTGCTGCTCGCTCCTGCAGCCTGGGCGGATGCGTTTCGAGCCTCGGTGGTGAAGGTCGATATCACACCGGACCGTCCGCAGTACATGCGAGGATACGGCGCGCGCGTTTCCAGCGGCGTTCATATGCCGATCCACCACCGTGTCCTCGCGCTCGACGACGGAAAGCGAAAAATGATCATCGCCTCCACCGAGGTGTGCCTGATTTCTCCCACCGAATATGACCGCGTCGCCGCCGAGATTCAGAAGATTCACGGAGTGCCTCCCATCGACTTTCTGTGGACGGCGACGCACACGCACTCCGCGCCCGAACTCGGACCACCCAGCATGGGAGGGGTGTACATGCCGCAGCGCCACACCTATCAGTACGACGGCGACTACACCCGCGAAACGACCCGGAAACTCGTCGATGCCGTCGGCCAGGCCCTGTCGCAGCTCGAACCAGCCCGCCTCGGCATCGGCTGGGGAGCGTCGGAGGCCAATGTCAATCGTCGCGAACGCCGCGAGAACGGGAAGATCCACCTGGGCAAAAATCCGGACGGCGCCACGGATCGCAAAATTGGCGTGCTGAAGATTGTCAAAAAAGACAGCGAAGACCTCATCGCCACCTTGGCCAACTACGCCATCCATGGCACGGTTCTGGGCGGCAAAAACCTGCTGATCAGCGGGGATGCTCCCGGTGTCGTCTCCGCCCACGTCGAAGAGAAAACCGGAGCCCCCATGCTTTTCATCAATGGAGCCGCCGGCAACATCGCGCCGATTTACAGCGTGTTCCCCACGCCCGAAGAGGGGCGCCTGGACGAATTCAAAACCCTGCTGGGCGACAGGATACTCGAGGCCCAGCGCGGCATCACTGCCTATCGCGACGCCCCTGCGCTCCATCCTGCCGAGATCGTGTTCGAGTCTCCCCGCAAAGCCGGTCTCGACTGGCCGGCGGATCTCGCCGCCTACAGTCGTGCCACCGCCGGGGGCAATCCTCTGGTGCGCATGCCATGCCGTTCTCTCAAAATCGATGACGACATTCTCATCTGGAGCGCGCCCATCGAACTGTTCTGCGAGATTTCCAACGAAGTGCGCGAGACTTCGCCTTTTCCCTTCACTTTCTACTTCGGTTACACCAATGGATGGATAGGCTATCTGCCGACCGAAAAAGCCTTTGATGAAGGGGGTTACGAGCCTCAGGTAACCCCCTTTACTCCCGCCGCGGGCAGAGCTTTCACTGACGCCATCACCGGCCATCTGAAGCAGCGGTTTCAAAAACCCTGACACCGGATCCAATCACCAACGGTGAAACCCCATCCATTCCACCTTCGAACCCCCTCCAACCCCGGCCTCCGGCGGGCCGTGGGCCGAGGGGTTGAAAAAGCGAATTCCTAACAGCCAGCCAGCAAGTGACTATGCGGTTCATCCATTATTTTCTGTTTTTCGCGGCTGTTTTTGCCAGCTCAGCGCCTGCCGCTGATACCGATTCGTATGGCGGTCATGTCGCGCTCAAGGGCAAGTCCACTGGTTGGTTCCATGTCGAGCAGCTTGGCAGCCGTTGGCTCTTCGTCACACCGGATGGCAATGCCTTCTTCTCGCTTGGCATCACTCATACGGGCCAAACGATCCGGCAGGATGAACTCGGCGTTTTTGCCTCTCGCTTTAGCAGCAGCCAACAACAGATGGGTGAATTTTTTCTGGAGCGAATGAAGGAGTGGGGATTTAACTCGGCTGGCTACAGCCCGCTGGAGATGATGGAGAACCGCATACCTTATGTTGCGACGGTTTGGACAGAGGGACCACGCGCAAAATCCGCTGCCGAGAGATCGCACAACAGCGATGTTTTCGATCCTAAAGTCCAGGAGCGTCTTCGAAACAAAGTGCGCGCGACGGCTGCCCGGCACGTCAATAATCGGCATTGTCTTGGCTATGTGTTTATTGACTTGCCGCTTTGGACAACGCAGCCGCCGTCAGGTCCGAGCTTCGTCGAGTTTCTTCGATCGCTGCCGAAGGATGCGCCGGGCCATGTCGCACTGGCCAAATATCAGAAGGAGAATCCCGGTGCGGATGACGACGAACTGATGAATTACATCGCTGATAAATATTACTCCGTAATGTGTGGCGAACTTCGCAAAATCGATCCGAATCATTTGATCTTTGGCGATCGTTTGATGGAAGCAAGAGCGAACAAGGCGACACACACGCCGGATTCGATTTTGAAGACGGCGGCCAAACATATCGATGTCATCGCGTTTCAACCGATGGGGACTCAGCGTCCCATTGGCCCCTATCTCAATCATGTCCTTGCGCTGACTGGCAAGCCTGTCCTGCTGGCCGATGTAAACACGATGACCATGCGTCCGGAGAAGGATGCCGCCGATACGACGCAATATGAGACGGAGGCTGGCAAGCATACGATGAAATACTATCTTGACGCCGCGAGCAGCCCCGCATGCGTGGGCATACATCGATGCACCATGCGTGATTACTATCCATGGAATCCACAGTTTCATCGACGTGGTCTGCTGAAAGCTGACGACTCTCCGTATCCCGCGCTGATTGACGCAACCCGCCGAACCAATGAATCGGTGATCCTTATGGTCTATTAAGAAAGTTGCCAGACAAAAAGCAAGCCTGTCGGATTTAACCTCTTGAGTTTCAAAGCTCAAAAGAGCATGGCGTTGGATCAGATTGCCGCGCGATTGCCCCCACCGCCGCCGCCTTGGCCGGGTCCAGGCGCGGCTCTTTCTTCGGCGGCATGTCACCGAAGTTGATATGGCGGGCCGACAGGGTTACATGGGGACTGCCTGAGCTGGGGCGTCAAATTCCAAGATACTCGCTCCATTGTCATACATTGTCGCCGCCCATGCCACTCATGGCTGAAATGAATGGAACGCGAAACCGCCGATCAACTTGAAGGCCTGCCAAAGCTGAACCCCGTGCCCGCCGGGTGCGGCTCCGGCCCGACTCCGTGAAGGTGGTGAAAGCCATGAAACAACGGCCTTGATTTCGGTTCGTTCATGACGAGGACAGCTCCAATTGAAAAAATGATCCCATGAAAACTTGTTCCAGCAAGCAGCGTTTTCCGATGCAGGACAGCTCCACTTGAAAAAATGATCCCATGAAAACATTTCCCAAAAGCATGCGACGCCGGAACTTCATCGCCGCCAGCGGCGCGGGATTGCTCGGGCCGTTCATCGCGCCCGCGCTGGCCGCGCCGGCGGGCGGCTCCTGGCACACACCGCGCTCCCAGCTTCGCTGCCTCTACAACTTCGAATTGCTATTCCACGCGGAGAAAAACATCAGCGCCGCGCGCATCAAGTCGAGCATCGAAAAACTCGCCGGCACGGACGTGGACGCGATCACGTGCTGCCCCACGGCCTGGCGCACCAACATGTTTCCCTCCGAGGTGGATCCGGAGTGGAAGAAGTTCACGGGCATCCGCGACCTGCCGAAGTTTCCCGCATTCGATCATGTGATGAAATACATCCACGACGGCGGCGATCCCGTGCGCGACGTGCTGGAGGCCACGCGAGGCATCGGCGCGGATTTCCTCATCTCCTACCGGATGAACGACTGGCACAACATCCAGGACAAGACCTTCCCGACCCACAACGCCTTCTGGCGCGAGCACCCGCAATACTGGCTGGGCGACCGCGACGCCACGGGCACGAAGGACGGCATGCGCCACTTCAACTACCTCATCCCCGAGGTGCGTGAGCATTACTTCGCGATCATCGCGGAGTTGTGCACGCGCTACGACGTGGACGGCCTGGAACTCGACTTCCAGCGTGTGCCGCGCTTTTTCCACGACGATCAGATCGCGGAGGGAACACCGGTGATGACCGCGCTCGTGCGGCGTTTCCGCGAACTGCTGGACCGGCTCGCGGGCGAGCGCGGCAAGCCGTTGAAGCTCGTCGTGCGCGTGCCCGACAGCATCGCGGCCTGCAACAAAGCCGGCCTCGACGTGCTGGCCTGGGACGCCGCCGGCATCGTGAACATCTTCAACGTCTCATCCTTCTGGCTGCAAAGCACCGAGATCGGGATCGAGGAATTCAAGGCGGGCGCGCAGAAGGCGAAGGTCTTTGGCGAAATCAACTACCTCACCGCCTTTGTGGACCTCGCACCGGGCGCGACGGCGCGACCGGATGAGGCTGTGGCGAAAAAGGAGCGGCTCAAGCGCTACATCACGCCGGAGATGTATCGCGCCGCCGCCGCCAACCTGCTGGCGCGAGGGGTGGACGGCCTCACGATTTTCAACATGGACTACACGCTGCCGGCCCGCCGCGCCGAGTTGCCGCAGGTGCTCCGTCGCATCACCGACCCGGATTATCTCGCCACCACCGCGCGCCACTATACCGTCTATCCCAACCGCAACATCTCCGCTCCGACCTTTCCCGCGAAGGACGCCGCGTCGCTCGCGCTCGTCATCGCCGATGCCGCGCGGCTGCCGAAGTCCGGCCGCGCCGTGCTGCGCGTCGAGACCGAGCAGGACAGCGCCGGCCTGCGAATCGAAGTCCGCCTCAACGGCCAGCCACTGGAGCCGTGCGAGCACGACGACACCGAGCTGTTCCCGCCGCTGGAGCGCAACGCCTTTTTCCCCACGCGCGAGCGGCTCCGGTTTTTCACCGTGCCGTTGGAGCGCCTGCGCGGCAGCCCCAACCGGATCGAGGTCGTCAATCTCGACAAGGCGGCCGCCTCCTGCTCATTCTACTCGCTGGAACTCGCGCTTTACCCATGAGGCAACCGCGGCAGCAAACGCCATGAAACCGGCCAGCATTCACATCCGTTTGACCGGCATGTTTCGCATCGTTCGCAGCATCACCGTGTTAACACTCTCTTCACTGTGCGTCATTCTCGGCCTCCTGGCGGAGGTTCGGGCGACCCCCGAGGCGGCAGCGGACTACGGTCGCGAACTTCCCGTTTCCGTCAGCGCCGGCCTTGGGCCGATGATCGATGTGGCGGTGCAGGGAGAGCGGGCCTACGCCATCGGGCAGGGCAGGCTGCACATCCTGGATGTCGCGGATCCCGGCAAACCGCGCGTGCTTGGCTCGCTCGGCGGATTGGGGAGCGTGCGGCAGGTCGTGGCCGGGCGCGGAGCCGTCTTCGTGAGTTCGCGGCAGGATGGATTGTTCATCGTGGACGTTCAGAAGCCCGCCGTGCCGAAACTGCTGTGCCGCTACGACCCCGTCGAGTGGGCCACCGGACTCGCCCTTTCCGGCGATGTGTTGTTCGTCGCGTGCCGGCACTTCGGCGTGGAACTCGTCGATGTCTCCCGGCCGGAGAAGCCGGCGCATCTCAGCACGGTGCGCACGGGTGAGGCGCAATCGGTCGTGGCGCGCGACGGCTGGCTTTACACCGGCGTGTGGGGCAAGTCGGAGGTCGTCGTCGCGGACGTGCGCAATGCGCGCGCGCCAGTCATCACCAGCCGCGTGCCGCTCGACGGCTACGGTGATGGCGTGGATCTGCGGGGCAAGTTCCTCTACGCGGCCACGGGACACCACTCGCGCCAGCCGCATGCGGACGAAAACGCGCCGGGCCACGGGCGCGGGCACGGCTTGGAGATTTTCGACGTGACCGATCCCGCGCGGCCCGAGTTCGTGTCGCGGCTGAAGTTCCCGAGGTTCTACGACCGCGGCAATGACATGTGGAGCGTGACGGCGACGGGCGATTTCGCGTTCGTCGCCGACACGCACAACGGAGTGTTCGTCGTCGATGTCCGCGACCCGCGCCGCCCCCGATGCGTGGCGCGTCGCGTGCCGGCCTTCGTCGAGGCACACCAGATGCCGGACTACATCGGTGGCCTGGCCGTGGTGAAGGACCACGTTTATGCCGCCGGCGGCTGGACCGATCTGCACGTGCTCTCCGCTCCCGGCCTGGCGACCGCTCCCGCTCCCGAGCCCGAGCCGGATTCGCCGTCGGCGATCCCGCCTCCGCAAAAGACCGCCGACCCGCGTTTTCAAACCTACGAGCCGGGAAGCCAGGTCTACGCCGTGGCGCTCGTGGGCGGGCGGGCCGTCGCGGCCTGCGGGAGCGGAGGGGTTCACCTGCTGCAACTACGGCCCGACATGAAGCTCCTCGCGGCGCAGGCCACCGGCGATGCCGCCACGGATGTGTGCGCGCTCGAGGACCGGGTATTTGTGGCGGAGGGCTTGGACGGACTCTCGATCTGGTCGGTCGCGGGCGACGATGGCCTCCATCTGCTCGGTCGCTATCGCGTGCCGGGGCGGCGGGCGAGGCATGTGGCCGTCCCGGCCCCCGGCAAATACGCGCTCGTCGAAGTGGGGAGTTCGACGCTGCACATCGTGGACGTTTCCAATCCCGCCGCGCCGAAGCTCGTGCTGAAGGATGCCCGGCCCGGCCTGCTCTACGGCAACCAGATCCTGGACGGGCTGGTCGAGGGCCGTTACACCTCGGTCTTCTGGCATGTCAGCGGCCTGCACTGGTATGACCTCTACGGCGGCCCGAAACCCGTCGCGCTGGGACAAAAGCAAGGCGGCCGCTTCAAACCGCAGGAGAACGGTGTCACCGTGCGTGACGGCCGGGCCATAGCCACCCGCCGCGGCGGGTTCGTCTCCTTCGCCCACGACGATCCGCAATCGCTCGACACCATGGCGGTGCGCCGCGTCGCCAACCATCCCTTTGCCGGAAAGCCGACGTTGCAGGATAGCCTTCTCTTTGTTGCGGATCGCTCGACGGGAGAAGTCAACATCCTCGACCTGACGGACGAATCCGCCCCGGTGCTGCTGGATTCGTTCACCACCCCCGGCAACCCCGGCCGCATCGTCGCGATCCCCGAAGGCTGCCTGATTCCCGATGGCTACGGCGGCCTGCGAATCTACAATCGCAAGCCATGAGACATCGCGACCGCGTCGCTCGACTTGATCCCCAACAACAAATCCCGGATGCCTGGCAAATAGTTGAATCCAGCGAAGCCCAATGATGCGCCGGGCGCATCCGCGAGCGCTTGCCGCGTCGGCTGCAAAAGCAGCGGCTCAAACGCTACACCACGCCGGAGATGTATCGCGCCGCCGCCGCCAATCTGCTGGCGCGAGGGGTGGACGGCCTCACGATTTTCAACATGGACTACACGCTGCCGGCCCGCCGCGCCGAGTTGCCGCAGGTGCTCCGTCGCATCACCGACCCGGATTATCTCGCCACCACCGCGCGCCACTATACCGTCTATCCCAACCGCAACATCTCCGCTCCGACCTTTCCCGCGAAGGACGCCGCGTCGCTCGCGCTCGTCATCGCCGATGCCGCGCGGCTGCCGAAGTCCGGCCGCGCCGTGCTGCGCGTCGAGACCGAGCAGGACAGCGCCGGCCTGCGAATCGAAGTCCGCCTCAACGGCCAGCCACTGGAGCCGTGCGAGCACGACGACACCGAGCTGTTCCCGCCGCTGGAGCGCAACGCCTTTTTCCCCACGCGCGAGCGGCTCCGGTTTTTCACCGTGCCGTTGGAGCGCCTGCGCGGCAGCCCCAACCGGATCGAGGTCGTCAATCTCGACAAGGCGGCCGCCTCCTGCTCATTCTACTCGCTGGAACTCGCGCTTTACCCATGAGGTAACTGGTGCATAAAGGGACAGACAGGAATGGCATTCGCTACGCCATCGAACACGAAGGCCATCTTTACGTCGCCTACTCCAACGGCGGCGGCGGTGTTGGCCGTCCCTCCAAAAAGGGGCGCGAAAGCTGGAACAACAACAGCGCCGAGCTGGCGGTCATCCCACTCCGCGCGCTGAAGGTGGAGTGAACGGGGCGAACGTCGAGCCGGTCACTGGGCATCCTTGAGCGGCGCTGTGGTGCGCAGGTAGCCCACGAGATCGCGCACTTCGTCGCGGCTCAGGGTGTCGAGCAGGCCCTGGGGCATCAGGGAAATGTCCGCGGTCTGCCGGGAGCGGATGTCCGCCTTTTCTATCCGCGTCGTTTGGTTGACTTCGCGGAAGTTGAGCGCGCTGCCTTCCTCGCTCGCGATGTTGCCGACCAGGGTCCGGCCGTCGTTCAAGGTCAGGGTGACGAGCTTGTAGTCCTCGCGAATGTCCTCGCTCGGGAAGAGGGTGTTGAGCAGGAAGTAATCGAGATTGGCGCGGTTGGAACCCGTCAGGTCCGGGCCGATCTGGCCGCCTTCATCGTAGAGTCGATGGCAGGCGGCGCAGGCGCGCAGAAAGACCTGCCGGCCTTTGGCCGCGTCCGCGCGGGCGACGTAGGATTCCGGCAGGCGGTCTTTCCAAAGCTGGAGCAACTTCGATTTCTCCTCCTGATTCTGGCTGGTGAACCCCCAGAACTCGGCGAAGGACGGGCCTTTTTTGCGGGAGACGGTCACGAGCTGGCGCGCGAGGTAGGTGGGCACGAGGTGGCGGTCGATCTTGCCGGATTCCAAGGCGGCGATCAGGGCGTCGACGAAGTCCGCCCGCGAGGCGAGGGTCTGGAGAATGGCGGTCTGCCGCTCGCGGTCGCTGGTTTTTTCCAGAAGCTCCACCAGGCGTTGGGCGGATTCTTTCCGGGGATAGAACGGCACGGCGCGGATGGCCTCCAGGCCCACGGCGGGGTCGGGAATCAAATCCCAGATGCGTTCGCCCAGCAGCGCGGACTTGGAAGAGGCCAGCAAGCCCAGCAACTCGACGCGTTCTTTCCGGGGCGATGCCGGGTTCGCGATCCGCTCGACCATTTGCTGTTCCACCTGGGCGTCGCCAAAGCGCAGGGCCAGGCGGAAGGCAGCGGCTTGCACCGCCGGGGCCGCGTGAGCCTGGAGCGCGGGGTAAAGTTCCGGCCAGGCGCGCGGCGTCCCGGCGCGTCCGGGCAGCGCGAGCAGGACGCCTTCCAGCACCGGCTCGACTCCCGGCGCGTCCGCATGGGCCTGGAGCGCGGCGAAGAGCGCATCCGCCGCGCCCGCGGCGATCGCGCGGCGGGCGATTGCCTGGGCCACGAAGGGATCGATGCCGCTCAGGGCCAGTTCTGCGGCCCGGCGGGGATCGTCCGGGACGGTGGGTTCCAGACCATACCAGAGCATCAGGGCCAGGTTGCGATCCGCCTTCGCGATCTCGCGCCCGGCGAGGAGGGAAGCGGCCTGCCAGCGCTGGCCCACCGGAATGCGTTGCAGGACGCCAGCCACGGCCAGATGCACCATCGGCGATGTCTCCTCCGGGATTTGGGCTTCCAGCCAGGCGATGCGCTTGGCGTCCGGCGTCCGTTCGGTGAATTCCAGCGTGAGAATCTGCGCGCGCACCGGAGCACGCTCTGGACCGGCGGAGCGCGCATAGACGGATTCCGGCCAGGCGCCTTGGGGGTCCATCGCGTGCAGGGCTTGCACGGCGCTGATGGCGTCCCGCACCGGAGCTTGGACCGCCGTTTCCCGCAGGCGGGCAAGTTGGGCATCCGTGAGGCGCTCGCCCCGCGCGGCGCGTTCGTGGAGGTTGCGCAGGACGTGGCGGCGCCACCAGACGTTTTCATGGGCGAGCAAGGCCAGGAGTTCCGCAGTGGTCATCGCGCCGACGTCGAAGGCGCGCGCCGGCGGGCTCTCGCCATAGCTCACGCGGTAGAGCCGTCCGCTCGTGCGGTGAACGCCGTCCCGGTCGTGGCACTCGCCCATGTCCGTCCACTCCGCCACCATGACTTCCCCGTAAGGCCCCTGCTTCAAATCCACGGCGCGGAACCACGGGCTGCTGCTGCGCAGGAAATCCGCGCCGTGCGTGGCCACGTAACCGGAGTGCGAGCGCTCCAGGTGATCCATGTTGATCCGCTGGCCGAGGACATTGCTGAAAAAAGCCTGGTTCCGGTAGGCCGCCGGCCAGGCATCGGCCTGATAAATCATGAGGCCGCAGTGGGAATGGCCGCCGCCGGCCTGGTCGTTGCTGGGGCTGTCGTGGGTTTGCCTTTCTTTCTCGCCGCCCACCCAGTGCCGGTGATCGTTCGCGGGCCGCATCCACTCGTAGGTGTAGGGATTGGGATGGGTGACGCCCGGGCCATCGCGACGGGCATAACGCGCGCCGGGCACCAGATGCCACAGGTGGTCGATCACGCTGGTGGTGATGAAGCCCTGCCCTTCCGCATTCCAGTCCAGCCCCCAGGGATTCACGGTCCCGTCCGCATAGACATCAAACTCGTGGCGCTCCGGATGAAAGCGCCAGATGGAACAACTCAGCTCGATCCGGTCCGCGTCCGGCGTGCCGGGTTTGCCGACGCGCGAGGGCTGCTTGATGCCGTGCCGCCCGTAAAGCCAGCCGTCCGGCCCCCAGGTCAGCCCGTTGAAGAAGTTGTGCTCCGCGTTCAGCGTCCAGCCGTCCAGCATCACCCGCGGCGGGCCGTCCGGCACGTCGTCGCGGTTCGCATCCGGGATGAAGAGCAGGTTGGGCGCGTCGCAGACCCAGACGCCGCCGTGGCCGATCTGGAAGCCGCTCAGATGATTTCCCCGGTCCCAGAACACCGTGCGCTTGTCGAAGCGGCCGTCGTTGTCCGTATCCTCGAAGATCAGAATCCGATCCTGGCCGCGTTTTTTCCACTCGATGTAGGAAAAGCTCTCCGCGACCCAGAGCCGACCCCGGTCGTCGTAGTTGATGGCGATCGGCTGGGCCACCTGCGGTTCCCCGGCAAAGAGCGTGACGCGGAATTCCTCCGGCACGGTGAGGAGGCCCAGCGATTCCTGCGGCGACGGGGGCTGGAGGCTGGGGTCCTTGGTGTTGACGACTCCGTCCGGCAGTTGGGCCAGCGCCGGCCCGGCGAGCAGAAGCAGACTGAGCAGGCATCGGTGGGGGTTCATGAAGCATGATTTTAGAAATGCCTGGCGGGATTGCAAGCACCTCTGCAAACGCACTGCAAAAAATCGTGAATTTTGCAGAAAAATTTGCATCAATTCCTGAAATCATCTTGACGTCCGGGAAAGCGAGTTTCTTTTTGGGTCATGCCCCAGAACCCCACACGCCGCCGTTTCCTGCAACTGAACTCCGCCGCGATCATGGCCGGCTTGTTGTCCTCCCGGTCGCTGCGCGCCGCCGCCGCCGCGACCAATGTAACCCGCCCCATCGGCTTCAGCCTCTACGGCATGAAGTCGCTGCCCGTCCTCGACGCTCTGGATCACTGCGCGCGGATCGGCTACAACAACGTCGAAATCTGCGTGATGAAGGATTTTCCCACGCAATTGGACCGTTTCACCCGTCCGCAGCAACTGGCCGTCCGCGACCGCGCCCGCGAGCGCGGCCTGGAGATTTCCAGCATCCTTTTCGAGGGCACGCTGTTCCGCGAGGACCGGCAAGGCGAAATGCTCGATGCGATCAAGCGCGCGGGAGAAATCTCCCATGTGCTGGACGAGGCGCGCCCGCCCTTGCTGGAGTCGGTGATGCAGGGCAAGAAAAACCAGTGGGACACGGACAAGAACGCGGTCGTGGACCGGCTCGGCGCATGGGCGTCCGCCGCGGGCACGGTCGGCGTCAAGGTGGCGGTCAAGGCCCACGCCGGCTCCGCGGTTTACTCTTCGGAACGCCTCCTCTGGCTCTATCGGCAGGTGAATCACCCTAACCTGACGCTGACTTACGACTACAGCCATTACAAAGCCGAGGGCTTCGATCTGGAGACGACGATGCGCGAAGTCATCCCGTTCACCAGCTTCATCCATGTCAAGGACGTGACCCTCTGGCATCCGGTGAGATTCCTCTTCGCCGGGGAAGGGACGATCGACTGGGTGCGCTACTTCCAGCTCATCCGCGAACTGAACTACACCGGCCCGATCCTCGTCGAGGTCAGCGCGCATATCCATCGCCTCCCCGAATACGAGCCGGTGCCCTCGGCGGAACGATGCTACCAGGCCCTTTCCGCGGCCCGCGACAAGGCGTTCGGTTAGACCCTCGCCACCGATTCCCCTTTCACGAGCCGCGGGTGCAGGAGGATGTCCATCTCCGGCATTTTGGGGCCGTGACGCAGGCGCAAGGCGAGCTGACGCACGGCGTGCTGGCCGATGGCCACGGCATCGACATCGCAGGTCGTCAGAGAGGGGTGCAGGCCGGCGATGAGCGCGGTGTCGTGATTGCCGGAGACCAGGCTGAAGTCCCGCCCCACCGCCAGCCCGCGCGTGGCCAGCGCCCGATAGACCAGCACCGCGATGCTGTCCGCGGCGGCGAAAAGTCCCGTGGGACGAGGCTCGACCGCCAGCACCTGATCGACCAGCGACTGGACCACCTCCACCGCCTCGGGAGCCTCCAGCGGCAGCCGCCAGCCGGCCTTGGGCGATTCGCTCACGCTCAGCACGGATTCGGCCCCGCCCCGCCGGGCCGCGGCGCGGAAGCCATCCTCCCGGCGCTGAAAGAGCTGATGGTCTGGCTTGGGATTGATGAAGGCGAGCCGGCGGTGACCTTTGGCCAGGAGGCCCTGCGCGGCCAGGGCGCCGACTTCGTAGTCGTTGCTGCCGACCACATCTCCCCAGGCCTGCGCCGGCCGGCCCAGCAGCCAGACCGTGGGCAGGGAACGCAGTTGCTTGAGAAAAGGCGAGCGGGACTGGCCGATCGCCGTGCCTTGCAGCGCACCGGCGAGGATGATCCCGTCCGGCATCCGGGCCAGCAGCCCGGAGGGCGGCGCGTCCAGTTTCGGGATGGAGGCAAACAGGGTGCGAGCGCCTTCCTGAGCCAGAGCGGTTTCCGCGCCCTCGATCGCGAAGGAGACCGTGGGCAAGGCGGTGAGCGACTCGCCCATGCCGAGACAGAGAATCCCGATCTCCGCCCCGCGCAGGGAGGCGCCCGGTTCCCCCGGTTTGCGCACGGGATAGTTCAGCTTTCCCGCCACTTTGCGGACCCGGGCCGCGGTGGATTCCTTGATGCCGGGATGCCCGCTCAAGGCCCGGCTGGCGGTGCTCAGCGAGACCTGGGAGGCGTCCGCGATTTCTTTCAGGGTCACACCCATGTCAGGTGCCGGCCAGGCAGGATTGCATCGGACTCGCCGGAGTGTCGTGCCGCGGGCCTTTGCGGAGGAAGAGGAGGTCTATCATCATCGGCAGCAAGTGTATGGAAAAGGACGCCACAAGCAAGGCTGGAATCACGGTCCTCTGCACGAACCCGGTCAGAGTTATCATGCGGGTGGAATGCCGGAAGACTGCGCAACCCCGCCGTTGTCGCGTATCCTCCGTTTCGCACAGGCCATCACCAAGAACCGCTGTTTCCATGTCCCAGCTATCGCATCCGTCCCGCCGTCATTTCATCCGCGCGCTTGTCGCGTGCATAAAGGGACAGACAATTTTAGATAACGCGGCGGTGCTTCGGGAGCAAAGTTCGCTTTACCCTTGTGGGTGGCAATCATGCGGCAGGCACCAGCGAAGTAACCTGCTGTCTTTGCTGTCCCCGGTAGCTTCGGGTAGCGGCGCGTCAGAACGCGAAGCAATCGCAACCGCTGCCCCAGATGTGAGCGAAGGGATTGCCGGGCGCGGGGAATTCGAAGTGCCGATGCGGGTCTGTTGCTGCTTTTCGAGAAAAGATGCCAGGCATTTAATTGTTTGTCCCGAATGCGCCAAAAGCTCGATCCGCATATGAAACGACTCCTCCCCATTGTCCTCACCGCCATCCCATTCTGGGATTCCATGATCGCTGCCGCCGAACCGGTCAAGTCCGGCAGCGGTCTGCTTGCTCCCGATTACAGCGTCATCACGAAATTGCCGCCGAACAAGGCGGCAGGCTACTACATGGCTCCCTCATTGGCCAGGATGCCCGGCGGCACGCTCGTCGCGGCCACCTGTTTCGGTGACAAGAAGCATAAAGGGACAGACAATATATCCGATTGACATCCCGCGCGCTCAAACCCTGCGCCTGCAGCTTCGCGGGATCTAGATCCACCATCACTTGCCGCACTTTCCCGCCGTATGGCGCGGGCAGCGTCAGGCCGCTTACCGTGGCCAGTTGCTGGCGAATCCGAAAGATGCCGTAAGTGTAAAGCTCCGCCTCGCTCAGCGTGTCCGAACTCAGGGAA
>CAZNKC010000085.1:0-19472 GCA_964573315.1 uncultured Verrucomicrobiaceae bacterium | reverse complement strand
CTGCGCGCAGCCCTGCTGCCGCTTTCCCGCCGCCAGCCCTGCTGGCAAGGCGTGCGGGGAGAACGCTTCGTGTTGGAGGAGTCCACCCCCGGCAGCAGGGCTGCTACTGCCCCACAGCGGCAACAGGGTTGCTGCAGTCCAAGGAGCCGCACCCCCGGATCACACTCTCCGCTTCTCATGCACTCACTTCCCGGATGATCCTAGCTTATGGTTGATGGCCTGAGAACGAGCAGCTTGCACCGGGGGAAAGGAATTGCGCATCCCCGCCAACCTGATAAAATCCCAACATGACAACACAATTTCTTACAGATCAGGAAGGCAAGAGAGTGGCGGTTGTCCTCCCCGTTGAAGATTTTGATGAGTTGATGGAGGATGTATCGGACTTGGCAGCGGTAGCCGAGAGACGGAACGAAGAGCGAGTGACACTGGAGCAGGTCAAGCAACGCCTTATTTCAGATGGACTCTTATCGAATTGAGTTAACGCGGTCAGCGGAAAAGGATCTCAGAAAAATCGACAAATCCAAAGTCGCGGCAATCTATCGCGAGATAGAACGCCTTGAAACCGATCCCAGACCCCATGGCGTCAAGAAACTCGCAGGCGCCGATCGAACATACCGCATTCGTATCGGCGATTATCGGGTCGTTTACGAAATCGAGGATGAAGTTTTGCTTGTGCTTGTAATCCGCATCGCCCACCGAAAGGACGTTTATCGATAAAATACCGAACAAGGCGCCACACCCCACGGCAACCCGCGTCTCAGGCAGGAATGAGGACGAGTCGTCCTCATTACCCAGTCGTTACTCCTCCAAAAACAAAATCCGCCCACAGGACTCGCATTGCGTCAGTCCTTCCGCCTGTTTCAAGCTCTGCACGGTGCCGATCACCACCTTCACATGGCAGCCGCCGCACATCTCGCCGTGCAACGGCGCCACCGCCGCGTCGCCTTTCTTTTTGAAGATGCGGTCGTACAACTCCAGTGCCTCCTCCGGTACGCCGCCGGTCAGGCCGGCGCGCTCCGTCTGCAGCTCCGCCAGCCGCTTCCGCAACCCCTCCGCGCGATCCGCCAGCATCTTCAACTCCTCATCCACCCGCTGCTGCGTGCCCGCCAACTGTTCCCGCGCCGCCGTATGCGCCGTCTTGGCCGCCTCCAGCTTTTCCATCTGCTCCAGTTCCTTGTCCTCCAGCGCGTTCACTTCGTTTTGGTAACGCTGAATCTCGTGGCCGAGCGCCTGGAACTCGTCGTTCTTCCGCGTCTCAAACTGCTGGTCCTGCAGCCGCTTGATCGACGTGCGCCGCGTGCCCGCGTCCAGCTCGATGTTTTTGATCGCCACCTCGATGGCCATCACCGCCGCGTGCGCCTTTTCCACCGCCGCCAGATCGCCCGCAAGCTGGGTCTTGGCCCGCGCCTCCAGATTGGGCACGTCTTTGAGATCCTTCTGGATTTGGCGGATTTTCTGGTCCCGCTCCTGTACCTGAAGCAACTTGATGATTTCGTCCTGCATGATTGATGTCCGCCAGTAAGACAGCCCTTGCGCATAAAGGCAAGCCCAAGCTTGCGCTCCGCCACACGATCCTTGCGCCGGGAGCGCGGTTTTTCACACAAAAAAACGGCTGTCTTTTGCCGCCGGACCGTATCAGGATTTACCTTCCACCTTGACCCTCCCTTGACCCTTCTTGACCACCCTCGACCCCAAAATGACCGCAGTCCCGACCACCACCACCATCCAGACCGCAGCCAGCCAGCGCCAATTTCCCGAATTCAATCTCTCCCGCCTGCTCAGCACCGTTTTTGAGCCGGTCTTTGGCCGCAGAATCTGCATTCTCATCGATCTCCCCGACCTGGCCGAAGCGCGCGGCCTCGCCTTTCTCAACAACCCGGAACGCCAAGTCCAGCGGCAGGCCTACGAGCATTTTTACAAGGGGCTGCACGAAGGCGGCGTGCTGGAGGAACTGGCGCTGCAAGACGGCGATCTCTTCGCCTACCCCATCACCGGCGGCAGCAATCTCGACCTGCCCGACCGCTGCGTGGACATGGAAGGCACTGAGTTGAGCCTGGAAAAAGATGTCTATCCCAATTACGACATCATCCTCTGCATCTCCACCTTCTCCGCCACCGCGCCGCTGACCGCCCACGCTAAAAAAAACGGCTTCCGCGGCGCCACGCTGCACGGTCTCAACGACGTGATCCGCAACACCGGGCTCGCCGTGGACTACAACGAAGTCAGCCGCGATGCCGAAAAGCTCCGCCGCGCCCTGACCCGCGCTGACTGGGTGGAGATCGACTTCGCGCTGGAGTCCGGCGAAGTCCTCACCGCGCGCCTGGAACTCGGCGGCCAGGAGGCGCAAAAAAGCCACGGCCTCTGCCGCGGCGACACACCGGACGTGGCCAACCTGCCCGCCGGCGAGGTCTATTTTGTCCCCACCGGCGCGGAGGGCCTGTTTCCCATGAAATATGAGGACGGCACGCTCGGCAAACTCACCGTCACCGGCGGCCGCATCATCAAGAGCGAACTCATCGCCGGCGATCCCGCCACCATCGCCGCCCACAACGCCAAGCTCGCCGACGATCCCATGACCGGCGTGCTCGGCGAGCTTGGCTTCGGCACCCAGGTGCTGCCCGTGTCCGGCGCCGACATCCAGGATGAAAAAGTACTCGGCACCTGCCACCTCGCCACCGGACGCGACGACCACCTCGGCGGCCACATCACGCCGGACCAGTTCAAGCGCCACCAAAACGCCACCCACGACGACATCCTCTTCGCGCCGCACAAGACGCCGAACTTCGACATCAAACAGGTCCGCATGACACGCGGCGGCCAGCACGAAATACTCATCGAACACTTCCAGCCCGCGCGTTACCTGCTCGACGCCCTGGCCGCGGAATAACGGTGCCCCCCATCCCGTGAACCTCTACGAAACCGAGCGTCTGCTCCACGAATACCTGCTCTTCCACTACGGCGCTGCCGATGAAGTGCTGCCCTGGCCGCAAGGCCCGCATGACGCGCTGAACTTCCCCGCGCGCACCGTCAGTGAGTTGGTTCAAGTAGAAGCGGCGCCCTCGCCGCTCGTCCGGTGTCATCCGGCGCCCCCGCCGGATGATCTCACCGCGCTCGACCTCGGCTGCGCCGTTGGCCGCTCCGCCTTCGAACTCGCCGCCCATTGCGCCAGTGTCCTCGGCATCGATTACTCGCAAAGCTTCATCCAAGCCGCCACCGCCCTGCGCGACAACGGCCGCCTCCCCTATCGCCGCCACGAAGAAGCTACGCGCTGCACGGAAGCTGCCGCCATCGTGCCTCCGCATCTGCCGCGCGAACGCACCACGTTTGAACAAGGCGACGCCATGAACCTGCGCGCCGATCTCGGCGCCTTCGACATCGTCCACGCCGCCAATCTCCTCTGCCGGCTCTCCGATCCGCTGCGCTGCCTCCAGCGCCTCCCTGATCTGGTCAAACCCGGCGGCCAGCTCCTGCTCACCACGCCCTGCACTTGGCTGGAGGAATTCACCCCGCGCGACGCCTGGCCCGCCGCCGGCGACACCTTCGCCTGGCTGCAACACCATCTCACCCCGCATTTCGTCCTGGAGCACCGCCAGGACATGCCCTTCCTCATCCGCGAACACGCCCGCAAATACCAATGGTCCGTCGCCCTCGCCACCCGCTGGCGGCGCTCGTAACAACGGTGGGCGGGGCTCTGTTCCCGCCCACTTTTCCGCGGGCGGAGGCGGCGCGGAGCCGCAAGGTTGGAGTCAATCTTTAGCCAATCATTCGAGCGTCCCTTGCACTCTACCGCCCTAATGATTGGCTAAAACCTCGACTCCGGCTTGAAACTGAAAACTTGAAACCTTCAAGTTCCCTCGCCATCATCCCGCCCGACCCATGGCCTACATCAACGAAAACTACCTCAAGCTCAAAGCCGGTTATCTTTTCCCGGAGATCGCCCGCCGCGTCAAAGCCTTCACGGAATCCAATCCCGAAGGCGCCAAGCGCCTCATCCGCTGCGGCATTGGCGATGTCACCGAACCGTTGCCCGAAGCCGTCCGCTACGCCATGAACGACGCTATTGATGAGCAGGGCACGCACGACACCTTCAAAGGCTACGGTCCCGAGCAGGGTTACGAGTTCCTGCGCGCCGCCATCGCCGAGCACGACTACCAGGCCCGCGGCCTGCAAGTCGATGCCGATGAAATCTTCGTCTCCGACGGCTCCAAGTGCGATACCGGCAACATCCTCGACATCTTCGGCCCCGGCAACACCATCGCCATCACCGACCCCGTTTATCCCGTCTATGTCGATACCAACGTCATGGCCGGCAACACTGGCGAGGCGGATGAGAGCGGCGCTTACGCCGGTCTCGTCTATCTGAAATGCACCGCGGAAAACGGCTTCGTGCCGGAGATCCCGGACACGCCCGTGGACCTCGTTTATCTTTGCTATCCGAACAACCCCACCGGCGCCACCGCCACCCGCGCCCAGCTTGAGGCATGGGTCGCCTACGCCTTGCAGCACAACGCCATCCTGCTCTACGACGCCGCCTACGAGGCCTTTATCCAGGATACCGAAGTGCCCCGCTCCATCTACGAAATCGAAGGCGCGCGGGATTGCGCCATCGAGTTTCGCAGCTTCTCGAAGAACGGCGGCTTCACCGGCGTGCGCTGCGCGTTCATCGTCATCCCAAAGACCCTCATGGGCCGCAAAAAAGACGGCTCCACGCATCCGCTGCACCCGCTCTGGAGCCGCCGCCACAGCACCAAATTCAACGGCGCCAGCTACATCGTGCAGCGTGGCGCGGCGGCGCTTTACACCGACGAAGGCAAGTCCCAGGTCCAAGCGCTCATCGAGCACTACATGGGCAACGCCGCCCTGCTCGTCCAGGCCTGCAAGGACGCCGGCCTCGCCGTCTTCGGAGGCGCCAACGCCCCCTACGTCTGGGTGCGCTGCCCGGAAGGCGTGTCGAGCTGGGAGATGTTCGACAAAATGCTGAACGAAGCCAACGTCGTCGTCACCCCCGGCGCGGGATTCGGCTCCGCCGGCGAAGGCTACTTCCGCATCAGCGCCTTCAACAGCCGCGCCAACGTCGAGGAAGTCTGCCGCCGCATCGTTGCAAAGTAGCCCGCTCGCTCCGCGAGATTTTTTGGAGTGCGCCGGTTTCCGGCGCTTTGGATCGAGCGCGGGAAGAATGCGCGTGCGTCGTTTCCACTCCAACGCCTCCTGGCCACCCGAATCCAAAGCTGCGCCAAGCACAGCACTCCCAAAAGCCGCTTTCAAAGCCAAACCGCCAGCGCGTCCCGCAACTCCCGGCTGTCGGCGACCTTGAACTCGTCTCCCGCCCGCATCCGCACCCGTTGGCCTTGCGGCGGGACGAACTCGACGATGAACGGCGTGTCGCCGGGGTATTGAACGATCACTTCATGGATGCGCTCGACATCGATGATGCTATGGCGGGCGGTGTTGAGGCGGACGATGATGGGCCGTGACACAGCCGGTTTGGCGGCTTTTTCTTTTGACTGGCCGGATGCGCCGTCTTCCTCGCCCTCGGCGCGGCGGCGCGCTTTTTTCGGCTGGAGCTGTTTGGCGTCGTAAAGCGTGAGGCGGTTCTGCTCGGTGCGCTGATCCTGGGAGCAGCGGCAGCGCAGACCGAGCACGATGCCCGGCTGGAGCAGTTCCTTGTGCTTCTCGTATTCGTCGCTCCAGCACATGACCTCGCACTGGCCGGTGAAGTCCTCCAGGAGGAGCGTGGCAAAGGGGCGGTTGTCTTTTTTGGAGTAGCGGACTTCCGATTTGTTGACGAGGCCGGCCACCCAGACGGAGACGGGTTTGCCGGAAGTGTCGATCTCGTCGAGCGCGCCGAGCTTGGTCAGCTTGCTGGACTCGAAGTTGCCGCGGTAGCTGTCGAGCGGATGGCCGCTGACATAAAAACCAAGCAGCTCTTTTTCATGGGCGAGGATTTCGTCGTGCGGCCATTCGGGGACACCGGGCGCGCCGGTGGCACTGCCTGCGGCGGCGGGCTGGACGAAATCGAAATCGTCAAACAAGCCCCCCTGCCCCGCCTTGCGGTCCTTCTGCTGGATGGCGGCTGAGGCGAGCGCTTGGTCCAGGCGAGCGAACATGCCGGCGCGGGTCTCGCCGGTGAAGTCGAAGGCGCCGGCCTTCACCAGCGCTTCCATCATGCGTTTGTTTACCGCGCGGCTGTCCATGCGGGCGGCGAAGTCCTCCAGGCTGATGAAGGGACCGCCTTTCTCGCGCTCGGCGATGGCCGCCTCCATCGCCGATTCGCCGACGTTTTTGATGGCGGACAGTCCGTAGCGGATGGCGTCCGGGCCTTCGGGGTGAAACTCGCGGAAATCGGGATCGGGCTTGCCGCTGTCCCCCGGGGTGAAGCGGAGGCCGGATTTGTTAATGTCCGGCGGCAGGATGTGAATGCCCATGCGCTGGCATTCGGAGACGAAGTTGGCGATCTTGTCCGTGTTATTAACTTCATAACTAAGCACGCCGGCCATGAACTCCACCGGATAGTTGGCCTTCAAATACGCGGTGTGATAGGTAACGATGCCGTAGGCGGCGGAGTGGGATTTGTTGAAACCATATTGCGCGAACTTCTCCAGCAGGTCGAAGATTTCATTGCCTTGTTTCGCCTGAATGCCGTTGGTTTCTTCGCAGCCTTTGACGAAGCTAATCCGTTGCTTGGCCATTTTCTCGGCGTCTTTTTTGCCCATCGCCCGGCGCAGCAGGTCGGCCTCGCCTAGAGAATACCCGGCAAGCAGGTTCGCGGCCTGCTGCACCTGCTCCTGATAGACGAGAATGCCATAGGTTTCGGCGGAGATTTTCTCCAGCAGCGGATGCGGGTAATCCACCGTCTCGCGCCCCCATTTGCGCTCGATGTAGTTCGGGATGAACTGCATGGGGCCGGGGCGATAGAGCGCGAGGATAGCGATGATCTCCTCGATCTTGTCCGGGCCGAGCTGCTTGCAGGTATTCACCATGCCGCCGGATTCCATTTGGAACACGGCGACGGTCTCGCCGCGCTTCAGGAGGTCAAAGGTTTTGGCATCGTCCAGCGGCGCGTCGGCCGCTTTGAATCCGGGGAAGCGTTTGTGGATGTGATCCTCGGCTTCGTGGATGACGGAAAGCGTTTTCAGCCCGAGGAAATCCATCTTCAACATGCCCAGGTCCGTCAGCGGTCCCATGGCGAACTGGGAGACGATTTCCCCCTCGTTGCCGCGGGTGAGCGGGATGAAGTTGTCCAGCGGGCGGTCGCCGATGACGATGCCAGCGGCGTGGATGCCGACGCCGCGCGTCAAGCCCTCTAGGAAGGTGGCGTGCCGCCAGAGTTCCTGGGTGTTGGTATCGGTGTCGAGCACCTGCTTGAGTTCCGGGTTTTTGACGGCGGAATCCTTGAGATTGATGTTCAGTTCGTTCGGGATCATCTTCGCCAGCCGGTCGGCGTCGCCGTAGCTCCAGCCCAGCACGCGGGCCACGTCGCGGATCACGCTTTTCGCGCCCATCGAGCCGTAGGTGATGATGTGGCTGACGGCGCGCTCGCCGTATTTTTGGCGCACGTATTCGATGACCTCGGGGCGGCGGCTCTGACAGAAATCGATATCGACATCAGGCGGACTGACGCGCTCCGGGTTGAGGAAGCGTTCGAAGATGAGGTTGAAACGCAGCGGGTCGATGTCTGTGATGCCCATGACGTAGGCGACGAGCGAACCAGCGGCGGAACCGCGCCCGGGACCGACGGGGATGCCGTGATCCTTGGCCCATTTGATGAAGTCCCAGACGATGAGGAAGTAGCTGGTGAAGTTCATCTTGTTGATGATGCCCAGCTCGTAGTCGAGCCGCTGCCGCAGTTCCTCGTTGTTCAACGCGGCATCGCGTCCGTAGCGCGCCTCCAGGCCCTCCAGGCAGACACGGCGCAGGTACTCGTCGCGCGGTGTGCCGTCCTCCGGCTGGAACTGCGGGTAACGCTCGATGCTGGTGGCGTCCAGATGGATGTTGACGTTGCATTTCTCAGCGATTTCCAGGGTGGCGTCGCAGGCCTCCGGGATTTCGGCAAACAACGCGCGCATTTCCTCGGCGGTTTTGAAATAGACCTCCGGCGAGTAGGTGAGGCGGTTCGTATCCAGCAACTGGTTGTTGGTGCCGATGCAGATCATCACGTCGTGGCTCTCATGGTCGGAGCGATTGAGAAAATGCACATCGTTGGCGGCCACGGTTTTGAGGCCGAACTGCTTCGACCACTCGATCATCTGGCGGGTGGAGCGTTTTTGCTGCTCCATGCCGTGGTCGTGGATTTCGAGGTAGAAATTGTCCGGGCCGAAGATGTGCTTGAAGTCGTCGAGGCTTTTTTCCGCCTCGTCCTTGCGCTCGGTGAGGAAGAGTTCGTTGACCTCGCCGTTGATGCAGCCGCTCAGGCAGATGAGGCCCGCGCTGTGCGCCGCCAACTCCTCCTTGTCGATGCGCGGCTTGTACCACATGCCGTCGAGATGGGCCTTGGTGATGAGTTTGGAAAGGTTTTCAAAACCGGTGTTGTCGGCGGCCAGCAGGGTGAGATGGGATGAGCGCTTGCGCCCCGGCACCTCCTCCTTGTGGGACATGGATACGGGCGCCAGATAAGCCTCGCAGCCGATGATGGGTTTGATGTTCCTGGCCCTGGCCTTCTGGTAAAACTCAATGGCGCCGTAGAGATTGCCATGGTCGGTCATCGCCACGGCGGGCATGCCCAGCTCCGCCGCCCGCCCCATCAGGCTCCCGATGCGCACCGCGCCGTCCAGGAGCGAGTATTCGGTGTGGAGGTGGAGGTGAACGAAGGAGTCGGGCATGGGGGCAGAGTAGTGAGAGGCGCATGAGATGCAAGACTGGCTGGAAGCGAATCCTGCACCCCCTATAATACGCAAAATGCGTTTTTGAGTCAGGTGGCCGATCTTAAGTCTGCCAAGGAACAATCAGCGGAATTTCATGGCGCCCGAAACGGCGATACACGATGAAATCCGAATCGGTGGTGAAAACTTGACTCTCCGCGAATATTTCCGACATGCGGACCAAGCACGCATCCGCGAAGCTCATGGGTGTGTCGCTATAACGACGCAACAGAGCAAGTGTCTCCAGCCTGGCATCCTCAAAATCGAAAGCTACCCGGATCACACCGCGCTCCAGAAGCAAGGCCAGTCTTTCCTTGCCTTGTTGGGCTCCTTCCAGCAGGAAAAAGCACTCGGAAACAACCGCCTCGCAGGTCAGACAGGGCTCCGCCATGCCCGACCACTGCTGCCGTGCCCAGGAGTGATGTTTGTCGCGAGAGCGCAACGCCGCCACAATCGCGCCAGTGTCAACGAGCACGGTTCTGGCCATACTTCTTCAGATGCGCCTTGTTGGAGGACAAATCCTTGGGCAGGGAGTCATCGTAAATGACGAGGTCTTCCATGCGTTCCCACAATGAGGAAGGAGCGGATTTTTTTGCCGACAACCGGCCGCGAATGATTTCGGAACGCGAGACTTTGCGCCGCACCGCCTCGCGGCAAATTTC
Source organism: uncultured Verrucomicrobiaceae bacterium (assembly GCA_964573315.1). Classification (GTDB taxonomy): domain Bacteria; phylum Verrucomicrobiota; class Verrucomicrobiia; order Verrucomicrobiales; family Verrucomicrobiaceae; genus JAGRPD01. Next base: position 9,952 of record CAZNKC010000085.1, on the reverse strand, counting down.
ACTGAAGAGGTTTTCGGGCAATTTGACGGTCAATGATTTCATGCGGCAATCATAATGCGTTTCTGCCAGCAATTCAATACCCGTATCGGTGGATAAAGGAACCTCCCACGCAAGCAGCAGGGCTTACGCATGGGAAAGCCTTGACTCCGCCGCGCAAAGGCGCATTGTCCCTGCCCTTTTCCCCAAAAAAATATGGCCCAAGAAACCACCCTCATCCTGCTCAAGCCCGATTGCGTCGCCAAGGGCATCAATGGCGAAGTGCTGAAACGCTTTGAAGACGAAGGCTTCCGCGTGCGCGGCTGCAAAATGATGCAGCTCACCGACGCGCTGCTCACGGAGCACTACTCCCACATCGCAGACAAACCTTTCTTCCCGGAGGTGGCCGGGTTCATGAAGAGCAAGCCCGTCATCGCCATCGCGCTCGGCGGCGAAAACGTCATCGCCCATGTGCGCGACCTGCTCGGCCCCACCGACTCCAAGGCCGCCCCCAAGGGCACCATCCGCGGCGACTACGGCGACGACAAGATGACCAACGTCGTCCACGCCTCCGACTCCCCCGAAAACGCGGCGCTGGAGTTGAAACGCTTCTTCGCGGACGGGGAGATTTTCGCGTATTGAGCGCGTTTTCTGCTTCGGTTTAACCGCAGAGGCGCAAAGAGGCAGAGGACGCAGAGAGTTCCTTTTTCATAAAACCTCCGCGTCCTTTGCTCCTCTGCCCCTCTGCGGCAAATCAGACAGCGCCCCGCTCAAAATCAAAACGGCACCTCGTGGTACTCCAGCGCCCACTCGCGCATATAGCGCACTCGGCTGGGGGTAAGTCGGTAGATGATGAGTTCCGGGTTGTCCGGCGTTTTGAGGTAGGCGCGCAGCAGCGGGTTTGAGGCCCAGATGTCCGCCAGCAGCCCCGCGTCCGTGAGCACTTCCGCCACGGCGGTGATGCGGACCTGATTGTGGGCATCATCCGTGTAGCAAAGCTCCACTTTCGGATTCGCGGCGATCTCGGCGGTCTTGCCGTAACGGCGCAGGTTGGCGACATAGACCGTGAAGCCGTCGGCGCGCACCGGGGACACCGGGCGCAGGCGCGGCTGGTCGCCGTCCATCGTGGCCAGCATGGGGAACTTGGCCGCGCGCATCGTCTCCCGCGCCAAGGCGGGCAGCTCCGCGGGATCGACCGGACTGGGTTGCGGCTGGGCCATGCTGCGTTGTGCGGGTGTTGTTTTTCAGATCTCCGGCCGCACCACCACGATGCTGCCCAGCAGCGTCTCCTGCTCCACCTGGAGATGGTTGAGCTTGATGAGTTCCAGCATGGCCAGAAAGGTCACGATCACCTCGCCCCGGCTGGCCGCTTTTTGAAACAGCGATTCAAACGGCACCCGCGCTCCGGCGGCCAGCGTCTCCAGCAGGTGCTCGATCTTGTCCGCCACCGTGAAGCGATCATCGACGATCTCGCGGATGTCCGTGGTGTTCTCGAACCGTTTGAGCACGCGCTGGAAGGCGCGGATGAGGTCGAACACGCCCACTTGCGCCATCGATGGCGGCGCGCTGAGGTCCGGCAACTCCGGCGTGGTGGCGAAAAATTCCTCGCTGCGCAAAGCCTGACCCCCCAGGAACTGGGCGGCGTCCTTGAATTTTTTGTACTCCACAAGCTGGCGGATCAACTCCCAACGCGGGTCGTCCTCCTCCGCTTCCTCCTCGGGCGGTTGCTGGGCCTTGGGCAGCAGCTCGCGGCTCTTGATGTACATCAGGTTGGCCGCCATCACGATGAACTCGCTGGCCAGCTCAATGTTCAGCATCTTGAACGTGTCCACATACTCCAGGTACTGCCGCGTGATGCGCTCGAGCGACACGTCGTAAATGTCGATTTCATCCCGTTTGATCAAATAAAGGAGAAGGTCGAGGGGCCCCTCGAAAATCTCCAGCTTCACTTTGTAATCCGTTTCGTCCACAGCCGCCAGATAAGCCAGCGCCGGCGCGCGCGCCAGTGAAAACGCCCGCCATCCGCATTCTGAAAGACCGCGCCGTCCGCGCCTGTTACCCAAGGCGTCCGCCAACCCTCGCTCCGACCGCCCATGCTCCGTTTTTTCGCCTTTTTCCTCGCCGCCGCCGCTCTTGCCGGCGCGCAAACGCGGCCCAACTTCGTCCTCATCCTCGTCGATGACCTGGGCCGCCAAGACCTCGGCATCGAAGGCAGCACGTTTTACGAAACGCCGCACATCGACTCCCTGGCGCGGCGCGCCATGCGTTTCGAGCGCGGCTACTCCGCCTGCCAAGTGTGCAGTCCTTCGCGCGCCGCCATCCAGACCGGCAAAGCGCCCGCGCGGGTGCGAATCACCGACTACATCAACGTCAACGGCGCCAACCAGCCGGAGCAATGGAGCCGCAACACCAAGCTGCTGCCGGCTCCCTATGAGACCGAGCTGCCGCTGGAGGAAAAAACCCTCGCCGAAGCGCTGCGCGAGCACGGTTACCGCACCTTTTTCGCCGGGAAATGGCATCTCGGCGGCGACGGCTTCACACCGGAGGAGCAGGGCTACGAAATCAACCACGGCGGCTACCACTTTGGCACGCCGCCCGGCGGCTACCACTCCCCCTACAACAACCCGAAACTAACCGACGACCCGCCCGGCACGGAACTGCCGCACCGCCTCGGCAAAGAAACCGCCGGGTTCATCCGCGCCAAGGCGGAGTCGAAGGAGCCTTTCTTCGCCATGCTTTCCTTTTACTCCGTTCACGGCCCGCTCCAATGCAGCAGGCATCGCTGGGAAAAATTCCGCACCAAGGCGGAGCGCATGGGCCTCACCCAGCGCGCCGAGCCGCGTTTCATCATGGACCGCACCACCAAGGAAGTCCGCCAAGTTCAGGACCATCCCGTTTATGCCGGCATGCTCGCGGCGATGGATGACGCCGTCGGCCTCGTGCTGGAGGCGCTCCGGGACAGCGGCGTCGCCGGCAACACCGTCGTCATCTTCACCGCCGACAACGGCGGCGTCTCCTCCGGCGACAGCTTGGCCACCGCCTGCCTGCCCTTCCGCGGCGGCAAAGGCCGGCAATGGGAGGGCGGTCTCCGCGCGCCGTATTACATCGCCTGGCCCGGCGTCACCAGCGGCCAGACCACGCAGTCCCCGGCCATCGGCATGGATTTTTATCCCACCATCCTCGACATCGCCGGCCTGCCGCTGCTGCCTGACCAGCATCGCGACGGCGTCAGCCTCGTGCCCGTGCTCAAGGGCGGCAGCCTGGAGGACCGGCCCTTGTTCTGGCATTACCCGCACTACGGCAACCAGGGCGGTGAACCCTCCGCCATCATGATCCAGGGAGATTGGAAGCTCATCCACTACTTCGAGGACGGTCGCAACGAACTCTACGACATCGCCAACGACATCGGCGAGCAACGCGATCTCGCCGCAGACAACCCGGAACGTGCCGCCTCCATGCTCGCCGCCCTCCAGGATTGGCAAAAACAAGCCGGCGCCAAGTTCCCGGTGCCCAACCCCAACTATAGCGAGAGCCAAGCAGCGGCGGAACGCGCCGAGTTCGAGCAAAAAACCCTGCCGCAGCGCGAAGCCGAACACGCCCGCTTCCTCCAGCCGGATTTCACCCCGCCCGGCGGCTGGTGGGACGATCCCAATCGCCCGCCCGCCCGCGCCAAAGGCAAAGGAAAGAGGAAACACTGATAGGCACGATGGAATGAGGGAGGTGACGTTTCAAGGCATCCTTCAACCCTCTGCTTCCTCCGTGCCCTCTTGTAATAAAATCCTTTTTTCCATCACAGGAGGGCACAGAGGAAGCAGAGGAATGAGGGAAAGGAGGGAGGTGGCTTTGACTCCCTCTTCATTTTCAAACGGAGATGTCACGGCTGCTCGTCCAGCGGTGTCGGCGTGCGGCGGATGAGACTGCGCGGCTCCGGGATCGTGCGCAGCAGCAGGATGGAAACGCCGGCGAAGACGGCGGCGGTCATGGCCACGGCGTGAAAGCTGTGGCCCGCCCAGGCGTAAACCTTGCCGGCCAGCAGCGTGGCGGCGAGGAAGGCCCAGACGTTGCAAAAACCGAGCACGGCCTGCAAAGTGGAGCGGCGCGCAGGCGGGCAGAGTTCGGCGGCCAGGGTGAGGTCGCCGACACGGTCGATGAACAAACCGAAGCCCAGCAGGAAATAAGCGCCGGTGAACACCGCGAACGATTCCGCCGTGGCGGCGCACAGGCAGAGCAGCAGGCACAGACCGCGCGCGGCCATGAGCAGCACCTTGCCGCCGCTGCGGTAGCCCAGCCAGCCGGCCAGGGTGCAGCCGAGGATGGTGCCGACGTTTTGAAAGCTGACAAACAGCCCCTCGTCCGCTTCGGCGCGGCCCGTGACTTGCAACGCGTGGATGGTGAGGAATCCCACCAGCATCAGGTAGCCCATGCCGGTGAAGCGCACGAGGATGAACTTCACCAAATGCGGTTGCGTCAGCACGAGGCCGGGTAATCCGCGCAGATGTTCCCAGTAGGCCCGGCGGTCCAGCCGCGCCGCCGGAGATGGAGTCGCGCGGGTCTCGACGTGCTCTTTCATCGGCACCTGGGCCAGCCACGACAACATGAGAAAACCGAAGGTGATGAGGTGCAGGCAGCCATAGCCTTCCCGGCCCGGCAGATGGGTGAGTATCCAATGAATGCCGCCGCCCGCGCCCATGCCGATGCCGGCCTGCATGATGTAGCGCGCGGCCCAGCCGGCGGCGCGCAACCGCTCCGGCACCATGCGCGTGACCATCTCCATCCACGCCACGATGCCGACGCCGCCGACCAGCCCGGAGATGACGGGCGTGAGCACGACAATGGGCAGGATGCGCGCGTCAATGTCCCGCGCCAGCAGCAGTACCAAGCCGGTGATGAGATAAGGCAGGCGCTGCAACAAACCGAAGGCCAGCACCCAGGGTTTGTGGCTGGCGAGGCGCTCGACCATCGGGGTGACAAACAGGCCCAGCAGCGCGAACGAGGCCGGCAGCAGCGCCGGCATCAACGCGATGAGAGTGGGCTCCGCACCCAGCGTCTCCGCCATTTTCGGCATCACCGACTCCGGCGAGAGAAACGCCAGCCCGCCCATGTAAAGCCCGCCCTCCAGCATGTGGCAGATGAAATTCCGGCGCATGACCGCCTGACCTGCGGACTGGGCGGGGGTGGAGGACGGCATGGGGTGGATTAAGCTACGCTGGATTTGGCAAAATCAACTCGAACCGGGGGAATGCGAAATGATGAATGTCGAATGAGGTTCCAGTCCATTCGTCATTCGTCATTCGTCATTCTGCATTTCCCGCAGCACCCACAACGCCTTCACGGCCAACGCCGCCGCCGCCACCTGATGCACGCGGAAGACGTGCGCGCCACGGCGGATGCCGGCGGCGATGCAGGCGAGGGTACCGGGGTCGCGGTCGAGCGGATCGGGCAGGCCGAGCACATCGCCGATCACGGTCTTGCGCGAAACGGGCAGCAGCACGGGCCGCCCGAAACGATGCAGGCGCTCCAGGTCGCGGTAGATGCGCAGATTGTCGTCGCATTGTTTGGCAAAGTCGATGCCGGGATCGAGCAGGAGGTGTTCGGGATCGAGTCCGGCGTCTTGGGCGAGGCGGATTTTCTCTTCAAAGAAGGCGTCGAGCCGCGCCATCACATCGGGATAACTGACATGGGTGTGCGGCACTTTGGGTTCACCGACGCTGTGCATGATGAGCAGCGCCGCGCCGCGCTCCGCGCAGAGGCGGGCGTTGGCGGCGTCCGGCAGGGCGCTGATGTCGTTGATGAGATCGCCGCCATGCGGCAGTACGGCAGCGATGACTTCACTGCGCCAAGTGTTGATGGAAAGCAGCGGCGGCCAGAGTTGCGCGGCATCCCAGGGCGGGCGTCCGAGGCGGGAAACCAGCGCGGGAAAGGCCTCGATGAAAGGAATGAGCCGCACGATTTCCTCCTCCAGGGAGATGGCCGCGCGATTGGTGCGCGCGCTTTCGGCGCCGATGTCGATGATGTCCGCGCCCTGGCGGAGCTGCCGCTCCGCCTGCGCCAGCGCGGCGGCGGGATCAAGCGTGCCGTCGCCGCAAAAGGAGTCGTCGTTGATGTTGACGATGCCCATGACCAGAGGACGGCGGGGGAAAATGAGCGTGTGGTTGCGAGCGCGCCAGAGCATGGGGAAAGGGGTGCGGGCTATGAGTGGCGGCCATGTCCTCTTTGTCAATCCATTGCCGCTGGTGGTGAGTCAGGCTTAAATCATTAAGACCTCGGATTTTCGAGAACGCGAACGATGACAATGCGCGCGTCACGGGTTTGGCTCCCGCACCAAATCAAAAAGCGTCACCATGCCCAGCAGCGTCCCGTCCGCGTCCACCACCACGGCCTTGGAAGAGCCGCCACGCACCAAGTCCTCGAACAGCGCCGCCACGGGGTGTTCCGGCGGCACGCGCAGGGCTTGCGCCAGAGGCACCTCGGACACCTGGGCGGCGCAGTTCATGCCGCATTCCCGCAGCCATTCGTAGAGCGCCGAACGCCGCAACATGCCCAGCACCTGCCGCTCCGCATTCACCACCGGATAAGTGCTGTGCGGATGTTTCTGAAACGTCGCCAGGACCGACTCGATGCTGTCCTGGCTGCCGACCGTGGCCACGTCCGCGCGCATCACCTCCCGCGCCGTGCGCCCGCGCACCGCCGCCGGCAGAGACGCCACCGAGGCGCGCAACTGCTCCGCCGAAGAATAGATTCCCGCCGTACGCCGGAACAGCGAGCCTAATTGCCCCATTGCGCCGACCATTTTCTCAAACGTCCGCGCGCCGATCGCCACCAGCGTGGTCGGCATCCGCGCCACTGCCTCGAAGCGCCAGATTTTGTCTTCCAGCAGCGCGCGCTCCCCGAAGTGATCACCCGGCCCCGCGCTTTTGACCACATGGCCTTCCGCATCGACGATATCCACCCGGCCCGTTTTCACCGCGTAGAGGGAAAACGCCGGCTCGCCGGCGTGGAAGAGCACATCTCCTTCGTTGAGGTGCATCTCGCGCATGGGAGAGGAATACTCCGGCGTCAGCAGGTTGATGTCCCTGGGGAAAAACAAATCGAAGGTCCACTCCGCCATCACCCGCAGCTTGCGGTCAAGCCCCGGCAGTTTCATCAGGTAAAGCGTCCGCCACATGAACCAGGCGATGAAACCGGAGAAGTTCACGCCCAGGATGCGCGCCACCGCCGTGCGATGCCCGATGGAGGCCAGCTCGCCCAAGCCGGTGAAGGTAAAGGGCCGCGGCGCCCGGTTCAAGTAAGCGGCCGCGATATTCTCCCCCACACAATCCCCCTGCCGCATGGCAAACTGCGCCGTCTCCGGACAGGCGCCGCCGTCCGTTTTGGGAAACACCGAGCAATCCCCGGCGGCCCACACGCCGGGCATCCCGCGCACCTGTCCCGTTTCCTCCACCGGCAGCTTGCCGCGTTCCATCGGCAGCGCGCCGGTTTCTCCCAGCCGCGCCAGCAGTGGGTGCGGCGCGTTACCGATGGTGCAGACCACCGTCGTCGCGTCCAGGTGGGCGCCTCCGTCCAGTTGCACGCTGCGCGCCGTGACCGAGCTCACCCGCGCATCGAGCAACACCCGCACTCCCATTTTCTCGAGCTGCCGCCGCGTGTACTCGCCCAGGGAGGCGTCCAGCGTCGGCAGCAGGCGATCGCGCGCATGGATCAGCGTGACCGACGGCTCGTCCGGCCGTACAAACTCGTAATACTTGCATACACCGCGCAGCAGGTCCGCGATCTGGCCCGCCGTCTCCACCCCGGAATAACCGCCGCCCACCACCACGAAGGACAGAATGCGCCGCCGCTCCGCCACGTCGTCCACCAAGTTCGCCTCCTCCATCCGCGTCACGATCGCGGCGCGCAGCTTCATCGCATCCCCAGCGTTGCGCATCAGATAGGCGTGCTCTGCCATGCCGGGGAAGCGTGACAAATCCACGTCCGCGCCCGGCGCCAGCACCAGATGGTCGAACCCCAGCGTCAACTCCGGCACGAACGGCCCGCCGTCCAGCGCCAGCGTTTTGGCTTGCAAATCCACGCCCGTCACCTGCGCCTTGAGCACATCCGCCCCCGGCACCAGCAGCCGCACCGGATTGACCACATGCCGCGGCGCCAGCGACCCTCCGACCACCTCCGCCAGCATCGGCTGGAAGACCATGTGATTCTCCCGCGCCACCAGCGCCACTTTCAGCTTCAAATGCCGCAGCCGCCGCAGCACCCGCCGCGCGCAATAAATCCCGGCGAACCCTCCGCCCACGATGACAATGTCAAAATGCCGCTTCGTCGTGCTGCTCATGTCGCCGCATTCCTAGCAGATGCCACGCCGTTGGCGAGACGATATTCATCCTCGAAGGGCGGGACTCCGTTCCCTCCCATTCTTTCGCGGGAGGCGGCGGCGAGGAAGAAACCTCGGATGGACACGAAACAACACGAATGATTTCTGGCGCGATTCTTGGCTCAGTGTCCATTCGTCATTCGGATTTTCGAGGACGAGTAGGAGGACGAGGACGACTCACTACCGCCCACAGCCCACAGCCTACCGCCCCCCGTCCAGCACCACCTGCGCCTGTGCCAGCTCGCGGGTGTGGGACAGGGACAAATGGCAAGCGCGCACACCCAGCGCCAGCGCCCGCTCCGCCGCGCCGCCATGCAAACGCAGCACCGGCCTGCCGGAATCCTCCCGCGCCACCTCGATGTCGCGCCAGCTTACGCCTTGGGCGAAACCCGTGCCCAGCGCCTTGGCCGCCGCCTCCTTGGCCGCGAAACGCGCCGCGTAGTGCATCGCCGGGTCCGCGCAGGCGTCGCAGTAGGTTGTTTCCGCCTCGGTGAAAGTCCGCGCCTTGAAACGCTCGCCATGCCGCTCCAGCAGCTCGCGGACGCGCGCCACTTCCACCAGATCAATGCCAATGCCCGTCACCGCCATGATTCAAATTCACCCCCGATAACCCACCATCGCCGCCAGCATCTCCCGCACCGCCTCCCCCAGCCCCACGCTCACCGCGCGCGCCACCAGCGAATGCCCGATGTTCAACTCCACCAGATGCGGCACCGCGAACAAATCCGGCAGATTGGCCGTGGTCAGCCCGTGGCCCGCGTTGATTTGCAAGCCCAACCCGTGACCCAACTCCGCCGCCTCCCGCAGCCGTTCCGCCTCCCGCGCCCGCTCCGCGTCCAGGTGGTTCGCAAAAGTGCCCGTGTGCAACTCGATCATGCTGGCTCCCAGCTCCGCCGCCGTCCGCACCTGCTCCGGCTCCGGATCGATGAACAGGCTGACCCGGCTGCCATTGTCCTCCAGCGCCCGCACCACCGGCTCCAACGCCACACGCCCGCCCACCGCGTCCAACCCACCCTCCGTCGTCACTTCCTCGCGATTCTCCGGCACCAGACACACAAAGTCCGGCCGCAGCCGCAGCGCGATGTCCACGATCTCCGGCGTATTGCCCATCTCCAGATTGATGAGCAGCCCCGGCTCCGCGCGCAGCGCCCACACATCCGCGTCCTGAATATGCCGACGGTCCGCGCGCAGATGCACCGTGATTGAGTGCGCCCCCGCCGCCACCGCCTGCCGCGCCGCCTCCAAAACCGAAGGCTCCACATTGTGCGCGTCCGGCATCGTCCGGTACCGCGCCTGCCGCAACGTCGCCACATGATCGACGTTCACTCCGAGTTGCAAATTCTGATTCATCCCCTCCACCATTGGCGGGAGATGGCCGGCTGCAAGTTGTCCTGCGCGACCTCACAACAGCAGCACCCGCGTCCAGTGCGCGACAACGACCACCGCCAAGCAGCAACCAGCCATTTTGGCCGCCCAGCGCACCTCGGGATGACGTACGGCCCACTTGAGATGACGCACGGCCCGCTTGAGCGTGTCTGGCAGATTCGCCGCGACATTCAGCAGGAACAAAAGCAGCAGCACACCTCCGGCCAGCAATCCGCCCGCGCCGAG
>CAZNKC010000084.1:16917-19606 GCA_964573315.1 uncultured Verrucomicrobiaceae bacterium | reverse complement strand
AAGAAGCCGGCTGCACCACCGAACTCGACTACACCGAGCAAACCTCCTGGCTCCTCTTCCTCAAATACCTCGACGGCCTCGAAGAAGACCGCGCCGCCATCGCCGCGCTCGAAGGCCGCGCCCCCACCCCCATCCTGGCCCCCGAATACCGCTGGAGCGCCTGGGCCTGCCCGAAAACCCCCGACGGCCAGCCCGACACCCACCGCACCCAGACCGGTGACGACCTCCGCGACTTCGTCGAACACAAACTCTTCCCCGCCCTCCGCCGCTTCAAAGACCAAGCCGCCGGACCCGGCACCCTTGAATATAAAATCGGCGAAATCTTCAGCGAGATCAAAAACAAAATCACCAGCGGCTACAACCTCCGCGAAATCCTCGACCAGATCGACGCCCTCCGCTTCCGCTCCCAGCGCGAAAAGCACGAACTCTCCGCCCTCTACGAAGAAAAAATCAAACGCATGGGCAACGCCGGGCGCAACGGCGGCGAGTATTACACCCCGCGCCCCCTCATCCGCGCCATGATCCGCGTCACCGATCCAAAAATCGGCGAGACCATCTACGACGGCGCCTGCGGCTCCGCCGGCTTCCTCTGCGAAGCCTTCGACTACCTCAACCGCCCCGGCCTCACCACCAAGCAAAAAGAAACCCTCGAAAAGAAAACCCTGTTTGGCCGCGAGAAAAAATCCCTCGCCTACGTCATCGCCATCATGAACCTCATCCTCCACGGGATCGAGGCCCCCAACATCGTCCACACCAACACCCTCGCCGGCCACAGCGACGACATCGACCCCGCCCGCCGCCACGACATCGTCCTCGCCAATCCCCCCTTCGGCGGCAAGGAGCGCGCCGAAGTCCAGCAGAACTTCCGCATCCGCACCGGCGAGACCGCCTTCCTCTTCCTCCAGCACTTCATCCGCATCCTCAAAGCCGGAGGCCGCGCCGCCATCGTCATCAAAAACACCTTCCTCTCCAACTCCGACAACGCCTCCGTCAGCCTGCGCAAACTCCTCCTCGAAAGCTGCGACCTCCACACCATTCTCGACTGCCCCGGCGGCACCTTCCAGGGAGCCGGGGTCAAGACCGTCGTCCTCTTCTTCGAAAAAGGAAAATCCACCCGCCACATCTGGTATTACCAGCTCGACCCCGGTCGCAACCTCGGCAAAACCAACCCCCTCAACGACGACGACCTGATTGACTTTATTGACCGGCAGCAGCGCTTCGAGGATTCCCCGAAAAGCTGGACCCTCGACGCCGCCACCATCAACCCCGCGAGCTACGACCTCTCCGTCAAAAATCCCAACGCCACCACCGAAACCACCCACCGCTCCCCGGAGGAAATCCTCGACGAAATCGAAGCCCTTGACGAAGAAACGGCGGAAGTGCTGGCGGGGATTCGGCAGTCATTGTCCGCAACCGAAGAAGGAGTGCTGAGATGAGTGGCGCAAAGAAAATCCCTCTCGGCGACATATGTTCAGTCATCGGAGGAGGCACACCGGCGAAGGATAAACCCGAGTTTTACTCTGGCGATATCCCATGGGCCACAGTTCGTGACATGAAGCAGGATGTGATCGAACAAACAGAATTTCGCATCACTCAGTCAGCGGTTAAGAACAGCGCCACCAATATCATTCCATCGGGCAACGTCGTAATCGCCTCTCGAGTCGGTTTGGGAAAAGTTTGTTTGGTGGCAGAGAACACTGCGATCAATCAGGATTTGCGTGGAATTGTCCCCAACAATGATCGGCAACTTGCGAAAAAGTATCTGTTTTGGTGGTTCAAAAGTGTAGCTCACGTCATTGAATCCGCAGGCACGGGTGCAACCGTTCAAGGCGTCAAACTTCCTTTCATCAAGTCTCTGGGAATCCCCGTCCCCCCACTCCCCGAACAGCAGCGGATCGTCAGCCTGCTGGACGAAGCGATGGCGGGCCTCGCCACCGCCCGGGCCAACACCGAAGCCAACCTCCAAAACGCCCGCGCCCTCTTCGAAAGCCACCTCCACTCCACCTTTTCCCACCCCGGTGAGGGGTGGGTGGAGAAGCCGCTGGGAGAACTCTGCCATATCAAACACGGCTATGCTTTCGAAGGCGCGTATTTTTCCAGCCAAGGCAGCCACGTTCTGCTAACACCCGGCAATTTCCACGAATCCGGAGGTTATCGTGATCGGGGAGAGAAACAGAAATATTACGCTGGCCCCATTCCCAAGGATTTCGTTCTTCAGAAAGGAGATTTGCTGGTTGCGATGACTGAACAGGCTCCCGGCCTCCTTGGAAGCCCGCTCATAGTTCCAGACTCAGAGAAATTCCTCCACAATCAGCGGCTTGGCCTTATCCAGGCCAGTCCCGGTGTTCCTTGGCTCAACGATTTCTTCTATCACGTCTTCAATCTGATGAACGTCAGGAAGGAAATTCATGATTCCGCTTCCGGCACCAAAGTTCGCCACACCTCTCCAACTAAGATCGGAGCGGTGATTGTTTCCTTTCCTCTCGACCTCAAAACCCAACAAATCATCGTCACCCGTCTCGACGCCCTCGCCGCCGAAACCCGCCGCCTCGACGCCCTCTACACCCGCAAGCTCGCCGCGCTCGACGAACTAAAAAAATCCCTCCTCCATCAGGCCTTTTCCGGCAAATTGTAACGAAACCCGCAGGAATGCTCGCCAAAGGGCATCGGCTGGACTAAAATCGCACTA
>CAZNKC010000084.1:0-16817 GCA_964573315.1 uncultured Verrucomicrobiaceae bacterium | reverse complement strand
ACGAAACCCGCAGGAATGCTCGCCAAAGGGCATCGGCTGGACTAAAATCGCACTAGATTTGAATGCCGAATCCGATTCCAGATTTTGACCACAACCTCGTGCTCCCGCCGCATTTGGGAGACCCGGTGGATCGCGGCCAGTTGTCGCCGTATCCTTGCACGACGGCGGATTTGTGCCAGCGCCTGGGGACAACACCGGAACGCCGCGCCATTCTCGGCAAATTCCTCGACTTCCGGGAACGCCTGCGGGCTGAGGGGTTGACCAACGGGTTTCAATGGCTTGACGGCAGTTTCCTGGAGGATGTGGAGACACGGGAAAATCGAGCGCCGAGGGATTTGGATGTGGTGACGGTTTTTTGGGGTTACGATGTCCCCTTTATGACGGGAGTGATGGCGCGCTTCCCCGAGTTTGCCAGCCCAGCCCGCGCCAAGGCATCATTCAGCCTTGACCATCACCCTTTTGACGCGGGGTTCTCGCCCATTTTGACTCTCGAGCAAACCCGCTATTGGATTCTTCTCTTTTCACACAACCGTCAGGGCGTATGGAAAGGGATGTTGAAGATGGATCTGAACACACCTGCTGAAGACGCTGCAGCGCGGCAGGAACTCGGCAAACACATCCCATGACCACCCGTTCACAGCGAGAATTCCTGAAAGTCCAGCTCCTGGAGACCCAGCGCCTCAAAGAGCTGGCCGAAACGCATCCGCTCATGTCCATGGCTTTTACCGAGCGTGAAAAAGGACTGCAAGAGAAGCTGGAAGCGCTGCCTCTCGGCAACAAGGAAGCCCGCACGATTTTGTTTTTTTCCGGGGAGCCTGTGCAGGGCTCCACCGGCATTGACGCTTCTTTCGCTGGCCGGGTGTTGGAGCCTTTCCAAAGCATGGTGATGGCGGATTACGCCGACCGCTGGCACGGTGTCGTGGGAAGCCGGGGCCGCCGCACAGGCGAAGCGCAATCCCGCCTGTTGCTCACCGCTCTGCCCAGAGGTTCCTTTGGGCTGGAGTTGACCAAAGCGGAGAACGACGAGCTTTTCGAGGAAGGGCAACTGGCTGACACGCTGGCCCATGTGACGCGCCTCGTCGAATCCGCCGCGCGCAGCGACGAGGATTTCGCGGCGGAACTGGATGAAACCGCCCCGCGTGTCATCCAGAACCTGCGCGGCTTCCTGGAGGTGGTCGCCAAAGGGAAAGCCGGACTGCGTCTGGAAAGCGGGGATTTCCGCTGCACCATGGACCCCATTCAGGCGGATGAAGCCTTCCAGCGTGTCGCCGGAACCATCACGAATGACGACGAAGTCGAACTGGAAGGCGTCTTCAAGGGAGTGCTGCTGGATTCGTGGAAATTCGATTTCGTGACCATCGACAACCACAGTGTCGGCGGTAAAATCGATGAAAACCTGACGGAAGAGCAAGTGATTGATCTGAACAAACGCTTCTTCAATGAGCGTTGCCGCGCCGCGCTCCTGAAGACCACGGTGCTCTTCAAAAACGGCCGCGTCAGAACCAGCTACACGCTGAGAGATTTGCTGCCGATCGGGTGGGTAAGTCCGGGGTGAGTTGAAATCTGCCGCCATTGTTCCCGCAACCTGTCGCCCGCCGCGACATGTCCGCAAAACGTGTCGCAAAAACCGTGAAAATGCGACACGTTTCCGCCATCGTGTAAAAAATCCCCGTTTTTCTTTACGCGAAAAGAGCGCCCATGAAAGAAATCCGTGTTTTTCTTTCCACATCCAGCCCCAAATCCGATCCGTCTGATTTCCCAGCCTTACCCGACATCATGTAAAATAATTCGTTTTTTCTTTACACGAAATGGCTTTCGTGTTAAAAATTCGGCGTTTTTTTTCCATGTCCACTGTCCCGCCACTGCCCTTGGCCGATCTTTCCGCACTCGAGACGCGGGAAATCTGGGCGGCGTTGACCGAGGCACACCGCCATCTGGCGGAACTGAAGGGACTCTGCGAATCCCTGCCGAACCAAGGCATCCTGCTCGACACCCTGTCCATCCAGGAAGCGAAAGACAGCTCGGAGATCGAGAACATCATCACCACCCACGATGAACTTTACACCTCCGGGGAGGAATCCGCCGTTTCCCCCGCCGCCAAGGAAGTGCGCCACTACGTGTCCGCCCTCCGCCGAGGCTATGACGAAGTGAGAGCCAGCGGTTTGATCCGCCTGGAAACCATCCTCGCCGTCCAGGCCGAACTGGAGCAAAACCGCGCGGGCCTGCGCAAGCTCCCCGGCACCGTCCTCAAAAACGAAGCCACCGGCCGAGTGATCTATGACCCGCCCCAGGACGCCACCGAAGTCGAAAGCCTGATGGCCAATCTGGTCGATTTCCTCCACGCCGAAGACGGGCTTGATCCCCTCCTGCGCCTGGCCATCGCGCACCACCAGTTCGAGAGCATCCACCCCTTCTACGACGGCAACGGGCGCACCGGCCGCATCCTCAACCTGCTGGTGCTGCAACGCGAGAGCCTGCTGGATTTGCCCGTGCTCTACCTGAGCCGCTACATCACCGCCACCAAGCCCGACTACTACCGCCTGCTCCAAACCGTGCGTGACGAAGGCCGCTGGGCGGAATGGTGCCTCTACCTCCTGCGCGGCATCGCCATCACCTCCCGCAGCGCCATCACCCTGATCAAGGCCTACCGCGATTTGATGAAGCAAACCAAACGCGGCCTGCGCGAACGCCTGCCCAAGCTCTACAGCCAGGATTTGCTCAACAACCTGTTCCGCTATCCCTACACCAAGATCGAGTTCGTCGAAGGGGAACTCGGCGTCTCCCGCCCCACCGCCAGCAAATATCTCGAACAACTCGCCACCAACGGCTTCGTGCGAAAGCAAAAGATCGGCAAAACCAATTTCTTCATCAACGAACCCCTCTTCGCCCTCCTCAGCGGAGTCACCCTGCAGCAGCCATGAACGAAACCGAAACCTGCATGACCCACATCGACCCCGCCCTCAAAGCGGCGGGTTGGGGCGTGGTGGAAGGCAGCCGGATTCGCCGGGAATACCCCATCGCCCCGGGGCGCATCGAAGCGGGCGGAAAGAAGGGCCTGCCACTGAAGGCGGATTACATCCTCGAATACCGCCACACCAAACTCGCCGTCATCGAGGCCAAAGCCTGGGACAAACCCCTCACCGAAGGCGTCGGCCAGGCCAAGCAATACGCGGGCAAACTGAACATTCGCTATGCCTGCGCCACCAACGGCCAGGGCATCTACCGCATCGACATGCTCACCGGCAAGGAAGGCGAGATTCCCTGCTACCCCACGCCGGAGGAACTGTGGCATTATACCTTCTCCGAGGAAAACGTCTGGCGAGATCGCTTTGCCGCCGTGCCTTATATCGAAAAAGGCAGCGACTGGCAGGTGCGTTATTACCAGGACATCGCCGTGCAGCGCGTGCTGGCAGTCATCGCCGCCGGACAAGAGCGCATCCTGCTCACCCTCGCCACCGGCACCGGCAAAACCTCCATCGCCTTTGAGATCGTCTGGAAACTCTTCTCCGCCCGCTGGAACCTCGGCCGCGAACCCACCCGCCGCCCGCGCATCCTCTTCCTCGCCGACCGCAACACGCTGGCCAACCAGGCCTACAACGACTTTTCCTCCTTCGCCGCCTTCGAGGACAACGCCTTCGCCCGCGTCTCCCCCGATGACATCCGCAAAAAGGGCAAAGTCCCCAAGAATGCCAGCGTCTTCTTCACCATTTTCCAGACGTTTCTGAGTGGCCCGGGCGACACACCGTATTATGGCGAGTATCCGCCCGACTTCTTCGACTTCATCATCATCGACGAATGCCATCGCGGCGGCGCGAACGACGAAAGCACCTGGCGCGGCATCCTCGAATACTTCGCCCCCGCCGTGCAGCTCGGCCTCACCGCCACCCCCAAACGCAAAGACAACGCCGACACTTACCTCTACTTCGGCGAGCCTGTTTACACCTACTCGCTCAAGGAAGGCATCAACGACGGTTTCCTCACTCCCTTCAAAGTCCGCCAAATCTCCACCACCCTCGACGAATACACCTACACCAATGATGACCGCCTCATGGAAGGCGAAGTCGAATACGGCAAGACCTACGAGGAAAAAGACTTCAACAAAATCATCGAGATCAAGGAGCGCGAAACCCACCGCGTGAAGCTCTTCATGAGCCTCATAGATCAGCGGGAAAAGACCCTCGTCTTCTGCGCCACCCAGGATCACGCCCTGATCGTCCGCGACCTCATCAACCAGCACAAAACCAGCGCGCATCCCGACTACTGCCACCGCGTCACCGCCAACGACGGCGAGATCGGCGAGCAATGGCTGCGCGAATTCCAGGACAACGATAAAACGATTCCGACCATCCTCACCACCTCGCAGAAACTCTCCACCGGGGTCGATGCCCGCAACGTGCGCAACATCGTCCTCATGCGCCCCGTGAACTCCATGATCGAGTTCAAGCAAATCATCGGCCGCGGCACCCGCGTCTATCCCGGCAAGACTTGGTTCACCATCTACGACTTCGTCAAAGCCCACCACCACTTCAACGACCCCGAATGGGACGGCGAACCCATCGAGCCCGAGACCTGCGAAACCTGCGGCGCCTACCCCTGCGTCTGCCCGCCCAAGGAAGACCAGCCCTGCCAACAATGCGGCCAGCTCCCCTGCGCCTGCGAATCCGAATACTGCCCCGTCTGCGGCAAACGCCCCTGCGAGTGCGAACGGCGCAAAAAAGCCAAAGTGAAACTCGCCGACGGCAAAGCCCGCAGCATCCAGCACATGATGATGACCACCTACTGGCATCCCGGCGGCGCCCCCATCAGCGCCGCGCAATTCATGGAATTGCTTTATGGCAAACTGCCTGACTTTTTCCAGAACGAGGACGAACTCCGCCAGCTCTGGAGCGACCCCGTCACCCGCGCCCGCCTGCTGGACGGCCTCGCCGAAAAAGGCTTCGGCGCCGAACAGTTCGCCGAGATGCAACAGCTCATCGACGCCGAAAAGAGCGATCTTTTCGATGTCCTTGCCTACATCGCCTACGCCCTTCCGCCTCTATCTCGCGAAGAACGCGCTGCCCGGGCGAAGATCACCATCCCTGCCGAATTCAGCGGAAAACAACAGGCTTTCCTCGACTTCGTCCTGGCACACTACGTCACCGAAGGCGTCAGCGAGCTGGCTCAGGAAAAGTTAAAATCCCTGCTGCTGCTCAAATACGACAACTCCATCGCCGATGCTTTGAACGACCTGGGGCAGGACATCGCCACGGTCTTCACCGGTTTCCAAAAACACCTTTACAAGGAAGCTTCTTGATCGCACCGGTTTTCACCGGGCTGGGCTTCCTCCCTCCATCTGCCGCGGACGCTTTGCCAGTCCTCTGGAAATCCCCGCCAACCTCCTCCAAGCCCAGCGCGAGTTCTTCGGAGCCCGCACCTGCGAGCGCTTGGACAAACCGGAGGGCGAGTTCTTCCACACGGAGTGGCCGGAGGTGATCGGCTAATGCAGCCATCACAAAGAGTGTGATGAGCAAATCGCTCCCGAAAAGCGGCTGAGTCACTTCAGCCGCTTTTTTTCATGCAAATGTCGAATTCGCCGCCTATCATGTCCGCATGGCAGCCGAACTGACTCCTGAATACATCGCCATCCTGCGGCGCATGACGGGCGCGCAAAAATTGCGCACGGCGTTTCAGTTGTATTGGGGAGCCAGAAAGCTCAAAGCCGCCCGCCTGCGCCAGCAACACCCCGGCTGGACTGAGGAGCAGGTGCAGCAGCGCGTGAAGGAGATTTTCATGCATGCAGCCACCTGAGCCATACCTGATCTTCACCCGGAAGCTCAATGAACTCGGCCTCCGCTACATGGTCAGCGGCAGTGTCGCCGCCATTTATTGTGATGACCAGCCACTCCTTCGAGACACTGGCTGCCTCTCCCATCCTCAACCGCCGACCGGCTCCAAATCCCAGCCATTGACTTCGATCCCACACGATGAGCTTCACGACCCTGTCCTGTTCAGCCTGCGGCAAAGAACATGAGAAAAACATCCCGCAGAACCTATGTCTCTCCTGCGGGATGCCGCTCTTCGCCCGCTACGATCTGGCGGCGGCGGCGCGCACGCTGAGCCCGGAAACGCTGCGCGCGAGGGGGAAGTCGTTGTGGCGTTATCGCGAGGTGCTGCCCATCGAGAGCGAGGATGACATTGTGTCGCTGGGCGAGGGCTGGACGCCGCTGCTGGAAGTGCCCAGGCTGGGAGCGAGGGTCGGGATGGGTCGCCTGCTCATCAAAGATGAATCGCAGAACCCGACGCAGAGCTTCAAGGCACGCGGCATGGCGGTCGCCGTCACCGTGGCGAAGCGGCTGGGATTGAAAAAACTCGCCGTGCCGTCGGCGGGCAATGCCGCTGGCGCTTTGGCGGCGTATGCGGCGCGGGCAGGACTGGAGGCGCACATTTTCATGCCGGCCGACACGCCGCAGGCCAACATCATCGAGAGCCGCGAGACGGGCGCGCATGTGACATTGATTGATGGACTGATCACCGACTGCGGCGCGGAGGTGGCGCGTCGCAAGGAGGACGAGGGATGGTTTGATGTCTCCACGCTGAAGGAGCCCTACCGCGTGGAGGGGAAGAAAACGCTGGGTTATGAACTGGCGGAGCAGCTCGGCTGGACCTTGCCCGATGCCGTGCTGTATCCGACCGGCGGCGGCACCGGCTTGATCGGCATGTGGAAGGCCTTTGATGAAATGGAAGCTCTGGGCTGGATCGGCTCCAAACGGCCCCGTCTCTACACCGTGCAGGCCGATGGCTGCGCGCCGATCGTCAGGGCCTTTGAAGCCGGAGAGCGCTTCGCGGCGGAGTTCCCGAATGCCGCCACCAAGGCATCGGGCCTGCGTGTGCCGAAGGCCATTGGCGACTTCCTCATGCTGGATGCCTTGCGCGCATCGGGTGGTGGCGCGGTCGCGGTGTCGGACGAAGCCATGCTGGAAGCCGTGGCCGAGATCGGCGCCGCGGAAGGCATCTTCGCCGCTCCTGAAGGGGCAGCCTGCTACGCCGCGCTGAAGGTGCTGCGGGAGCGCAATGCCATCCGCGCGGATGAGCAGGCGGTGATCTTCAACACCGGCGCGGGAGTCAAATACCTGGAGTGCTTCCAGGGCTGATGCGCACGGTTTTTTCATGCAAAACCTGCGCCGGAGAGCCGCCTCAAGGCATCAACTCATCTTGAAAACCGTTCTGCATCAGCCACGGCAGCGCGGTGAGCGTCAGCCAGAGCAGGGCGGAGGGGTTTGCCACCCAGGCGTTGTTGTGGTATTCCAGGAAGAGACGCGCTTCCTCCTCGCTGCCGGGGCTGTAATACGGCGGCAGGTCGTGCTCCAGGTATTCCTCCGCCTTGATCAGATAGATAGCACACCAGGGGTTGAACTTCAGCGCCTTGGCGAGCGTTTTATCGGCGGCGCGGACGGCCTTGGGAATATCGGGCGCCTTGCCTTCGGCCATGTCTGTCATTTGCCGGTCCAGCCAGGCCAGATCGTGGCGGCTGGTGTCCCATCCGGCTTTCGCGGCGCATTCCTGGAAGCGCAGCAGCGCCTTTGCATACATCCAGGTGGCGGCGTAATCGGTATCGTATTTTTTTATCAGCGCGCGGGCTTCATCGAAACGATGCATCTCCAGCAGCAGACCCAGCAAGGGATCGCGGATGCCTTGGTTGTCGTTTTCGTTGAGCCGCAGCAGCTCCTGGTGCTCGGCGATGGCTTCATCTTGGCGGCCATCCTCCTCCGCGAGGAACTGCGCCAGTTCCGCGCGCGCCTCCAGGTAGGGCCGCGCCTCGAACCAACCCCAAAGCTGGCCGCTCTCTTCTTGCAGCATGGGGCCGAGCTTGCGCTCGCCGGCGGCGATGGCATGACGCAGACCCTTTTCGATGGATTCGGGTTTGGATTCCATGATCGCCAGCACGGCGAGAGCGCGGACATGATCGGGATCGAATTTGAGCACGGCGGCCAGCTTCCGCCGGACGGTCAGGCGCGTGCGGGCCTCCATCGCCGCAAAAAACATTTCGTCCGCCGTGGCCTGCCGGGAAGCGTCATTCGTGCCGCCCAGCGCCCGCATCACATCCGCCATTTTCATGCCCGCGAACTGGGCGAGAAAAGCGTTTGCCTCCGCCGCCGACTCGAAAGGCATGTCCTGCAACGCCTTTTGCACGGCGTTCAACATCTGCTCCTTTTCTTGGAAGAAATCCGGGCTGGGGTCCGGCGTCTGGGAGGGGCGTTTGCGCTTGGCCATGACCACCTGCTTACACAGAACGAAGAATTCGTGCAATGCTTTGTTGGTGGTGTCTGCTCAAAGCAAGAAGCGCTTTCAATATTCTCTTTTGCAAGATTCGTTGCGAGCCTGGCTGTTGATGCGCGTTGGTATGCAGCCATGAAACGCTTTGTTTTTCTTTCCCTGTCCGGTTGTCTTTTGGCCGGCGTCGCTGTCGCCGCAGCCGCGGCCAAACCAGCGCCCTCCACAAAACCCAAAGCCGCGCCGGTGGCGGTGAAGCTGGCAGCCAAGACCGACCGCGAGGCCGCGCTCTACCAAGCGGGCGACAAGGTGCAATTCACCATCACCGGCGAGCCCGCCGATGCGCTGGTGCAGGTCGTGCTTTCCAAGGACGGTTTCCAACCGCAGCCGCCGCGCAGCGTGAAGTTGATCAATGGCAAGGCCACCGTGGAGGGCAGTCTGGATGAACCCGGCTTTTTGCAATTGCTCGTCACTTCCGGCAAGACCAAGGCGCTGGCCGCCGCCGGGTTCGAGCCGGAGAAGATCAAGCCGAGCCTGCCGCTCCCGGATGATTTCGACGCCTTCTGGCAAAAGCAAAAACAAGCGCTCGCCACAGTGCCCGCGAAAGCGGAACTCACCCCCGTGAAGAGTCCGGTGGAAGGCGTTGAAGTTTTCGACGTGAAAGTCGCGTGCGTGGATGGAGCGCCGGTGTCCGGTTATTTCGGCAAGCCGTCCAACGCCAAGCCGCGCAGCCTGCCCGCCATCCTGCGCGTGCATGGCGCGGGCGTGGTCAGCGCTTCTCTTGGTTCGATGAACTGGGCCGTGCGCGAGGGCGGCATGCTGGCTTTTGATATCAACGCGCACGGCATTCCCAACGGCCGGCCGCAGGAGTTTTACAAGGAGCTTTACGCAACCAAGCTGCGCGATTACCCGCGCTTCGGACGGCTGGCTCGCGACACCATTTATTTCAAGAACATGTTCCTGCGTCTGGTGCGCGCCATCGACTTCCTGGCCGCGCAGCCGGAATGGGACGGCAAGACTTTGATTGTCCATGGCAGCAGCCAGGGCGGCTTTCAGGCCTTTGCCGCCGCCGCGCTCGACGAGCGCGTCAGTTTCTTCTGCGCCGGAGTCCCGGCGGGTTGCGATCACAGCGGTATGGAAGCCAATCGAATCGCCGGCTGGCCGAAGCTGGTGGCCACTGACGAGCAAGGCGCGCCGGCGCCCGCTTCGCTGCAAGCCGCGCGCTACTTCGACAACGTCAACTTCGCGCTCCGCAGCCACGCTAAAGGCGCGGCGGTGACCGTGGGCTTCATCGATGCGACCTGCCCGCCCACCAGTGTCTATGCCGCCTACAATGCTCTCACCATCCCCAAAAAACTGCACATCGACACTCTCGCGGGCCACACCAACACGCCCGCCGCCGTCGCCTTCATGGAAAAGGCCGTGCTAGAGCATGTGCGCGCCCAGCGCGAGGCGGAGAAATGAAGCTTGGGCGCAGCCACGGCTTGCCGGGAATCCTCATTCCCGCCGGGAAATGGCGCAATGCCTTGTTGGCGGCGCCCGGTCAAACGACGGAGCGCCTTTTCCACGCTTCTTGACACTCTGCTGTCATTGCCGGATACTGCTCCGTCGTGAACCCGAAAAAAAACAGCCCGCAGCCCGTCACGAAGGCCATTCGCTTGAAGCCTTCCTTGACCGACTACGCGACCTTTGTCCGCACCACCTCGAAGGTGCTCGGCACGACCGGTCCCGCCGCGCAAAAGACGAGGCCCAACAAGCTTGTGCTCTCGGTGGCGAATATGGCATCCTGAAACTCGTTCTTACCGCCGCCAAGCCAGCGCCGCCAGCAGCAGCGCGGCGGGCAGGTAGGCGAGGGTGCAGAAGAAGAGCTTGCGGGCGGCGGGGCGTTCGGGGGTTTTGAAGAAGCGCCAAGCCAGGAGGCATAGCCAGCCGGCCAGCAGCAGCGCCGGCGGCAGGAACCAAGCGGGCGAGACCAGCCCCATCGCCGCCGGGTAAAACATCAGCAGCAGCATGGCCACGGCGTAGGCCAGAGCGTGGGAGGAGGTGGTGCGGCCATGCTCGTCCTCGTTGGCCAGCATGACGAAACCGCCGCGCAGGTACTCGTCCCGGTACATCCAGTTGATGGCCAGGAAGTGCGGGAGCTGCCAGAGGAAGAGCAGGGCGAAGAGAAAGATCGCGCCCGGCTCCAGCAGCAGCGACCAGCGGAAATACGGGTCTCCCGCCACCGGCGGCCCCGCCGCGCCCGCCCAGCCGATGAGCGGCGGCAGCGCGCCGGATACCGCGCCGACGAGGGTGTTGGAGGCGGACTGCTGCTTGAGCGGGGTGTAGATGAAGAGATACACCGCCAGCGTCAGCGCGGTGATGGCGGCGGCTTCCAGGTTCACCATCTTGACCAAGTGGATCAAGGCCAGCGCGCTCAGCAGCCAGCCGATGCCGAAGGCGGCGGAGGGGCTGATGCGCCCGGCGGGCAGCGGGCGGTCCGCGGTGCGCGTCATGCGGGAGTCGGGCTCGATCTCCATGAGTTGGTTGAAGACCGCCGCGCCAAAGGCCGCCAGCGTGGCGCCCGCCAGGGTGTGCAGCAGCAGGGCAAGGCTCCAGTCCGGCCCGCGCCGCAGCCAGAACCCGACGAAGGTGGTGACGATGACCAAGGCGCTGAGGCGGAACTTGGTCAGCACCAGCAGGTCCGCCGCGGTAAGGCGGCGGGGTTCGGAACTGGCGGCGGGTTCATTCACATTTGCGTTCATCAAGCAGGCGGGAAAAAAGGCGGGCGGCATGGCGCCTGTCCTGGCCAGACGTGGCTCCCATCTTCGGGAACAGAGAGCATGACGCGGGGTGGAAGCAACCCGATTTCCAGCAGTCTGTCAGACCACCCTCACATCACCCGCAACAAGCGCAGGCAGTTCCATGCAGACCCGCGCGCCACCGCCGGGCGCGTTTTCCCATCGCAAATTGCCGCCGTGAGCGCGGCAGACTTCCGCCGCCACGGTCAGGCCAAGGCCCATGCCGCCTTCGCGCTCGGAAAAAAAGGCGTCGCCAGCCCGCGACAAAGCGGCGGTGCTGAAGCCGGAGCCTTCGTCGCTGACGCAGAGGCAATGATGGCAGGCCGGTGCGTTGCTATTTTGAGATGGCGCGCTTTGCAGAGTGACGCGCACCCGCCCGCCGCCGGGCATGGACTGGATGGCGTTGAGCGCGAGGTTGGACAAAGCTTGGCCGAGCCGGTCCGCGTCGCCCCGCACCCAGGCGGGCTCGGGCGATTCATTCTCCAGGCTCACCCCGGCGTGCGCGGCTTGGGGTGCGAGCAGTTTGAGGATACGCGCCACCACGGCGGACAAGTCCGTGCGCACCAGCACGGGCGGCGCGGGCCGGGCGTAGTGCAGCCATTGGGTCACAAGGGAATCAATGCGGGCGGCTTCGCTTTCGATCAACTCGCGGGAGGCGCGGCTCTCTTCCTCATCCGCACCGTCGAGCAATTGCGCGTGCAGGCGGATGGCGGCCAGCGGATTGCGCACCTCGTGGGCGAGGCTGGCGGTCATGCGTCCGAGCAGCGTCAGCCGCTCAGCCGCGCGGCGGCGGTCGCGTTCGTCATTGAGGGCGCGGTGCGCGGTCTCAAAGCTGCGCGCCAGTTGTCCGATCTCGTCGGCGCGCTGCACCGGCAGCGCGGGCATGTCTTTTTCCTCCGCCAAACGCGGCACGGCGGCGGCGAACTGGCTCAGCGGCCTGGCCACCCGCCGCGCCAGCGCCACACCCAGCAGCCCGGCCAGCAACCAAAAACCCGCCAGGGCGCTCCAGGTGTCCAGGCGGCGCAGCGTGCCCGCCGCACTCTGGGCCGGACGCGCAAAATACACGGCGGCATCATGCGCCGGAAGTCGATGACCGCTGACGAGCAGATGTCCCACGCGGCGAGGATCTCCTTCGGCAGCCAGCGCGGGCACGCCGGCGGGGACATCTCCCACGATTCCGCCGCGTGTTTCAAACCAGACCTCGACACCGAGAATCTCCTTCAACTGCGCCGCCATCTTCTCACTTCGCGGCAAAGTGGAACGATCCAAAAAGGCCGCGTTCGCCCGCGCCAAGGCGGCGAAGGCGGCGATATCCTCACGCGCCGCCGCACGCTGAAACACCAACAACAACATGAGCGATCCGGCCAAAGTGAACGCCACCAGACTGAGCGACATCCAGGTGGCGATGCGGGCAGTGGGAAACGCTTTCATGGCAGCAGGCGGAGCGAGGACGCCTTCATCCGCTCCTTAAACCTAAAAACAGGGTTGAGAGTTGAGAGTTGAGAGTTGATAGACTGAAAATGAGCGACTTGTGCCGCCAGGAGGTCTCACCCTTCGGGTGAATGGAGCTTTCGGCGCAAGCCGCTGATTTTGAACTATCAGCACTCAACTCTCGACTCTCAACTTCCTTTTTCGGTTAAACGGGATTCACTCATGAAACAAATGAATCATACTCAGCGCAAACGGCTCCGGGCGGTTCTGGATGCAGGCGCGGCAGTAGCTCACGC
The DNA here is from genome assembly GCA_964573315.1 of uncultured Verrucomicrobiaceae bacterium. Lineage (GTDB taxonomy): Bacteria > Verrucomicrobiota > Verrucomicrobiia > Verrucomicrobiales > Verrucomicrobiaceae > JAGRPD01. The sequence continues at coordinate 4,060 of CAZNKC010000084.1, read as the reverse complement.
ATCCTGCCTGAGACGAGTCATGCAGGCATTCTGCCTGCCTGTGTGGGCCGGGCATTTTGCCCAGTTCATGAGTTGAGTGCGGGTGAGGGCACCCGCGCTCCGTGCGCTCATGTGACCCGCCTCGGAGAGGCGGGGTACTCTTGGATCACGCCAAGCCGCGCCGCTCCAGCGCCGCTTCCAGCGCTTGGTCGATGAGGCGCACGGCGAGTTCCTGGGTGGCGTCGTCGAGGGCTTGATTGGCGGTTTTCAACGCCGCCACATCGTGCGGCTCCGTTTGCAGGCGGCGTGACACGTCCTCCGCCAGACGACGCACGGTGGCGCGCTCGTCTTCCGGCACCGCCTCGCCGAGCTGCGCCAGCGCGGCGTCCACGGCTTCGATCAATTCCCTGCCCTTCAGCGCCGCCTCCGTCCACTGGCGCTCGCTCATGTCTTCGAAGGCGAACTCCACCGACTCAGCGATCATTTTTTCCACCGCCTCGTCGTTCACATCCACCGCCGTGCGTTGGATTTCCAGCACGGTGTCGGTCCCGGTCGCGGTGTCGCGCGCCAGCACCTCCAGCAGGCCGTCGGCGTTGAGGGAAAACTGCACGCCCACGCGCGCGGAGCCTTTCGGTCCCGGCGTGAACGGCACTTCGACGCGGCCCAGCTCCCAGTTGTCCCTGGCCAGCTCGCGCTCGCCTTGCAGCACGCGGATCAACATGCCGCGCTGGCCGGACACGGCGTTGGTGAACATTTCCCCGGCCTTGCACGGCAGCGTGGTGTTGCGCGGGATGATGACGTTCATGAGGCCGCCGAAGGTCTCGATGCCGAGCGAGAGCGGCGTCACGTCCAGCAGCAAAACCTGGCGCAACGCGCCGGACAACACGCCCGCCTGGATCACCGAGCCCAGCGCAATGGCTTCATCGGGGTTCTGCGAGGTATAAGGTTCCCGGCCGAACCACTCCGCCACCCGCTCCTGCACCAACGGCATTCGCGTGCTGCCGCCCACGAGCACCACTTCGTCCAGTTCCTCCGGTTTCAAATCCGCGTCGCTCAACGCGCGCAGGCAGTGCCGTCGCGTGGCCTCCACCCAGGGCCGCGCCACGGCCTCCAGCTCCGCCCGCGTCACCTCCGCCGCCAAGCTCCAGGCATCCAGGAAAAACGGCAGTTCCACCCGCGCCGTTGTCTGCGTGGAGAGCGCTTTTTTGGCGGCCTCCACCGCCTCGATCAACCGCGTCTGCCGCACGGCGTCGAGGTTCTCCCAAACCGCCGCGCCTGCCGGAGCCGCTTTTTTCCAAATCGCCGCCGCCAGCGCCCGGTCCAGATCGTCGCCTCCCAGTCGGGTGTCTCCCGCCGTCGCCAGCACCTCGAACACGCCCTCGCGCAGTTCCAACACCGACACATCAAACGTCCCGCCGCCCAAATCATAGACCGCGATCCGCCGCCGTCCCTCCAGTTTGTCCAGCCCGTAGGCCAGCGCCGCCGCCGTCGGCTCGCTCAGGATGCGCTCCACCGTCAGGCCCGCCCTTTCCCCCGCCTGCCGCGTCGCTGCCCGTTGCGCGTCGTTGAAAAAGGCCGGCACCGTGATGACCGCGCGCGTCACCGGCTGCTCCAGCGCCCGCTCCGCCACCGCCTTGAGATGGCGCAGGATGGCGGCGGAAACCTCCACCGGCGTCAGCCCCAGCGCCCGCAAATCATAAGGCGGCTCCCAGCCCGCCTCGCCCGGGCGATGGCCGATGAGGCGTTTCACGGAAGTGATCGTCCGCCCCGGCTCCAGCACCCGCCGCCGCAGCGCCGCCGCCCCGACCGTCAGCGTGCCGTCCGCCGCCACATGCACCGCCGACGGCGTGAGCCGGGCTCCCTCCGCGTCAGCCAGCAGGATCGGGAACCCGCTGTCCACCACGCCCACCAGGGAATTCGTGGTGCCGAGGTCGATGCCGAGGAGGAGGTTTGACATGGGGGCCAAGGGAGCGATCAAGAAGGGTGGTCAAGAAGAGGGTCTGGAGTCAAGCGATCAAGTGGCAAGCAAAGCGCAGAGTGTCACGCCTTGCGCTCTGCCCAAAGAGACACCCGAAATGATCGGCTGAAAGCCTGGATTCCAACATTTGTGGCGATCCGATCAGGCCAAAGCGCGACAATATTTTTTAAAGCTCGATCATCAAATTCACCAAAACAAATATGACTGACCCTAATTTTATCAAAATTATAATTTTATTTGACAGTGATTCTAGAAAATGATAGAATACCGCCATCTGTCTCCCGTTCCTGTCTTTCCCCTCACTTCCATGAAACGCCATTTTGGAATCCTTCGCACTGCCGTTCTGGCGGGGATCACCTGCCTCCTGCTGGCTGGCGTCGAGACGGAGTCCGCAGGCTCGACTCCCCTGCCGGACCTGCGCCATTCCACTGCCGTGCCTACGGTGAGCGCAGACTCCGGTTTGACTCCGAACGCTACCGGCGGCGCGCTCATGCTGGCCACCTACGGCTTTCTCATCATGCTGCGCCGCCGCAGCCCCCGCTGAAGCCGCCGCGTCTTTTTAAAGCGGGGGGAGGCGGTTGCAAACCGCCGCTCCTTGTGGCACTGACCGGGATCTGAATTTCAGATTTCGGATTTTGCGCACTTCTTGCACTCTGCGCCCTGCGGCTCCGGTTATAGGCTCGTGAATAAGGAAAACAGGAAGGCAGGAAAAGGGATAGGGGAGGGACTTCTCAGGCAGAGTGGCCGGCTCCTCCTTTTTTGAGTGAAGGCTCGCAAGTTCGCCAGCACTTGTATTCCCACTCCTTTTCTTGATTTCCTGCTTTCCTCATTTCCGTTTTGAGGGTCAGAACCCGGCCTTGCTGCGGCGGGCTTTTTTCGCGGGTTTGAGGGGGCGGGGGGCGGCGGTGGGGATGAAGGCGTCGCCGAAAAGGTAGCGGCGGGCGCTTTCCACCTGGCTCATGACGCGGATCATCCATTGCGCGAAGTCGCGTCCGAAAATCTCGTCCGCGTCCGGCTCGGTCAGGGCGTCGGCAAGCTCGGCGTGGTGGGAGCGCAGCTCCATCTCAAGCTGGAAGCCGATCTCCGGGATGTGCAGTTCCACGGCCTCGAACAGGTCCATGACGCGAGCGGCGTAGCTGCGGTCCCAGGCGCTGTCGTCGTCGTCATAAGCGCCGGTGACGAGGTGGGCGATGGTGTATTCGGCGCTGTCGGAATAGGTCTCGGCGGCGCGGATCACGGAATCGAAGGTGTCCGGCTCGCTGCTGACGGGCAGCACCACGGAGAGCTGGCAGCCGGTCTCGGCCAGCACGTTTTCCAGGTCGTGGGCCTGGTAAAAGCTGGCGAAGAAATTGGCCAGACCGCTCTCGACCTCGACGATGGAGATGGCGGCTTGGTCCAGAAACTCCAGGAAAGCCGCGCCGGTGAGGGAGTCGGCTTCCAGTGTGGGATGGGAGGCGAGGGGGTCTTCCTCGGAAACCAGAGTGATGGTTTGGTGGGAAGCGCCATGACGGCGGAGATACCGCTCAAAGCAGCGGGTGAGGGTGGACTTGCCCGTTCCGGGAGCATCGTTTTGGATGAGAATGAGGCGTTTCATGGATTTTTCGGGATTTCATGGCCATTATATTTCTGGATTCACAATAATCAAGATAAAATAATTAATTTTTCATAATTACTGTATTTTATTGCCCGGCAGCCCTCTCCGAGCGGGTTTGAGGGCAAAAGAGTTGGAAGCTCGGCTCGTGGGGCGAGCCGCTGGCTCGCCCGGTGCGACCGAGACGGTCGAGCCACAGGGTGGCGGGGAGAGCAACGCGCGAGGGCGCGCGCTATTTTCTTGGAGAGGCGGTTACAAACCGCCTCTCCTTGTGGGGGCGGTAATTTTGGCTCCCCCATCCTTTTCAAACTGGGACACACCTCATTTTTTTATGAGCAAGCCCTGCCTGAGCAGGGTATACGCATGGAATAAGCAAGTATTGATGGGGATTCCAAATTCCGGCGTTCCTGGCGCGGAGTTGACCGCCGAAGCGTGAGACCCAGAGGGCACACGGAACGCATGCGAACTGGAGCGCACGCAGCCTGCCTGCCTTTGGCATGGTCCCGCGTGCT
>CAZNKC010000083.1:15180-19806 GCA_964573315.1 uncultured Verrucomicrobiaceae bacterium | reverse complement strand
GCAGCGACTCCGGCTCCGGCGTCGCCTTCACCCGCAACCCCGCCAACGGCGTCAATGAATTCTACGGCGAGTTCCTCATCAACGCCCAGGGCGAGGATGTCGTCGCCGGCGTGCGCACCCCCGAACCGGTGCTGCAACTGAAGAAGGAAATGCCCGGCCCCTACGCCGAGCTGATGAAGGTCCGCGAGATTTTGGAGAAGCACTTCAAAGACGTGCAGGATGTCGAGTTCACCATCCAGCAGGGCAAGCTGTTCATGCTGCAAACCCGCAACGGCAAGCGCACCGCCGCCGCCGCGTTGAAGTTCAGCATGGACATGGTGAAGGAAAAGCTCATCGACTGGGAAACCGCGGTGCTGCGCAATCCTGCCGACCAGCTCGACCAGTTGCTCGCCCCCATCTTTGACGCCGCCGACGTGAAGAAGGTCAAAGCCATCGCCAGCGGTTTGCCCGCCGGCCCTGGCGCCGCCTCCGGCAAGATCTACCTCAACGCCGACCGCGCCGCCGCCGCCGAAGCCAAGGGTGAGAAAGTGCTGCTCGTGCGCAATGAGACCAGCCCGGAAGACCTGCGCGGCATGATCGCCGCCGAAGGCATCCTCACCGCCAAGGGCGGCGTCTCCTCCCACGCCGCGCTCGTCGCGCGCCAGATGGGCAAGGTCTGCATCTGCGGCGCTTCCGCGCTGGAGATCGACTACAACAAGAAGACCGTCTCCGTCGCCGGCCAAGTGTTCAAGGAAGGAGATTACCTCTCCATCGATGGCACCAGCGGCACCGTTTACGCAGGTGAATTGAAGACCGCGCCGTCCGAGATCATCACCGGCATGGTGCACGGCGACAAACGCGCGCAGGGCACCGAGAAGTTCCAAAGCTTCCAGCAGCTCATGAAGTGGTGCGGCAAAGCTGCCCGCCTCGACGTGCGCACCAATGCGGACACGCCGGAGCAGACGCGCCAAGCCATCGCCTTCGGCGCCGTCGGCATCGGCCTCACCCGCACCGAGCACATGTTCTTCGAGGGCGACCGCATCGACGCCATGCGCGAGATGATCCTCGCCGACAACGAAACGGACCGCCGTGCCGCGCTGGCCAAACTGCTGCCGTATCAACGCGAAGACTTCGCCGGCATCTTCGAAGCGCTCGCTGGGCTGCCCGCCACGATCCGCTTGCTCGACCCGCCGCTGCATGAATTCCTGCCGCACACCGCCAAGCAGCAAAAGGAACTCGGAGCCAAGCTCGGCATCAGCGCGGAGAAGATCGCGCACCGCGTCGAGCAGTTGCATGAGTTCAACCCCATGCTCGGCCATCGCGGCTGCCGCCTCGGCATCGCCTATCCCGAGATCACCGAGATGCAGGCGCGCGCCATCTTCGAAGCCGCCGCGCAGGTGGCGAAGAAGAAGATCAAGGTGAAACCCGAAGTGATGATTCCTTTGGTCGGATTCAAAAAGGAACTCGACTTGCAAACGGAAATCGTGCATGATGTCGCCAAACAGGTGATGACTGAGCAAAAAGTGAAGTTTAGCTACCTCGTCGGCACGATGATTGAAGTGCCGCGCGGAGCGCTCACCGCCGACGAGATCGCGCAGACCGCGGAGTTCTTCAGCTTCGGCACGAACGACCTCACGCAGACCACGCTCGGCATCAGCCGCGACGACATGGGCAACTTCCTCGTGCCCTACACCGAGAACGAGATCTTCAAGAAGAACCCCTTCGCCACCCTCGACCAGACGGGTGTCGGCCAGCTCATCACCACCGCCATCGACAAAGGCCGCTCCTCGCGCCCGGACATCAAGCTGGGCATCTGCGGCGAGCATGGCGGTGATCCTGACAGCGTGAAGTTCTGCCATCGCGTGGGACTGAGCTACGTCAGTTGCAGCCCCTTCCGCGTCCCGGTCGCCCGCCTTGCCGCAGCGCAGGCAGCGATCGAGGAGCAGCGCGCCGCTGCCGGCGCCGCGAAGAGTGTCCGTGGACAAGGCCCCGTGCAGGCCAAGTCCGCGGCAAACAACAAAGCAACCAACAACAAACAGAGGACAAACACCATGGCTAAGAAAGCTGCAAAGAAAGCCGCCAAGAAGGCTCCGGCCAAGAAGGCCGCCAAGAAAGCCCCGGCTAAAAAGGCCGCCAAGAAAGCCCCCGCCAAGAAGGCTCCGGCCAAGAAGGCCGCCAAGAAGGCTCCGGCTAAAAAGGCTGCCAAGAAGGCCGCGAAGAAGAAGTAACCACGTGGCGGCTCCGGGTGCCCGCATCCGGAGCGGCCGCTGAATGAGTCAACCCTCGTTCACAAAAAGCTCTGTGGGGTGAGTGCCTCACAGGGCTTTTTTGTCTTTGTATTCGAAAACCCGAAAGCGGGCATCTCCATACAGCACTCATGTCATCCCTCCTCAGCCAGCGTCTCGCCCGCAGTGTGGCCACGGATTTTTTCCGCCCGCTGACGCGCCCTTCCGCGCCCATTTACGTGGACTGCGCGGACCGCTTGATAGACGAAGCGGGAGAGGCCGGCAGGCTGGCGCACAAAGAGACTTTGGAAATCCTGCGCGAGGTGCTGGCGGCGCATCCGGCTTCGCTGTTGGACGAGGACGAAGGCGCGGCCCTGCGCGACGCCCGCCAGCGCGCGGGACAGTTTTTCAACCGGCTGCTGGCCGCCGGCTGGCTGGAGGATCAGACGCTGGGCCTGCACGAGCGTTGGGCGGTCATCTCGCCGGGCTTGCGCCCGCTGTTGCGCATGCTGCGGGATCTGGCGGAGGACGAGGTGGCCGAGTTGAAAACCTTCGCCGACACCCTGCGCGGCCTTTGCCACACGCTGGAGGAGGAGCATGTGCTGGAGCCGGTGCTGAACGACGCGGACCAGATACGCTCGACCATGACCGATCTCTCCCACCGGCTGGAGCGCGCCATCGAGCAACTGCACGCGGTGGAAAAACTCGTGTCCGGCTTCGAGCAACGTCAGCGCCAGAGCGGTTCGGCGGCGGACACGCTGCACCTGCTTTACAACGAGTTCAGCCAGGGCCAGCACATGGTCTGTTATGACGCGCTGCGGCGCGGCGGGTTGCTCTCGCGCATCGAGGCGGCGCGCGCGCGGGTGGCCGACCGTCAGGACGAGCCGCTGCTGCGCGAAAAACTGGCCCAAGGCTTGCGCGGGCATTACGGCTACGAGGATCGCGAGGCCTACGAGCGCGCGGTGCGGATGCTGGCGCGGCTGGAGCGTGATCTCGCCGGGTTGAAACGCCGCGCCGATGCCATTGACCTGCGCATGGCCGCTTTCAACCGTCTGTCCCAGCAGCGCTATCGTTACCAGACCGAGTTGCGCGGTCGCCGCCCGGAGCTGGTCAAAGCCTATTGCCAAGCCGTCAACGCCGCTCATGCCGGCGCCCGTTTCTCCGATCTCGCCGGGCAGCCCGCCGGGTTCGCGCCGCTCTGCCTGGAGGTACGGTTTTTCTACGGCCAGGAAGCGCTGTTCAAACCGCGCCGCGTGAAGATGCCGGTGGACCTGTCCTTCGCCCCCGGCCAAGCGGAGCGCCAAAGCGAAGACGACGTGCTCGCGGCTTGGAAAGAACGCCAAAGACTTGCCCTCACCCCGCAGCGGGCGGCGCGTCTGGTGCAGCGGCTGGCGGCAGTCAAAGGTGATCGCGTTTCCACGGAAGAAATCACTCTGGAGACCGCCGACGATTTGCTCGACCTGCTGGCAGCGGTAGCCTACGAGCACGCGCCCGCTTTGGCGGGCCAACGCGTGCGTTGGAGCGTGGACGGCCCGCGCCGCCTGCACGGCTTGGAGCCGGATAAAGTGCCGTTGGACCTGCAAACCGTGCGCCAGGAAGGCCGCGAGGAACCGGTAACTTATCGCATCGAACGTTTTGCCATCACCCGCTTGAGCTAGTTCCACCACATTTCACATCATTATAAACCGATTGAAACCGCTGGCGGATAGAGGATGGTAAGAAATGCCGCGAGAATTTGAAACCATGCCTCTTCCACCTCCCGGGGCCCGCCAAAGCGTTCCCCTGAGAGCAGTGGTGACTTATGAGGAGGCTTATACTCAGGCAAGAAGGCACTTGAAGGATGAATTGCCCCGCGCCAGGGACATTAAAATCATTTGTGTGCGGCCACAGGAAATAGGTGCGCAGACCCATGCTCAAACAAGCACAGTTTGCCAGGCTGATTGACAGTGACACTGTGGCTCATGAGTTGGATCGCCTTGGCTGCCAAGGCTCCGCTTACCTCGACCTCGCATCGACATTGTCGCGTCGAATCAATGACACCGTCGATTGGAATCCACTCGGTTCACCCGGATCCCGCTATGCTCTTCTTGCGATGCGAGGAGAAGCCGGCCTGGATGGAGTCTCGCGGGTGGCAATGGCAAGGAGAAAACCGGGAAATCTCGCCCCCGCTGAGCGGTAATGCTTGGATCAAAGATGGCATAGCCGCCTTTGACACCGACTCCTCCAATTTCATTCGCAGTGATGCCGACAGACTCATCTACCCCATTGATCTCATCGTTTGGCCCTGGCCGGAAACGTGAAATAACGACGCCTCCATCCCCAGTTGATCCCCAACCCTCCCCGCTTATCCTCCCCCCCACTCACTCCATCTCCCTTTCCCCAATCCCGTTAATCCTGAAATCCTGTCAATCCTGTCTAAAAA
>CAZNKC010000083.1:0-15080 GCA_964573315.1 uncultured Verrucomicrobiaceae bacterium | reverse complement strand
CGAGGACGATCCCCCTGCCACCATGCCCGCCTCCGACGACCCGCTCTGGCCCGCTTTCTGGCAAACTGTGCCGGCGGAGGATCGCGTGCCGTTGCGGGAGGTGCTGGCGGAACTCATCGGGCGCGGCGTGCTGCTCGGCGATGAAGGCAGCGGGCGCGATCTCTACCTGCTGGCGCGCGACCATTATCGCGCGCATCTGGAGGACTATCTCGCGCCGTTGGCACTGGAACTTCTCATCGACGAGGACCAGCGCTTGTTGCAGGCGCGCCCGCGCACCGAGTCCTGCCTGTTGCTGGGTCGCTTCGACAAGGCGGAGACGCTGGTGCTGCTCGCCCTCTGGCGGCTTTACGATGACGAGCGCAGCAGCGGCTTGCAAGAGGCGGTCATCGTCACCGTGGACCGGTTGTGGTCGGCGCTGCGCGTGTTTTTTGATCAGATCGAGCCGCCGCAGGCGACGCAGTTGGAAAACATCCTCGCCCGGCTGAAACGCCACCGCCTCGTCCGCACCGCCAAACCGGACGGCATGACCCAGCCGGGCGAGTTGCAAATCGAAATCCTGCCTAGCCTCGCGCGTGCGATTCCCTTCGACTCGGTGGAGGAATGGCAAAGCCGCGTCGAGACTTTTCAGCCCACTACCCGCCCGCGCGCCGGAGAGGACGCCGCCCCCGAAGCATGAGCGGCGGACGCATCACTCTCAGCCGCATCCTGGCGGTGAACTGGTATGGCTACCGCCAGTTCATCGACGTGGCCGGCCTCAGCCTCATCACCGGCGCCAACGGCTCCGGCAAGAGCGCCCTGCTCGACCTCATCCAGTTCGTCTTGCTCGGCGAGCAGCAGAGCCGTTTCAACAAAGCCGCCGCCGGCGCGGGCAGCGGTCGCACCCTGCGCGGCTACTGCCTGTGCGACACCAACACCACCGGCCGCGACGGCCAGGAGCGTTACCTGCGGCCCAGCAGCGTCACCCTGGCGGCGCTGGAGTTCACCTGGCCCAAACAGCCTGACGAAGACGAGCCGCGCCGCGAGACTTGGGGCGCGCGCATCGAATACGAAGGCCCGACCGCCAAGCCCTCCTATCTCTGGTTCCGCGCCGGACGCCGCCTGGAGTGGTCGGATTTTCTCGAAGCCGAAGCTGGCCCGCAAGCCCTGCGCTTCCTGCCCGAGGACGAGCTCCGCACTCGCCTGAAGCGCGACCTCGACGGTGACGCCTGGGATCGCCAGCAAACCTATCTCAGCGAGATGGAACTGCGCTCCCACCTCGGTTTCGACAAAGACCAGATGGCCAAGACACTGCCGCGCGCCATGGCATTTGAACCGGAGAGCAACTTTGAAAAATTCGTCCGCGAGTTCCTGTTGGAGCCGGGCATGCCGGACGTGAAAGCCGTCAAAGCCAGTGTCGATGCCCACCGCCGGGCGCAGGAACGGCTGAACAAAATGCACGACCAGCTCGAACGGCTCACGAGCATCGCCATGCATCACCGGCAGTGGCAGGAGTCGCGCCGCGAAGCCGCGCTTTACGCGCACTTGGCGGAAGCGTTGAAACATGAGGAAGCCTTGGAAAACCTCGCCGTTCGCCAAGCCAAACTGGAGGAGCGCCGCGCCGAACACGCCAGCCAGCAGCAAGACTATCAAACCGCCCTGGCCGAACGCGACGAGTTGCGCCGCCAAGTCGAAGCCGCACGCGCCGGACTCGGCGACCAGGGCGCGCGCTTGGCGGAAAATCGTTCCCGTTTACGCGAGCTGAAAAAGCGCCTGGACGCGCTCAATGCCGCCGCTGCGGATGCGCGTGAGGTGTTGCGCGAGCGTGTCCACCGCTGGGAACAATGGATCTGGCAGGCTGCCACGCTCGGCCTGGAAACGCCGGACACCGTCAATCGCGATCTGGCCCAGATGAAAGGCGCGGATGAAGCTCGCGCTCTGGAGGCGGCGGGCCAGATGATCGGCGCCTATCATAACCTCAAAGACCAAGCCGAGGAACGGCGTCGGCCCGCCGAAGCGCTCGTCAGCGAACTCGAATCCAAAGCCGCCACCCTGCGCCGCGACTTGGACAACCTTAAGGAAGGCCAGGCCGCGCCCGCACCCTTGCTAAACACCCTCAAGGCGCGCGGCCAGCGCGCCGTCGCGCTTGGCCGCGTGGTTGAAGTCAAACGCGAGGCCGACAAATGGTGGCCGCTGTTGGAAGCCGTGCTGGGCCGTCATCGCCAAGCCATTTTGCCGGAGGATTTCAAAGCCGCGTGGAAAGTTGCCCAAGAGTCTCCCAGCACAAGCGAGCCGCTCATTCATCCCGACGAACTCGCCACCCTCCAGCCCAAAGTCGCGCCCGGCTCGCTGCGCCAGATGCTCGAAACCGCGCACGGCCCCGCCGGCAAGCTGCTCGATCACCTGCTCGGCGATGTGATGCCGGTGACGAAAGCCGCGCAGCTCGACAAACACGAGCGTGCCCTCTCGCTCGACGGCTGGTTCAAAGACCCGCCGCGCCGCGTCAAACTAACACCGGAAAAAGAACTCACGATTGGCGAGGAAGGCCTGCGCCGGATGCGTGATTTGCGCGAGGCGGATTTGAAAACCTTGGAGCAAGACCTCATCCAAGCGCGCAGCGAGCGCGACGACTGGCGGCAGTTCCTCAACCGCGCCCGCGAATGGGGCTTGGACGCCTTCCAACCGCCCACCGGAACCGAGCAACTCGCCTTGTTGCCGGAATTGAAAAAGGAAGCCGGCGAGGTGGAGCAAACCATCGCCTTGCTCGCCACGCCCGAGCACCTGAAGGCCATCGAGCAGGTGGAGGTGATGAGCCGTACGCTGGAAGGCGTCATCGAACGCATCGGCCGCCTCAGCCAAAGCCTGGGAGATTTCCAGCAGTTCGAACGCGAGCAGAGCGACGCCATCGCCGGTTTCACCGAGCAGGAAGAGCACACAAGCATCGCCCGCCAAACTTCACGCGCTCTCGTCACCGGGTTCAGCGACGAGGACATTCAAGAACGCATCGTTGCCGCCAAACGGCAGACGAATTCCTGGCGCAAAGCCACCGACATGGCCGCCACGCTCTCCGTGCAGCAGGAAAACCGTGCCGCCGAATCCCGCCGCCTGCGCGACGAAGCGCGGCGCGATTTGATCGCCCCCGCCAACCATCCCGAACTCGCCGACGCCCTCGATCCGGATGCCGAAGACAACGACGCCTTCGACAAACGCCGCGAGGATCTCGAAACCCACGAGCTGGAGCGTTTCAAGACCGCCGCCGAGGAAGCGCGCAAGGATTGGGAAGACCGTCTCCAGCACCAAGTGCTCGACGTCTTGCGCGAGAAGCTCGCGGAGGCCGACCGCACCAAGCGCGAGATCAACCGCGCCATGAATCACGAGATCGGCGGCTGGCGTTACCAGCTCACCAGCCGCGCCGACAGAGCGCACACCGCCATCTGGACCCTGGTGGAAAAAGGCCTGCCCACCGGCGCGGAGATGGAGCTTTTCAACGCCGCCGGACGCGAAGACATCGAACGCGCCAAGGCCGAACTCATGGCCGCGATCGACGCCGCCGACAATCCCGACGACAAGCGCCACCAGCGCGCGCTCGACTACCGTTACTACCATCATTGGGACATCGAGGCCAAGCCCGCCGGACGCGGTGACGCCGCCGCCATCAGCCTGAACAAGAGCGCCAAGAAACAGAGCGGCGGCGAGAACCAAGCGCCCTTCTTCGTCGCCACCCTCGCCGCCTTCCGCCGCGTCTATGACCTCGGCCGTCGCGACGATCCGCAAAACCTCGGCCTCGTGGTCATGGACGAAGCCTTTTCCAAACTCAGCGGCGACCGCATCGACGATTGCCTCGCCCTCGCCCGCAACTTCGGCCTGCAACTCATCATGGCCTTCCCCGAGGACCGCCTGCCTACCATGTTCCAGCACGCCGACACCGTCGTGCAATGCCGCGTCGAGCGCGGCTACGACGAAAAAACCGAGCAGGTCACCCGCATCGAAAACTGGGTCGTGCGCGTCGAGGGCGCGCGCCTGCTGGAGTTGATGGAGTGATGAAAGCGCCCGCTTGGCTTGCCGAATTTCACCGCCAATGGCTGCGGGCGCGGGGAGGACGTGCGGATGCCGCGGCGCGGGCGTTTCGCCGCGATTGGGAAAAGCTGCTCGACGAAGCCGGGCTGCGCTCGGCGGAGGATCGTGAAGCCGCCCGGCGCGAGGCGGCGGCGCTGCCGCAACTCCATTTGATCCCTTTCAAATCCAAACCGCGCTTCATCCATCGGATCGAACTGCCCCTGGAGTCCGAGGCCTGGCTGCATGAACTGTTCGATTCACGATCCGGCTCGCAGCTTCAAGAAGCGGCTTTGCGAGCAGCGCGCACATGGCAAGAACATCGGCACCCCTTGCTCGCCGAGCTTTGGGAAGCCTTGCTCACTGAAATCGCGACCCAATTCGCCGCCGGTTCGGCGGCGAGTTCCTTCTCCTGGCGCGCGCCCGAAGCAGCGGCGGAATTGCTGGATCTCCTCTGGCATCTCACCGCGCGCGAGTGGCCGCAGGGCACGCTGATCCGGGATGCCAGCACAGCGCTCGGACGGGATTCGAAATGCCTCGAAGCGCGGCAGCCCGCCATCGAACGCGCGCTGGAGTTGCTGTTCGGACGCGAGACGCCGCTGGAGGCCCTGGGCATCCAGACCCGTCACAGCGTCCTGCATTTCAGCGGCCCGCTCACATTGCACTTCGAGGACGGCTCGACGTTTCAAACCGACACGCTCCGCTTCGAATCCACCCTGCCCATCGCGGAACTCGAGCGCGCCGCGCGCGTGACCACGCCGGCGGAACGCCTGCTCACGGTGGAGAACCGCAAGACCACCTTCCTCCAGCTCGCCCGCGCCGACACCCGCCGCGCCACCTTGATCGTCGCGACATCTTTTCCCACGCAAGCCGTGCGCCGCCTGCTGGAAAAACTGCCGTCAGGCCTGCCCCACTTCCACTTTGGCGACACCGACCCCGCCGGCTTCGACATCCTGCGCCGCCTGCGCGAGACCAGCCCGCGGCCGGTGCGCCTCTTTCACATGGACTGGCGGCCGCGAGCGGATGCGCCGCCATTGACGGCACGCGAGCGCCAGATTCTCGACCGCCTGCTGGCGGACGAGCTCATGAACGACGCGCGCGAAACACTGGCCGCGATGCGTCACTCCGGTTTGCGCGGCGACTATGAGCAGGAGTCACTTGGACCGCCGGACTTGCCAGGGTGGCCTTTTTATCGGGCGCTGGCCGGCCAACTAGCATGAGCAAGCACCACGCTCAGAAACTTCCATGCAAAGCGGCTCATTGTATCGGAAAAAGGTTTTTCTTCCTGGCGTTGTACTGCAATTCATCATTGAATGGCAAGTCCATTCACAACCGCCATCACGCACATGAAAGACAGCACCTCTCCCTCCCACCTTTTCCTGGCGCGCCGGCGTCTGTTTTTGCAGGCCTCCCTCGCCAGCTTGGCGTCCTTGTCCGCGGGCCGGTTCTTGCTGGGCAAAGAGGAGCCGTTCCAGCCGGTGGCCGCTGAAGATCTGCCGCGGTTCAACGACGGCGACCCCGACACGTTATTCCTCACTTGGCAGCGCGATCCCACGACGACCATCACCGCGACGTGGGTCGGCGAGGAAATGCCGGACGACCAAGTGGAGGTGCGGGTGGCGAAGGCCGGTGCCAAGGACTGGCAAAAGGCCAAGCCGGTGCGTGTCCCCTACCCGGTGCCGGGCTTGTTCGTGTATCGCGCGGAGGCCGCCGGGCTGGAGCCGGGCACGCAGTACCAATTGCAAATCGGCCCGGGCAAAAAGTCGCTCAGGTTTCAGACCATGCCCGCGAAGATGACCGACTCCTTTCAATTCGTCTCCGGAGGCGACAGCGGCGCGGGCTCAAACGCCCGCATCAGCAACCTCCTGGCCGCGAAGCAAGACCCGATGTTCGCCCTGCTGGGCGGCGACATCGCCTATGAAATCACCGGCAGCGGGGTGCGTCCGAAAGCCAACCTGCGCTTTCTGAAAAACTACCGGGAGGACATGATCGATTCCTCGAAGCGGTTGATCCCCATCGTGCCCGCCATCGGCAACCATGAGGTCACGAAGATCAACGACGAACGCGTCGCCCCCTTCTTCATCCCCCTTTACGGCGGGCTTTTCGCCGGGAAGTCGTTCGCGACGCTCGACTTCGGCGACTACTTGAGCTTGGTGCTGCTCGATTCGGGCCATCTCGCCCCGATCCCCGGAGAGCAGACCGACTGGCTGGACAAGCAGCTTGCCGCCCGCACCGAACGTCCGCATTTGATCGTGGCCCAGCATGTGCCGTCATATCCGTCATACCGCCCCTACGACACGACGGGGCAGTACAGCCGCGAGCATTGGGTGCCGCTGTTCGAGAAGCACAACGTGGACATCGTGCTCGAACACCACGACCACACCTTCAAGCGTACGCATCCCCTGAAGGACGGCATGATCGACAAAGGCGGCCTCATCTTCCTGGGAGACGGCTCCTGGGGCGCGTTGCGGTCGCTGCACGAGGTCGAGCCCCGCTCCTACATGGCCACGGCCTCGTCGAACTATCATGTCACCCTGCACCGCCTGGAAGGAGACCGCCGCTTCCACATGGCGCTGACCCACACCGGCCGCGTGGTGGATGTCTGCACCACGCAAAAACGCCCGCTGCATCGCATGGGCCGTGGGGCGTCCTGAGGTTCACTGTCCGGCGCATTGCAACCCACCCGCTCCGCCCTCCGCAGACAAATGGGCGGGAACAAAAACCAAAATGGTGGCCTGCGGAACACGCAGAATCTGAAGAGTGGCATTGCCAGCGTGCTTGCATCCAAAAAGTGAGAGCTGGTTTCAGCAGTCCCGGCCCTTCTTTCACAGTTGCCAACGTCCGTCTTTTCGTCATGTTCCCGCAGAGATCCCTGCCATGCAACTCATCTTCGACGCCATCCAGATGATTCATGCGCATGAGCAAGCGCCCTTTCACGAGCGGGTGTTCAAGGCATTGGACTCATTGTTTCCCGGCTCGCGCTACGCCCTGGAACTCTTCGGCCGCGATGGCGACTACGCGATGGAGACCGACATACCGTTCGATCAATGTCCGCAGAGCGGCATCGTTGCTCGCACGGCAGAGCTGGTGCAGGCGCAAAGCCCCATGTTCGCCCGTCTGGCCGCCGGCGAGACCTCGCCCATGCGTCTCAGCGATTTCATCACCCTGCGGCAGCTCCGCCGCACCGATCTTTATCACGAGATTTTTCGCCAGTTTCACATCAAGCACCAGATCGGCATTCCCATCCAATCCCGCTTCGTCCTCGGCGGTCTCACCATCAATCGCGATCATCGCGATTACCGCGATGAGGATGTACAAACCGCCACCATCCTCGCTCCGCAGATCGCCACCGCGTTTGAGGTGGACGTGCTCATCCGGCGGCTCAAGTCCGTGGTGAAAAACACGCCGCCCGTGGATCATGCCCGCCTGCGCCGCCTCGGTCTCAGCCGCCGCGAGGCCGAGGTCATGACTTGGCTGGTCGAGGCCAAGCGCGACAGCGAGATCGCCATCATCCTCGGGCTCAGTGTGCGCACCGTGCAACAGCATGTCCGCGCCATCCTCGGCAAGCTGCGAGTGGAAAACCGCACCGCTGCCGTTGCGCTCGTGTTGCAGTGCGGGGCGGCGTGATGGGGGCAAGAGAGTCAAAGGGTCAAGGGTCAAGGAGTGGCGGCTGGCTCAGCCGAAAAAGGAAGTTGAGTGTTGATCCTAAAAACCGAGTTGATGGTTGGTAGTTGAGTGTTGATAGTCCAAAACCAGCGGCCTACGCCGAAAGCACCACTTACCCGGAGAGTGAGTCACTAACGCGGCACAAGTCGCTCATTTTCAGTCTATCAACCATCAACTTTCAACCATCAACCCCGCTTTTAGGTTGATAGCTCAAAATCAGCGGCTTACGCCGAAAGCTTCATTCACCAGAAGCGAGAGTCCCCTTGGCGGCACAAGCCGCTCATTTCCAGCCTCTCAACCATCAACTCTCAACTCTGTTTTTTAGGTTTAGCGCAACGACACCACGGCGGGGCGGAAGCCCAAGTCGCTGCTGCGGCAGTCCGGGAAATTCCAGCCGCGGCTGCCGGAGCGGCAATCGTCCGCGCGATTGCTCCAGCCGCCGCCGCGGTTGGCGCGGCAGGCGCCGTCCACGGTGTCGGCGCACCACTCCCACACATGGCCGTGCATGTCGTGGAATCCCCAGGCGTTCGGCTGCTTGGCCGCCACCTCGCGGGTCCGGCCGCCTGAGTTGGCGTCATGCCAGGCCATTTGATCCAGCGGCCCGGCATAGTCCCCGGTGGTCCCCGCCCGGCAGGCGTATTCCCACTGCTCTTCCGTGGGCAGGGTATAAACATAACCTCTGGGCAGTTTGCCGGCTGCCAGATCGAGCTGCGTCAGACGCTGGCAAAATGCCTTGCAGTCATTCCAACTGACTTTCTCCACCGGACGGCTGCCGCCTTGGAAATGACTTGGATTATTCCCCATCACCACCCGCCACTGTGTTTGGGTCACCGTCGTCGCCGCCAAATAATAACCTTTGTCCACCCAGATCATTTTCATGCCCACGGCATTGATGCGGGCCGGCTCTGCCCGCGGTTGGGGGATGTCCGCAGGCTGCATTGAGAATGGTGGGGCAAGCAGCATGGCATTTTTTCCTGTCATTGAGTCCGGCGGCAAGATTAAGGCCGCCCTCGGTGAGCCAGCCTTGTCATCAGACTGATTCAACGCCACCCCGCTGTACTTTGCTATGCGTAAAAATACGCAATCTTGGAGCCTATCCGAATGGATAGCTGTCGCGGGCAGCGCGGCACACGCGGCCGAGAAGGACTGCGCCGGTTTGTGCTCTCGAGCTGCCTCAGAGCGCCGATCACTCCAGACGAAACGCTTCTTCCGGTCCGAGCAGAAGCCGCAACATCCGGGCGGGATCCTGGAGAAACTTGCGGGTGAAAAAAGTCACTTTGGGATGCAACTCCAGGCGGTCCAGATTGCGCACCGCCGGCACAGAGAATGGATGCAGGGAAAAATCCGCCACCTCGTCACGTTTGAGGAAGACCGAATGCAGGTAGTGCGATGGCAGCGACTTTTGCATCCGCCATTCTGGCGCGGCGGGTGTTTTCCGCAAGGTGAGAGGCGGCAACGCAACCGGCCCCGGCAAAACAGTGTCCGGCAGCCGCGTACTCCTGCGCCCATGAAAAATCTTTGCCTTTGTCTCCCGCTCGCCGTTCTCGCCATCGCTCTGCCTCTGACCGCCGCTGAACCTGCTTTCGATTGGATCGCGTTTGGCGGCGGGCCGAAGAATGACAAGATGCGGGCGGTGACGTTTGACCGGGAGGGCAACGTCTTCCTGGCCGGAGAGACGACCGGGGACGGCAGCTTCGGCGGCGTGGCGCGGCCCGGGGCAGGGGAGTCGGATTTTGTGCTGGTGAAGCTTTCGCCGGAGGGCCGCGTGCTGTGGCTGCGCAGCCTGGGCGGCGGCAAGGTGGATCGCGGATACGGCGTGGCCACGGACGCGGCGGGCAACGCTTACGTGACCGGTCACTACGAGAGCACCGATGCGGAAGCCGCCGGCCAAGTGCTGCCGAACGCGGGGGATTACGATGTGTTCGTGGCCAAGTACGATTCGGACGGCGCGTTGCTTTGGGTGCGCACGGCAGGCGGCGCGGGTTACGACTACGGCCACGGCATCGTGGTGGATACGCGCGGCGACGTGATCGTAAGCGGCGCCGTCACCGGCGAATCACGTTTTGGAGATCAAGTGGTCAATGCGGGCGCCACGGCGCGGGCCATTTTTTGTGCGAAGTATGACGCCGATGGCGGGCTGCGCTGGGTGCGCGCCAGCGCGGGCAGGTTGTCCGGCAGCGGCCACGGCATCAGCGCGGACGCGGCGGGGAATCTTTACATCGGCGGCAACGGCAGCGGCTCCGGCAGCTTTGGCGGCTTGGTTTTGGAAATGGGCGCGCGCTCCAGTCTGGTGCTCAAACTGACGCCGGATGGCGAGCCGGTGTGGGTGGCGGCGCATCCCGGCGCGGGCGTGCATGAGATCACCGCCGGCGCCGATGGCCGGGTGTGGGCGGCCGGCATGTTCAAAGACAGCGCCACTTTCGGCGAGCAGGCCTTCAAGACCACGGGCATCAAAGATAACGACGGTTTCCTCTGCCACTACGATGCGAACGGCGTGTTGCAATGGACCCACGTCGTCAGCGGACCGGGCACCGATTACTGCCTCGGCGTGGCCACGGACGGCACCGGCCGGGTGTTCGTCACCGGCGAGTTTTCCGCCACCGCCACCTTTGCCGGGAAGACGCTGAACAGCCTCGGCGCCACGGATGTTTACACGGCGGCCTTCGATGAAAAAGGCAAGCTGGAGTGGCTGATAGCCAACGGCGGACCGCGCGGCGACAACGCCTACAG
Organism: uncultured Verrucomicrobiaceae bacterium; assembly: GCA_964573315.1. Taxonomy (GTDB): domain Bacteria; phylum Verrucomicrobiota; class Verrucomicrobiia; order Verrucomicrobiales; family Verrucomicrobiaceae; genus JAGRPD01. The sequence goes on along the minus strand of CAZNKC010000083.1, from coordinate 4,655 downwards.
CATCGCCTGGCATCCCGCCGGCAGGCTGGTCATCGGCGGCTCCTGCACCGCGCCCGCCGCCTTTGGCGGCAAGGTGATGGACAAGCCGGATGGCACCGAGGCCTACGGCGCGGTTTTGAAATGGTAATCCGCGCATCGAAACCCAAGGCACCCGTGCAAGGCGGCACGGCGGACAGCGTTTGAAGCGCATGACTCCGACATTCCTGCGCGCCGCCATCGCCTTTCTCCTCTCCGCCAATCTGCTCGCGGCGGAAGACGCCTGGACTTGGCAAAACGATCTCGTCCCCTATCCCGGCTTCGACCTCGACAGCGCGCAAGTGCTGCGCGTCACCTCGCTGGACGGCGACGGCAAAGGCACCCTGCGCGACGCCCTCGCCAAGACCGGACCGCGCCTCATCGTCTTCGAAGTCGGCGGCGTCATCGACCTCGGCAAGCGCACCCTCAACATCCGCGAGCCGCAGGTCTTTATCGCCGGCCAAACCGCGCCCGGCCCCGGCATCACCCTCATCCGCGGCGGTGTCGCCATCGCCGCCGGGCAGACGGTGCTCCAGCATCTCAGTGTCCGTCCCGGCGATGCCGGCGAGGCAAAGGGCAGCGGCTGGCAGCCGGACGGCATCGCCACCACCGGCGGCCCGCAGGATGTCTGGGTGGACCATTGCTCCGCCACTTGGAGCATCGACGAAAACCTGTCCGCCTCCACCTACAAATCCCCCACCGGCCAGCCCGCCGCGCGCATTGTCTTTCGCAACTGCCTCATCGCCGAGGGATTGAGCGACTCCTCCCATGACAAAGGCCCGCACTCGAAAGGCAGCCTCATCTATGGCGGCACCCAGCACGTCGCCATCGTCGGCTGCCTTTACTCCAGCAATGTCGAACGCAACCCGCTTTTCCAGCCCGGCACCAGCGGCGTCATCGTCAACAACGTCATCGCCAACCCCGGCCAGCGCGCCATCCACTTCGGCGCGCCCGGTCCTGGAAACGGCGACAGCAACGCCATCCCGCGCGTCTCCGTCGTCGGCAACGTGGTGCTTTTTGGCGAGAAATCGAAACGCTCCGCCCGCGCCATCATCGAGGGCAAAGCCGAGGCGTATGTGGCGGACAACGAAGGCTACGACTGGTTCGGGCAGCCGCTCAACCTGTTGCGCGCGGACTTTCCCATGCTGGAAAAACCCGATGTCTGGCCGCAGGGTCTCGAAGCCCGGTCCACCGCCGCCGCGCTCTGGCACACCGCCCGCTTCGTCGGCGCGCGCCCGGCCCGGCGCGACCCCATCGACCAGCGCATCATCAGCGCCGCGCTCTCCGGCGCCGCCCGTATCATCGACAGCCAGGACGATGTCGGCGGTTACCCGCGCCACGAACCGGCGCGCCACTCGCTCGACGTGCCGGAAACCGGCCGCCGCAAGTGGCTGGAGAAGCTGGCCCGTGAGGTCACTTTTGGGCAGCAGCCGGAGTAAAAAACCAGCACCCAGCCTTGGAACGATCCGCGAAAGCTGGCGGAATTTTTTGGGATACATTCGTGTTCATTTCAAAACCCTTGGCTTGAATCATTTTCCTGCCACCAATCTTCCTACCCCCAAAACCCCCATTCCTTTGTGTGAGACCTTTTGGGGTAAGCTTTTCATCCTAAAAGCGGGGTTGATGGTTGAAAGTTGATGGTTGATCCGAAAAAGGAAGTTGAGAGTTGAGAGTTGAGTGTTGATAGCTCAAAATCAGCGGCATACGCCGGAAGTTCCATTCGCCCGAAGGGTGAGTCCCCTTGGCGGCACAAGCCGCTCATTTCCAGCCTCTCAACTCTCAACCATCCACTCTCAACTCTGTTTTTAGGTTGATAGACTGAAAATAAGCGACTTGTGCCGCGTTAGTGACTCACTCTCCGGGCAAGTGGTGCTTTCGGCGTAGGCCGCTGGTTTTGAACTATCAACACTCAACTACCAACCATCAACTCGGTTTTTAGGTTCATGCGTAAGCCCCGCCATTCGCGGTTCTCCTTCCCCGCGAGGGTTGATTTTGCCCGTCGTCTCTGTCAGCATCCGGGTACAACAATCAATACAAAACCATGAGCGCCGAAGCCCAACTCACCGAACTCGAAATCACCCTCCCCCCCGCGCCGCCGAAAGGCGGCGTTTACAAGCCTGTCGTCATCGTCGGCAGTATCGCCTATGTCTCCGGCCACGGTCCTTACCTGCAGGATGGCAGCTACATCACCGGCAAAGTGGGCGCCGGGTTCACCCTTGATGAAGGCCGCAACGCCGCCCGCCAGACCGGCCTCGCCATGCTCGCCACCCTGCGCGCCCAGCTCGGCTCGCTGGACCGCGTCAAGCGCGTCGTCAAACTGCTCGGCATGGTCAACGCCGCGCCCGACTTCGGCGAGCACCCGCAGGTCATCAACGGCTGCTCGGAGCTGTTCGCCCAAGTGTTCGGAGAGGACGCCGGCGTCGGCGCCCGCAGCGCCGTCGGCATGGGCTCGCTGCCCGGCAACATCGCCGTCGAGATCGAAGGCATCTTCGAGTTGCATTGAACAGGAGCACGGGCGCCCTCGCCGGAAACCCGTCCCCTAACCGGCGCAGCCGCACTTTTTTCAGTGGCGCAACCATCTTGGTTGCGCGAACCGTCCGCTTCGCTCATCGGGCAAGCTGGAAGCTTGCCCCACTTTCTCCCATGCCAGCCGAAACCGCCCCGCCCGCCCAACTCAAGGACTGGTTCGACGCAACCCGCTACCGTTCGCTCGCCGAGTTGCTCCGCTCCGCCACGGCGAAGTTCGACGCCAAACGCTTTCTCGCCGCCACCCTCGACGGCTTGGAGGAACGCAGCCTCATGCAGCGCCTGCATCAGACCGCGTTCGCCGCGGACAGCGCGCTGCCCGGCTCCTTCCGGCAAAAAGTCGCCGTGCTGCAAAAGATCGCCCCGCGCATCGGGCACGACTTCATCGGCATCTTCCTCTCTGATTTCGTCGCCACCTTCGGCCTCGATGACCCGGCGTTCTCCCTGGAAGCCCTGCGCCGCTTCACCCGCCACGGCTCCGCCGAATTCGCCGTCCGCCACTTTTTGCTGCGGGATTTGGAAGGCGCCCTTCACGTCATGCACGGCTGGACCGCCGACCCTTGTGAGCACGTCCGCCGCCTCGCCAGCGAAGGCTCCCGCCCGCGCCTGCCGTGGGGCGTACGGCTCCAGGCGCTGGTGCAGAATCCCGAACCCACCCGCCGCATCCTCGACACCCTCCGCGACGACCCCGCCCTTTACGTCCGCAAATCCGTCGCCAACCACCTCAACGACATCACCAAAGACCACCCTGAATGGGTGCTCGACCGCCTCGCCGCCTGGGACATCGCCGCCGCCGAGCACCGCCGCTGGATCGCCAAACACGCCTGCCGCACCCTCATCAAGCGCGGCCACCCCCGGGCACTCACCCTTTTCGGATTCGGCAAAAAACCGGCCGTCACCGCCGGATTCACCGCCAGCCCCGCCCGGCTGAAGCTCGGCGGCGCGCTCACCCTCACCGCGCGCATCGCCTCCACCGCGTCCCAAACCCAGCGCCTCGCCATCGACTACATCGTCCACTACGTCCGGGCCGGCGGCGGCAGTTCCGCCAAGGTATTCAAATGGAAGGAAATCGAACTCGCCCCCCGCGCCACGCACGACCTTGTCAAAAAACAAACCCTCCGCGATTTCACCACCCGCCGCCACTACCCCGGCCGCCACCTCATCGAACTCCAAATCAACGGCCAACGTCTCGCGGAAACCCGCTTCGTCTTGGAATAGAAAGTACCACGTCTTTCCAAGGCGTATCCTCCCTTGGCGGAGCCACTCGATATTGACATCATGATCAAATTGCACCCAGAAATCCTTCACCAAAACGGCAAACCCCAGTTCGCCGTGATTCCCTATGCCGAGTTCCTCGCCATCCAGGAGGAATTGGAGGATGCCGCCTGCCTTCGCCTGCTCCGCAAAGCCAAGACCTCAGAGGCCAGCGCCGCGACGATTCCGCTCAGCGCCATGAAAAAGCGCCTCGGCCTCGCCACTCGCCCGAAACGGTCCTGAAAGTGGCGCAACCATCCTGGTTGAGCGAACTCTCCGTTGCGCGCATCGGGCAAGCTGGAAGCTTGCCCCGCTAAATTCCCCTTTGCGAATCCGCTCAGGGCGGCTATGACTCCCTCCCGCCGCCGGGCAGACCGCCACGCCGCCGGGACCGAAACCCGAATCCCCCGACCGAGCAGAAATGAGCAAAAAGAGCGACTTTGGATTGATTGGCCTTGCCGTCATGGGCCAGAACTTGGTGTTGAACGTCGAAAGCCGCGGCTTTCAAGTCAGCGTCTTCAACCGCACCACCGCCACCACGGACGAATTCATCGCCAAACACCCCGGCAAGAACCTCGTCGGCGCCAAAACCCTGGAGGAGTTCGTCCAGAGCCTCGCCACCCCGCGCAAAATCCAGATCATGGTCAAATCCACCGCCGTCGCCGACAGTGATCGCGATGCCGTTGACGCCGTCATCGAGCAACTCATCCCCCTGCTAGACAAAGACGACATCATCATCGACGGCGGCAACAGCTTCTACCAGACCACCGAGCGCCGCGACGCTTACCTCTCCGAAAAAGGCCTGCGCTTCATCGGCGCCGGCGTCTCCGGCGGCGAGGAAGGCGCGCGCAAAGGCCCCA
>CAZNKC010000082.1:0-19964 GCA_964573315.1 uncultured Verrucomicrobiaceae bacterium | reverse complement strand
AGAAGAGCCGGGCCTGTTGAAAAGGGCTCTCACCTTTTGGGTGAAACCCCATTTGCGCCGCCATCCTTCAAATTCCGGGTATTCTGCGTGTTCCGTAGGCCACCATTTCGGTTTTTAGGTTTACAAATCATACGACATCATGACATAAGCCGATTTAACCGTTCGGTCTTGACAGACTCCTTGCTGTTGAAGCCATCCCAAGAGTTGCGGTTTGAGGTAAATGGCGTCCTCGAGGAGTTTTTGTTCGCTGAGAGCGCCCTTTTGCGTGTGGTAATACCAGGGGCCGAGGAAGCCGTGCCCGCGCATGAGTTCGACAATGGCGTCCGGTTGATTTTCTTCGAGAAAGGCGAATTCGACGCTGTTGGTGAGGATTTTTCGCGCGCCTTTCAGGACAGGCACTTCATGGCCTTCGACGTCGATCTTGAGGCCCACGGGGTGGAGATTGTGGGTTTCGGCGTAGTCATCGAGCCGGATGGCGGGGACTTCGATGCCGTCACGCTCGTTGTCCTTCAGGACGTGGTTGATCGAGCTGCTGGGTACATTGCTGAACCGGAGGACTCCGGCTTTGTCCGAGATGGCGGCGTTGACTACAGTGACGTTGTTCCGGCGGTTGCTTTGGATGTTTTCGGCGAGCAGGGCGGAGGTATGGGGGTGGGCTTCAAAGGAGACGACGCGGCATTCGGCCGTTTCCGAGGCGGCGATGGAATAAACTCCGATGTTCGCTCCGACATCGAAGAACGAGGCGTTTCGCAGACGCGGGCTCAGGATTTTCAGCAGATTCAGATTGCCGTCATAGCAGCCAAAGAGGTTGATGAGGCTGCCGCAGACATCGGCGGAGAGCGGGTTTTTGATCCAAATGTGGGAATGGCCGAATGCCAGGCGTTTGGGGTACGGGCCGAAGCGTTTTCTGAATTGCCAGATGGCATGACGCAAAAACAACCGGCCTTTGTGCGCGCAGCCGGAGATGTGCGCGGGCCGGGAATTCAGAGTCTGGAAGAAATTCATGGACTAGGCTGGATGCTGCATCCAATCTAATGCCGTTCTCGGTTTTGTCCATGTTATTTTAACTAAAACAATAATACGTTGGGTTATTCGGAAAGAATACTGGATGTTTCGGATAAATGACTGGAGTGACTGGAGGGCGGGTGGTATTTTCGGATTCAAGATTCGCTAATCCGCCCAATCGCGAAATCCATAAATTACCTTCACCCCAAACCACGAATAGCATATGAAGACACAGAATGGCATACACGTTTTTGACGAAGCAGACGAACTTCCCGCGCTCCCGGGTCCCGTTGCAAGCCCAAAACAGCAGTCCAAATTTGGATATCACCTTGTAGAAAGCAAGAACGGATGGCGTTGGGAGCCGGCCACGGAAGATGACTATCGGAAATCTGAAGGAATCCGGCTTGGTGTGCCACCCGAGAACATTGACGTGCCTAAAATCGAATGCTGGGCGCTTGATCCGCAGCGTTGCAGTGTTGGCAATTGTTACGGCACACAATTCTGCCGCCGCATATGGAATTCGCAGGGCAATTACTGGTATTGCGCCTGCGCGTAGGATGCAGAGCGGATCGGGGAGTCGTCATAGCTTCCCACTATCAACGCTCCCAACCAATGCAGGGACAGGCTGCGGCTCACGACCAACCAAGGGCGAACAAGGCGGTATAGCGAACCGCTGGAGCGCTGTTGTTTTTCCGTAACTCCAACCCGCCACCCGTGATCGACGCGCCCCCCGTCCAGCGGGCGGTTCAGTGTGACCGTTCATTTTTGCAAGCCCGTGAGGCGGCGCAGCGGCTCCTTGATTGCCTCGGCCCAGATGGCGTAGCCTTTTGCGTTGGGATGCAGCAGGTCCGGCATGATGTCCTCTGGCAGAGTGCCGTCCGGCTCGAGGAATTTTTCTCCGATGTCGAGGAAATGAACCTGCTTCCCGTCGTGCAGGGTGGCGATTTGGCGGTTGACCTCGGTGACGTCGGCGCGGACTTTGGAATCCTTCGCGCCGCGCGGGAAGATCGCGAGCAGCAGGATTTTGGCTTCCGGCAGCCGCTCTTGCAGATAGCGGACGTTGGCTTCGATGCCCGCAGCCACTTCAGGCAGTTGGTTGCGCGGGGTTTTGCCGTCGCTTTCAAAGCCGATGTTGTTGGTTCCGATCATCATGACGACGACCTTGGGCCGCAGCGCGCCGATCTCGCCGTTTTGCAGCCGCCACAGCAGGTGTTGGGTGCGGTCGCCGCTGATGCCGAAATTGACGGCGTTCAACGGGGCGAAATGCTGGTTCCAGACCTCCAGCCCCTTGCTGCGCCAAGCGTCGGTGATGGAGTCGCCAAGGAAGAGCGCTTGGCAGGCGGTTTCATTTTGGGCGGTCTCGACGAAGCCTTCATGCCGTTTGAGCCAGGGTTCGGTGCGCGGCACCGGTTCGATGGCGGTGTTGGCGGACAGCGGCAGTGACGGCAGGAGCGCGAGCGTCAAGCAGGCGGTGAGCAAGCGGGAGTGGAACTGGGGCAGGGAGGGTTTCATGGGCGGTGGATGAGAGAGACGGAAGATGAGACGAGAAAAAGACCAGAAAAGAGGACGGGAGAAAAGAAAAAAGACGCAAAAAACCCCGGCGGATCACAGGGATGCCGCCGGGGTCTCGTTTGGGCCCGGGCTGTGGGGGGATTGGGACAAAATAGCCTCAAAACAGAGTTGATAGTTGATGGTTGAGAGTTGAGAGACTGGAAATGAGCGACTTGTGCCGCCAGGGGGACTCATCCTTCGGACGAATTGAGCTTTCGGCGTAAGCCGCTGATTTTGAACTATCAACACTCAACTCTCGACTCTCAACTTCCTTTTTCGGATTAGAGGTACTTGCGCTTGAACATGTCGTAGCGCACTCCGTTCATGCGGCTTTTGATTTGCTTGAGCTGGTAGTCGTAGCGGCGCATTTCCTCGGCGCGATGGGGTTCGCTGAGTTGGATGGACTCGATCTGGTCGCGCAGATGATCGATGGCGAGGCCGAGTTCCTTCATCTTTTTGGTGTCTTCGTCGGTGCCGCGGGATTCCTGGACGGTTTGCTCGATGATTTTGAACTCGCGGTCCATGTAGGCGACGGCGTTGGGCACGGCGTCGGCGCCGCCAAGCAAGGTGCCGTTTTCCTGGTCGATGCGCGGGGTGGAGGGCATCAAGGCGTCCGGTTTGCGGGGGAGCACGGTTTGCGGTTCGTCGGGCAGGCCGCCGTCTTTGATGTCGATGAGAGTGGGGGTGATGAAGATGAGGAGGTTCTTCTGGTTGCGGCTGCGGTTTTTGTATTTGAAGGCGTAGCCGAGGATGGGGATCTTGCTGAGGAAGGGGATGCCGGTCTCGCCCTCGCGCTCGCGGGCTTCATTGAGGCCGCCGACGGCGACGGTGTAGCCGGAGTTGACCTCGACGGGGGCGCTGTAAACGCGGGAGGAGGCGATGGGGTAGGGGTTGCCGGAGAGGATTTCGCTGCCGATGATGGTGGAGACGGTGATGGCCATGTCGAGGCGGACCTTGTCGGCTTCCATTTTCTTGGGCAGGATGTTGATGACGGTGCCGATGGGCAGGTACTCGACCTGCTGGGTGGTGGTGGCGCCGGTGCCGAGGGTGGCGGAGGATGAGGCGGCGAGCACGGGCTGGTTGACGACGCTGCGGAGCTGCACCTCGCGGTTGTTGAGGGTGACCATGCGCGGGTAGGAGGTGGTGGTGGTGGATTCGTCACGCAGCAGGGCGCGCAGCTTGACGTTCACATCCTGCGCGCTGAGCAGGCTGAACTGCGGCCATTGCAGGGTGCCGGCGACGTCGTTGAGGTCCACCCCGGAGAGCAGGGGGGCGAGGTCGGTGCGGAAGCCGCCGGTGGTGGGCTGCAGTTCCTGCTGGACGCGGTTGTAAGTGGTGCCGTCCGGCCCCTGCTCGGGGGTGATCTCGGTGACTTGGCGGAAGGTGCCGTTTTCAAAGGTGCCGGTCCAATCCACGCCGAACTCGCGCCGGGGATCGCGCGCGGTTTCGAAGAATTTGACCTCGATGGCGATCATGGGCTGGATTTTATCCGCCGCCTCCAGCAGGCCTTCCACCCAGAGATGCTGCAGGCGGGTGGCGACGACATAGAGGGTGTTGGAATCGGATTTCCAGATGACTTTCGGGCGGCGCCAGGCGCTCAGTTCGTTGGAGTTGGAGGCCTGCGCCGCGGCATCGGGGTTCTGGCCGCCCGCCGCGCCCATCGCGCCGCCGCCCATTTGCATGCCGCTGCCGCCCATCATGTTGAGTTCCATTTCTTCCGGGGGGAGGTCGAGGATGGAGCGGATGTCGTTGATGATCTCGCTGCGCTGGACGGAGAAGGAGTCGGTCGGTCCTTGCAGGCTGATGCCGCTGGCGCCGCTCATGCCGCCGCCGCCCGCTCCGCCCGCGCCACCGCCGATGAGGTTGCCGCCGGTGATTTTTTCCACGCGCTCCAGGGCGTTGTTGCGGATTTCATAGGGTTTGCCGATGAGTTCGCGATCGTCGGCAGGGCGGATGTACCAGATGTCGTTGTCGGGGATGATGGCCAGGCCGTGGACCTTGCAGAGGGTTTCCAGCACTTTGAAGGGGCTGGCGTTGATGGAAAAGGTGATCAGGCGGGAGCCTTCGGCGCTGTCGTCGGGAAGAGAGAAGAAGGAGATGCCGGCGTCGGTGGCCAGGAAGCGCAGTACGTCGGAGAGTACGGCCTTGGAGAAGTCGTATTGCTGGGGCGCGGCATTGCGCAGGTGGGTGGCCACGGCCTCATATTGAGCGGGCAGGCGGCGCATGGGGTTTTCCGCATGAGATCCGGCGGGTGCCAGGAACGCGGCCAAAAGCAGGGCGGCGAGGGGACGGGAGAGGGAGGAGAGGTACATGATGGAAATTCAGGAACTGTGGAAAATATAGTAAACATTAAGTTTCAAATCAACTGAAAAATATAAAATATATAAAATATCAGTCTTTCTCGTTCAATCGGCTTTGCTGGCGTTGTCCTGAGGGAAGGCACAAGATGCAAAGCTGCAAGACACAAGACTCCATGGTACTGCGAGGCGGGCGACTTGGGGGAGGACCGGATCAGGGGCAGGTCTGGAGAGTGAGAAGGGGGGCCAGCTTCTCCGGTCCTCTTCAAAGTCTCGCGTCGTCTCTCGGGGAGAGGACCGGAATGCGGGGTGTCTCTATAAAGGCGCATCTCCATGCTCTTGTGGAAATTCAAGAAAATAAAAATAATTTTATTTGATTCGTAATTTTCATCTATTATTATAGTATCCATAATCAAAGCCGTGAAAACGCCTCCCGTTCTCCTCAACAAGCTCCCAGGCTTCAGCCTTGTGGAATTGGTGCTGACGATCACCTTGCTCGGCATCCTGGCCAGTGTGTTCGTGATGAAGACCGGCTCCCAGTCCACTGGCGTGATTGAGATCAAGCTGGAGGCGGATGTGCGCCAGCTCAACCAGATGGCAAGCCTCTATAAGGCGGATGGCGGGAGTTTGTCCAACTTGACCACGGTGGGCGACGTGCTCAGCCGGCTGAAGAACTACCGCAGCGAAAGCGCGCTTGCGAGCCACACGGGCGCCGCTTCCGGGCGGCTGCTGGACGCGCGGATCGAGCCGGTGATGGGATCGGGGCAGGCGGGGCGCAAACGGGCGGTCTGGAATCCGTCAAAGCAACGGTTCGAGGTGGTCGCCACCGGCGGCGCGGGGGCGTTTTCGTTCGAGATCAATCCGGCCCGCTCCACCGCCGCCGGTCAGGTGGACAAGCGGGGGGAGCCAGCCTTGAAGTATGACGGTGCCAGCAAGCCGGGCTGGATTTGGGGATCGCCCGCGAAAGAGACGCCGAGCACTTATCGTGATCCCAGCGACATGGGCGGCGCGGGCCGGACGGTGATGTTCAATCCGAACGAGATGAAGCCCGGCGAGCCCCCCGATGACGGCGGCACGGGCGGTCCTCCCCCCGGTGATGGCGGCGGTGGCGGCGAGGATGACCCCGAACCTCCCCCGCCTGCCGTCAAGCTGCCCACTCCCAATGCGAGTCCTTCCGGGGGCACGCACTCCTTCAGCGGTTTCCCCAGCGCGGTCACACTCTCACCGAATGGCGCTCCGGCCGGTGATTCCATCCTGCAATACCGGCTCAATGGCGGCGCGTGGCAGACGGACAGCGGCGGCGCGATCAGCATTTCCCCCGGCGACGTGCTGGAGGCTCAAAACATCCCGGCGCCGGGCGTCACGACCTACACGACGGGCGATGTGGCCATCAATGAATACTACCGCCTGGTGGCGGGGTTCAGCGGCGCGGTGGATCCGGGTTTTGTCAACGCGCAGGGTGGCGGCGGCTTGGTGTCCTCGGTGGAGTCGCCCGCTGCGGGCGTGACGGTCTTCACTCACGGCAACACGCAGACGGACCTGGGCAACGGGGAGATTTTTGAAACCGGCGAGCCGAACGTGCTGACTTTCAAAGCCGGCAATTTCAACAGCATCCAGCCGAACACCTGGTTCACCGCCGGCAGCATCACGATGCTCAACGGGGAGATTTACAACAACTCGGACGCCAACGCGGTGACGTTGAAGTTGGATTTCAATCTGAGCGATCCACCCTCGCAGAGCGGCACGGCGGAGATCCGGCTGGATCTGGTCAACACGCCGAACTCCGCGGACCGTATGACGAGCGCGGACATCGTGCGGCTGGCGAACCCGGTGACCGATTTCACGATGACGATCGACGGCGTGACTTACCGGTTGGAAGTGCGCTGGCAGAGTACGGACCCTTCGGCGGGCGTGGTGCAGGGCTCGGAGTTTTTGATCTTCGAGGGCGCCACGGCCAGCGGACGGCTGCAGGCGCGTTTCGTTAGTCTTTGAACCGCATCATCCATTTATAAAACGACAACCCTCCCGAACCGATCATGGAAGACATTCACGAGAGAAGCCAGCTTGGATACCGGATCCTGCATTTGTCCAAGGATTCCGGGGTCAGTGATTTTTACATCACGCCTTGGGAGCCGCTGACCTACCGCCGCAACGGCAAGCTTTTCTTCGACTCCTTCGTCTATCAACCGGAGCGTCCGCTGGAGTTCCAGCCGGGCTGCATCGACTACGCGTTGAGCTTGGGCAACCGGCGCTACCGTGTGAACCGGATGGTGACGCGCGGGCGGCCGCGCTGGGTCATGCGTCTGCTGCCGGAGACCATCCCGGAAATCACCGGCCTGATGGTGCCGCCGCCGGCGATCAAGGCGTTTCTGGAGGCGAAAAACGGGCTGTTCCTGGTCTGCGGCGCCACGGGGTCGGGGAAATCGACCACCATCGCGTCGATGATCCTGGAGCGCGCCAAGCGCCGCCAGGAGCATGTGCTGACGTTCGAGGATCCGATCGAGTACCTTTATCCGGCGGGGCTGCCTTCGCTGGTGTCGCAACGTGAGATCGGCTCGGATGAGATCGACTTCGGCAAGTCCCTGCGCGCCGCGCTGCGCCAGGCGCCGGACGTGATCCTGGTGGGGGAAATTCGTGACGGGGAGACGGCGGAGATCGCGCTGCAAGCGGCGGAGACGGGCCACGTCGTGGTGGCCACGCTGCACACCTCGTCGGCGGCGCAGACGGTGACTCGCTACTTGAAGCTGGTGCCCTCCGAGCGCATGGAAAACGCCACGCTCTCCTTCGCCGATTCCTTCCGCGGTATTTTGTGCCAGCGCCTGCTGTTCGACGAGAACCGCGGCAAGCGCTTCCCCATTCACGAGCTGCTGCTGCCCTATGACTCGGTGTGCGGGATGATCCGCCGGGGCGAGTTCAAGAACCTGGAGCAGGAGCTGGAGGCCGGCTTCACCCGGGGGATGATCAGTTTCGAGAGGTGCCTGTCCCTGCGCATGGCCGACGGCTGGAAGCCGGCGGCGGCGCGCAAGACCGGCTACCAGGAACATGAGGTGTACGATTTCCTGTCAAAAGAAAACCTGACTGCCGTTTATGCTGCTTGAAGACATCAAAAGTGTGTTGACGTTTGCCGCGTTCCGCCCGGACGTGGACGACGCGGATATTTCCTGGGCGAAGCGTTTCGAGGGCCGCAAGTCCCTGCTGCTGAACATCGGCCGCGGCCAGACGAGCTGGCGGGCGGTGGACAAAAAGGGGCGGCTCTACGACGGCGGCATCCAGGAGGGCGAGTTCGCGGACGTCGCCGTCCAGCGCGGCGAGGAGTGGCGCGGGTTGACGGACGGCGGCTGGTGCGCGGTGTCGATCAATCATCGCTTCATCATCAGCCTGGAGAGCAACATGATGCGCGGGGAAAACTGCGTCTCCCTGCTGCGCAGCAATCCGCGCGCGGTGCTGGGGCCGAAGTACGACCGCGGCAAACGCTACGCAGTCTGCCACCATCCGGAGGCTGCCACCTCGATGCTGCTGGCGGTGGAGGAGTCCATGGTCAAGGTCACCGAGGACATCCTCAAAACCGCCGGGATGCGCCCGGCGCGGGTTTGCTGCGGATTGTTCGCCATGATCGAGCAAACGGTGCAGAATCTCGGCAAGGATCAGCGCGGCGGCGTGCCGCCTTCCTTCGTGCTGATCGTCTCCTGCGAGGGGGCGATCTCGGCGCTCTGCCAGCAGGACGGCCAGTGGCGGGATTTCCGCTGCCGCTCCGGCCTCGGCCTGGACGCGGTGGAGACCACGCTGCAAATCGTCAGCCCGCTGGTGGCCAAGGCGCCGCCCGGCACGCCGGTGTTTTTTGTCAGCGACGGCCAGGATGAAAAATTCCGCGGCGAGATGATGCAGCATTTGGAAAAGGTCGGCGCGCGCGACCTGACCCAGCCGGACCTGTTCTGGCAGATCATCAGTACCTATTGAGCACGGCGCCAGTTTGAGAGAACCCCTTTCCCATCTTCGATACCATGAGCGACTACCTTTGCCACGACTTCAAATCCCCCCGGGCCGATGCCTCCCGCCGGCTGCCCGCCACGTTTCGGTTCATCCCGATCGCGTTTTATGCCATCACCGTCGGCGGATGTTATTTCGTGACGATGGACACCTTGAAACTGCGGCGCGCGGAGAATGACCGGGTGGCGGCGGAGCAGATCAAGACGGAGCACGAGGAGACCAAGGCCAAACTGGACGCGGAAAAGCTGACGATCGACCTCGAGCGCGCCAGAGCGGAAGAGGTGGCGAAGTGGGTGGAAGGCACGCGCGTGGTGCAGCCGATCTGTGTGCAGGCGGCGCGCGCCGTGGGCGGCGAGGTGCGGATCGCGGAGATGAGCCTGAGCCGCAACGCGGAGCTGCCGGCACAGATCGATGTGGCGCTGCGACTGACCGGCGCTGAGACGGCGCATGTGGCGTCCGTGGAAACCGCCTTCACCAAGCTCAACTACCGCCCCTACTCCCCCCAGCAGGCGCGGTCCAAGGACACCATCGACTACCGCTCGACGCTGGTATTTGTGAACGAATGACAGGAGGAACCCCGCTATGAATGGAAAACAACTGGCTTGCATCGTTTTGCTCATGATCCTGGGCGCCGTGACCTACGGCGCACAGATCGTGCATAAAAAAGCCGAGGCCGCGCTGGCCTCCGCCCAGGGAGCGCAAATGGACGCGGAGACCGCAGCTCAGGCGACGGAAATCTCCAACATGGGGCTGGCCACGGCGAAGCACCAGGCGCGGGATTTGCAGCGCTTCCTGGCGGCCTGGACGCCGCAGATCGAGCGTCTGGCCTCGCGCCAGGAGGTGGAGCAGGCGATCCAGGCGAACACGCGTGAGAAAGGCGTCTTCGTGGTCAATCAACGCTTCGAGGACAAGACCAACTCGAACCAGCGCATGATGCCGCGCAGTGTCATGGCCTCGCTGACGGTGGAAGACGAGTACGCCAAGGTGATGAACTGGCTCGGAGACATCGAACGCAAAGTCCCCCTGGCGCGCGTCACCACTTGCCGCATTTCAGCCGCCTCCACCGGGCGGCAGGTGCATATGGAGGTGGCCATGGAGGTGCCTCTCATCGACCTCGGCGTCAACCCCCTGGGCGTGACGGAAAAGAAAGTGAAAGGGAAAGGAAAGTAAACCAACCGGAGACCACCCATGTTTGAGACTATGAAAAAAAGCGTGGCGCCTTTTGCCGTCCTCCTTCTCCTGGCCGCGCCGGGCCGGCAGAGCCTTGCCCAGGGAGATACGGCGGAGAACGGATCGATACGGGTCGATTACACGATGATCTTCCCCGACGAAAAAGCGCCCGAGTTGGTGAAAGCGGAGGAGGAGAACCCCTTCGTGGCGCTGGTCGATATGACGGTCAAAGAAGAGACCGGCAACAGCGAGGAAAACATCATCAAAGACCGCCTGCTGTCGATGCGCGTGGCGGGTTCCTCGCCCCGTCCCCAGGGCTACCGCGTGCAGCTTGGCGAGATGATCCTGGAGGAAGGCATGGTGGTGCCGCGCTTTCTGCCGGACCAGTCCGTGCATCTGCGGGTCAACAGCATCACCGACACCGAGATCGAATTCGTCTGGCTGGAAAAACAACGCACCGGCCTGCCGCCGCGCACGCTGCTGATGCCGGTCCGCATGAAACCGGTGGTGCATTATCTGCTGCCGGGCCAGCGCGGCCGGGACGGTGCCGGGGAGCCGGTGCTGGGTGTGCATGAGGACAGCCTGTTGAAAGTCGCCGCCATGGCGGCTGAAAAAAGCGCGCCGAAACGCGGCGAGGTGATGGATGAGGCCGCGCCCGACGCCACGGCTGCCGCCGGCGACGGCGCTTCGCCTGCCAAACCCGCCGCACGCCCCAAAAGCGCGGCTGATGCGGTGCTGGACATGTTCTTCAACCAGGGCGGAAACCTGCCTTCGCCGAAATGAAAAATCCGCGTCATGCCGCCGGCTTTTCCATGCCCGAGCTGCTGGTGGTCCTGGCGCTCGGCGCCATCATCCTCGGCGGGGTGATGGTGGCCTATGGCACGCTGGTCTCCGCGCGCTCCGGTGTGAGCGATACGATGGACATCGAGTTGCCGGCCGCCTTGGTGGCGGATTTCTACGGTGCCGGGCTCGGCACGAAACGGACGGTACCGGTGGCGCCCAGCTACGGCGCGCTGGCGCGCGCCGAGAAGCTGCGGGAGGAGTTTCACAAAGACACCCTGTCGGCGGCCGGCGTGTTTTGCCTGCACCGCCGGGAAACGCGGATCACCAACCCGCTGCGGCGGACTTGGTTTCCGTATGATCCCGCCGTGGACGGCCCGCTGGAAAAACCGCGGGACTTTTATGATTTCCTCGTCCGCATGGACCCGGTCACCGCCACCGTGTTCGAGATTCCGCGCAATCCGGGCTCCAACAATCTCTCGCCCGCGCCTCATGCCAGCGTTTATCTCACCGGGTTCAGCGCGGATGGCAGCAGGCTGGGCGTCATCGCGGTTTACGAAGTGGATCTGATCCGCTTCGACAAGCAGGCCGTGCGCCCCTGGGGGTTCTATGCCTCGGTACGCCGCTACACCCATGACCCCGCGATGCCCGATTCTCCGCAGAGCGTGCTTGCGGGTGGTTATGAAGTCTTTTTTCCCCCCTCCGTGTCCAAGGCTACGCTTGTCAGCCAGTTCTCTTCTGACGATTTCAGACCGGCGTTCGTTTATTTCGAGCGCGCCGCGCGCCGTTCCGTCACGGAGGACCACATCTTGGGAGGGGATCGCTTCAAAAAAGCGGCGGAACGGCCTTTCTATTTCCTCTGGTGGCCCGACCCGGCCATGCCGAACCTGGCCACGCTGGGCAACGGCAATATCCGCCCGCAGTTGGCGCGGCGCGCCTACAACCACATGGGGGGGAGAACCTCCTTTATGTTTACCGTTCCGATGTTTCCGGCACTCTGACCTTATTTCCGGCGATGCACACCCCCGATCCATCACACTGCAATCACGAGCGGCGGCGGCGCGGCGCGCTGATGGCCGCCGCGCTCATGCTCATGGTGGCGGCTGGGCTGGTGTTGTCCGGCTGGGTCACCGTGATGGGCGCGCGCGCGCGGCAGGTCGCGGGCTTGGAGGACGCGCTGCACCGCCGCCAGTCCCTGCTCAACACGCATGTCATCGGGCGCCAGTTGCTGCTGGAGCGCCAGTTCGCCGCCACCGCCGAGCACAGCGGCGTCTGGCAGGGTGTCTTGACGGGACCGGATGGCACAACGTGGGGTGGCGCCGCGCTTCCCGGCGGCTGGTCCGGCAATGTCTTCAGCTCGGACACCGATGCCGCCGCCAGCACCACGATTTATCCCTTCAACGCCTCCGGCCTTGCGCGGGGAGACGCCTTTCTAACCGTCAGGGAAATGACCAGCGCCACCGCCGTGTGGGACAAGCAGGATCCGGTGCGGAGCTTTGGCTTCATCAAAATGAACTGCCCGCCCCTGCGCGGAGACTTGTTCACCGTGTTCAAAAAACCGCCGGACAAGGACGCCAACAAAGTGCTCGACATTCACACCACGAACATCAGCCCGACCGGCACCGGCCATTTCGGCCAATGCGTGGTCGAAGGCCGCATGGTCATCAAGGACGTTGCGTCGTTGTACGCTTCCACTTCCCAAAACACAGTGGTGATTCCAGCCCGGGTCAGAAGCCTTTACATTCCGGAAGAGGATGGTGAGAACCGCACCATTGTGGCCACATCGCCCACCGGCGCGCCGATGCCGCCCTCCAACTTGGCCGGCATGCCGATGACCGTCGGCTCCATGACCGCCACGGGCATGTGGACCGACCGCCTCGATGTGGTGCATAACGACGCCAATCCGGATAACTCACTCTGGCATTTCATGGAGCGCGAGCAGGCCGCGGGCAGGGGATCTTACGTGACGGTGGACTCGTCGGATTTCGACATGGGAGTGGCTGACCCGCCCATCTGGGTGGAAAAACAAAGGGACCCTCCAGGAGAAGAAGACCCCCCGGCCAATCCAGACCATGTCATTGGCCTGACTTATCCTCCTGGCAATTGGCCTAGTGGCTACAGGCCGCTTTGGAATGTTTTGTTTGTCCAGATGGACCACCCCAACCTGCCCCATGTGCGGATCACAGCGGGCATAGGGGACGCTACGGGCATTCATCAGGTGGTTTTTCGCGGCCAGGCTCCGCTCTCGGCCGCTTTTGACAACGCCGCCCTGCTTCCTCCCGTGATCATTGCGATTGCCAAGCAACCCGGACAAGACCGGGCTCCCGTGCAGGACATTCGTTTTGAACACGTCAATAACCGCAGATGGGTTCTGGGTCTGAAAACCGCAGGCGGAACTATCGAGGAAAATCTGGACGTGGGTTTCGAGGGGGCGGCAGTTTTCGAAAGCGCAAAAAATATCCATCTCTGGCGCTGCATCCTGGTCAATGAATCCCGTGACATCTATCTCAATCTGCGCCATACGCAGCATGCCCGGATCGTCGGCGGCATCATGACGGACTGGCTTTTCAAGCGCCGCAGATCCACCTCGGGCATCCCCAGAAACGAACAGCCGGACGGCTTGGTTTTCCGGCTGGACAGCGATCCCGAACCGGAGGGCGCCCTCGGTCCGAAATTCAGCAGCCTGCTGCCAAGGGATGCCTGGCTGGAGACTTATTTCACGCTGCCGGATGTCGTCCAAATCCCCCTGCCACCATGAGATCGAACGTCATGAAACGCTTGCGGAAAGCCTACACGCTCATCGAGGTGCTGGCCGCCTCCGCCATCGTCGCCGTCGCCATCGGCGCCGCCGCCAGCCTTTCCGCCTCCGTCAACCTGCAGGAGGAGCACGCCCGCCGCATCGCCGTGGTGCGCAACTATCAGGAAAACATGGCGCGGCTCTGGCAGCTCGGATTGCCGCCGGACGAAATCAACGGACTCCTGTTCGACATTCAGTACAACGACAACCTCAACACCGCCTTGTTCGATGCTCCCGTCATCATCGAACTCGGCCCGGCCACGCTGGGGACCGCGCCCAATACGGTGACCGTGCAGCAGGCCTTGTGCCGCGCCTCGGCAAACATCGGCCCCTCCTCTTCCCTCAAGCAGCAGGGATCCTTCTTCGAGATGCTAATCTGCCGTCCAGGCATCAAATGAGCGAATCTTTTCCAACCTAACACGCCGTCCGCCATGCTGAAAAAAGTCAAAGTCACCAATGTCAACACCGGGCGCACCAGCATCACGCTGGTGGACACCGACTCGCACGAGAAAGCGCTCATCGGCTCCGGTGTGGCCTCCAACGAGACGGCCGCCATCGAGGACATCGTCGGCGTGGACGAGACCATCCACCGCCTCACCACCTCCAAGGGTGGCGTGGACGACCGCGCCCAGCTTTTCTCCGGCCTCGGCCGCTGCCTGGAGCGGAACATCAGCGTGACCAAGAGCTTGGCTCTCCAAGTCAACCGCATGCAGTCCGCCCGTTACAAGGGCGTGATCGCCGAGCTGATCTCCGCCATCGGCACCGGGGAAAAGCTCAGCGATTGCATGGCGAAACGCCCCGACGTGTTTCCCGACGACATCCTCTCCCTCATCATCGCCGGCGAGGAGGCCGGCCAGCTCCCCCGCGTGTGCAAGCGCATCGGCGCCGCGCAGAAGAAGTCTTCGAAGATCATCAAGAAACTGAAAAACGGCATGATTTATCCCGCCGTCGTCATCGTGCTGGCGGTGGGCGTCATCATCGCGATGAGCTTCACGCTGGTGCCGGCGATGAGCAAGCTCTTCGAGTCCTTCGGCCAGGATCTGCCGCTTGGAACCAAGATGCTGATCTGGCTGTCCAAGCTGCTCATGGAGCAGCCCTACATGGCCGCCGCGCCGTTCTTCGGGCTGTATGTGCTGTTCCAAAATTTTGGGAAGATCACCGCCATCCCGGCGGTGCAGGATCTCATTTTGAAACTGCCCATCGTGGGCAACCTCACGCGCAAGTCCGCCGCCGCCATCAGCTTCCGCACCATGGCCATGCTGGTGGACTCCAACGTGCGGTTGTCCAGCGCGCTGGAGATCACCGCGCGCGCCTCCTGGCACCATCATTACCGGGAATTTTTCAGCCGCTTGCGCGACCACATCGCCGTCGGCCGCAACCTGCATGAGGGATTCCTGATGGAGTCCCACTGGCTCGGGCCGGACGCGCGCAGCATCTGCGGCATGATCGAGCTGGCCGCCGAAACCGGCACCGGCACGGAGATGCTCTCCGAGATCGCGGACGATTACGAGGAGGAACTGGACAACCTGGCCGGGCAGATGGACAAGATCATCGAGCCGCTGACCATGATGATCCTCGGCGTGCTCGTCGGCTTCCTCATCTACGCCATCTACGGTCCCATCTTCAGCCTCGGCGACGTGGTGCTCGGCAAGAAGGGGTAACCCGTCCTCGTCCTCCTACTCGTCCTCGAAAAATCGCCAACGAGGACGCCCCCCACAAGGAGCGGCGGTTTGCAACCGCCTCTCCCCGTGGCGCGAGCCGCTGGCGCGGAGGGCGGGATTGTATTCCCGCCCACTTGTCTGCGGGCGGAGGTGGTGCGGAGCCGGGGGGAAGCAGAGCGCAGAGAGCAAAGCGTGAAGCACCGCATCCGCCCCGAAGAAATGGGCGGGAATACAATCCCGCCCTCCGGAATGTCCCTCAATCCTCCATCAACCGCACCGCCAGCTTGCGCATGAGCTGGCGCTCGCTCATCGCGCTGGCGCGGTCGTAGGATTCCTCCAGGTTGCGCAGGGTGCGCAGCAGGATGGCGTCGGTGCTGGCCGGCTCGCGGATGATCTCATCCATGCCGGGGTTGGCGGCGGGATGGTGGCGCGCCACGTCGCTGGCGAGCATGAAGCGGCCGCGGTTGAAGCAATCCACCAAGTAGAGCCGCTGATCGAGAATGACCCGGGCCAGGAAATGCCCCGGAAAGTTGCAGCCCTCGATTTGCAGGCCGAAGCGGTGGCCGATGAGCCGGTAGAGGCAGCACAGGCTGATGGGGTTGCCCAAGCCGCTGTCGAGCACCCAGAACAGGTTGCTGTTTTGGTGCGCGTAGTAGTCCTTGCTGTTGCCGCGGAAGCGCACGGGGTCGCCCTGCCTGCCGAACATCCACTCGGCGAGGTCGCGCGCGTCCATCTTGCCGCCGTCGCGGAAAGCCTCCTCGGCCAGCGCGTCCAGGCGGGGGGCCAGATCGGCGGCGCGGACCTTCCAGCCGGCGAGAAAAGCGGAGAGCTGCGCCAGCCCCTCCTCCAACTGCGAGGCGGGAGACTCCAGCCAGCGCCAGCGCATCCAGGATTCCAACAGCTCTCCGCGGCGCACCGGCTCCAGCAGGCGGGCGACTTGGCGGTCCTCTTCGACCGTCAGCGGGCGGTCGAGCCGGGAAAGATGGACGGCCAGCTCCGGCCTCATGGCGGCGAGCTTTCTTTGCACGGCCTCGCGCACGACTTGAGAGTCGTCGTCGAGCAAACGCAGAAGATGATCCAGACTGGCGGCGCCTGACATGCGGGGAAAAATATCACATGAGCACGGCAGGCTCAAAAGAAAAAGGCGGGAACCTGCCGGGGAGATTTTGAGAAAAAGCTTTCATCCCGCGCCGGGCTTGGGTTAACTTTGCCGGCATGAGAACCCTGCTTTTGACTTGGCTGGCCGGCGGCGCGGCGTTGTCCGCTCAGGCTCAGTTTTACGCGCCGGAAGTTTATCTGCATGACGCAGCGCAAAGACTGTTCGTGGTGGAAGCGGCGCGGGTTCACGCCTGGATTGAGAATGCCGGGGGCGGGCCGGAGGAGAAAAAAATCGCGGACGTGACATGGGAGGTGACGGGAAAACGGGATGGCTGGTGCGCTTGGCGGCTTTCCTGGAGAGACGAGAAGGGCGACGAGCTGCGCGGGCTGGAACTGCGCTATAGCAGTGACAGCCTGAAAAGAGGGGCTGAATTTTACCGGGCGATCTGGCGGCAGATTCGGGAAATCGATCCCGCCAAGAAGCTGCCCCTCTCGGCGGCGGCTGAGCCGGTCATAAAAGCCTTTTGGGAAAGCACGGATGAGATTGGCACGGAGCGCATGAGCGCGGCCCTGGCGGCGGAGGATTGGGCGCGGCAAAAGCGGCCCACTACCGAGGCCGCCGACGCGGCAGCGCTGGCGGGAATGCTTCTCCACGGCGCGCTGCCGATCCTGGCCGGGTCTTGCACGCTCGACTATGTGCTGCTGGCGCGGGGAACGGCTTGGCTCTGCCACGCGGAGGAACTGGCCAACGCCCGCCTGCGCGAGGCTTGGCCGGTGCAGCTTTATCTTGCCGGGAGAGAGCAGCAGGGCGGCGACCGCTGGCGGGAGTTTTTCAAACCGGGACCGGATGACTGCCTGATGGCGCGCTGGTGGGAAGTGGTGCTGCGCCGGCGCCCGGCGCCTTTGCGGGATCTGGTGCTGTTCGCGGCGGAGCCCGGTCACGCGCGCCTGGGGCTGCCTTTTTTGGTGGCGCATGTGCGGATGGACCAAGCCCATCGGAACGAACTCACCCAAATCATCAGGCTGCTTTATCGCGACAATTTTCAAGAATGGACTGACATGGGGCCGTGCTTGACGAGGGACCTTGGCGTGAGCGGTCCTCAGGATTTCTACGGCTCCGCTCCCGTGCTGGCCCGCGTGCGCTGGTTGCAAACGCTGGCGCATGTGGCGGCGGAGGAGGCGGGCGGCAGGCATCCCTCGATCTCTCGTGAAGCGGTGCGGGCGATGAAGGCGATCTCGTCCGATCCGGTCCAGGACAACGCGAGCAAGGGCCTGAAGGCGGCGGCGGGCCTCATCAACCAGGGGTATGATTTGAAAAGCGAATCGCTGGAACCCGCGGCGGCGGTGACGGTGGAGGATTTGCTGGTGTTCGGCTGGGATGTGACGGCGACGCACATGCAAGCTTGGTTTGATTTCATGGAAAGGAAATTGGGCGTGCGAGAGTACGCGGAAGAGATTCGCCAGATAAGCCGCGCGGCGGTGCCGGCCCTGGCCTATTGGGTGGACCCGGTGGCAAACGGCAAGCGGCCTGATTACCCCATCGACCGCGAGCGGCTGGAGTTTTTCGAGGCGTTTCCCATTGCGATTCCCACCCTGCACCGTCCTCAGGACATGGAGGACAAGTCGCTGGCCGACAAGCTGCCCAGGCTCTGTGCGATACGCAACGCATTCAAACGTGGCTGGATCGCTTACTCGCATCTGGAGACCTTGCGCGGAACGAGGCTCACAGGTTTCGACATGGTCAGGCATCTGGAACGGATCAGCAGCGAGGGCGGCGAAGACGCTTGCGCCAGGATGCTGCGTTTCATCATGCTCAAAATGAAGCCGGAGGACCGCGACCAATATTTGCAAGACCACTCCGCCACTCTGGAAAAAATCCGCCAAGGCTGCCCGAATGCGAACGCGCTCCACCGTCAGGTCGTCATCGAGGGCGAAGACAAGGAAAATCGTGACGATCTGGCGTGGGCGCAGAGTCTGGAAAAACTCTACTGGGAAGCGCCCGGCACGGATGCGATGAACGACATCTTTGCTTGTTATGTCAGCGCCCATGCATGGGATGCCGCCAAGCGTTTCTACCGGCAGGCGCTTCACCAAGCCGGTGACACCATGGTTTTCAGCAATACCATGCCGCAGCGCCGCTGGGTGCTCGCGTGGTGGGAAGGGAACAAGAAGGACATGCGCGCGGCAGCCACGGACGCGGGCAGTTTCAGCTACGTGGACATCACCAAACAAGTCATCCATCTCCTGGCGGAAGGCGAGGACGACAAGGCGGAGTCGCTGCTCGATGCCGGCATCGACCGCTATCCACCGCGCGATCCCGCCAAGGGCAATTCCATGACCCTGCTGCGGGACTACCTGCCGCTGCTGCCCGCCCTGGCGGATGCGGGCCATCCCAAGCGGGCCGAGGCGCTGGATTTGCTCCAGGAGCGCGCAGAGTGGGCGACCCTGCGCGTCGTGCTGGCGCGGCGGTTCGAGCTGCCACCCGATGACGCCGCGCGCTTGCTGGGCGAGGGCGTCGGAGAAAAAGCCAGCTTGGAATGCCGCGCTTATCAAGCTTGGGTGCGCGGCGATGCGGAAGCATTCGAACGCACGAATGACGAGATTGTGAAGAATCGGCGTCAAGGAGTGGATGTCGCGGGCCGCACACTCCTGCAGTGCCTCCGGCACGACCTGCTGAAAACTCCCGTGCCCGTCGAACAGCCGGATTTGAAACCCGCCAAGGTCGAGCGTCTGGATGATCTGGTGCGGAAAAAGCTGGAGGCGGCGAGGTGATAAAGGCAGGACGCTTTCACTTCGCCGGTTTCTCGATGAAGGAAGCCAGCGCCAGCAGCACCGCCGCCACCACCACGCAGGAGTCCGCCACGTTGAAGGACGGCCAGGGATCGAAGGGCGGGAAGCCGAAGTCGAACTTCAAAAAGTCCACCACGTAACCGTGCCGCAGCCGGTCCGTGAGATTGCCGAAGATGCCGGAGACCAGCAGCGCCACCGCCACCCGGCTCATCCATCCGGGGAAAAGCCCCTTTCGATAAAACCACGCCAGCAGTCCCAGCGCGCCCAGGGAGATCGCGCCGAAAGCGTAGTTCGCGTAGGCCGTGCCGTTGAACATCCCGAAGGCCACCCCCGTGTTGGCCGCGTGATGCAGCCAGAAAATGCCGGGGATCACCTCCATCTCCTCCACGTACAACGGGAAACGCGCCACGATCCAGTTCTTGGACCATTGGTCCAGCAGGTAGAGCGGCAGGGAGAGCAGCAGGAAAAGACGAAGCATCCCGCACTTATGGACTCCCGGCGCGGCGGAAGCAAAAGGAAACCCGGTTGATGCCGCCGCCGACTCCGGTATAGCTAGACAGTCATGCCGGAACGACCCCCAGCCCTCCCAGCCGCCGCGCGGCGCGTGATCCTTTGCCTGCTCGCCGCCACGTTCGCCCTGGCGTCCTGCGAGCGCGTGAAGAACAAGCTCGAACGGCTGGCCTCCGCCGGACGCGGCGAGACGCCCGCCGCCGCCGTGGCCGAGGAACCGCCGCTCACCGAGGAAGAGCAGCGCATCAACGCCGTGCTCAGCGGTCCCGATCTTTTCGACGCCAACGAGCCGCCCCCCGCGCCGAAGGCCGTGGCGTT
>CAZNKC010000081.1:18148-20059 GCA_964573315.1 uncultured Verrucomicrobiaceae bacterium | reverse complement strand
CCTTAACCGTCAAGGAAAGTTTTGGCATGGGGTAAAACTAGAATTACTAGAATTGAGGCGGGTCAAAGGTCAAGGGGGCGAGCCGTCAAGGAGTCAAGATGTCAAGGTTTTTGAATTCGGGTTTGTCACTGTTTGCACTCCACTTTGCCGTCGGCGACTTCGTAAATCCTCCCCGCGCCCTGGCCTTCGCCCAGCCAATCCAGCCGGGTGGTGGTGAAGATTTTTTGGGTGCCGGTGGGCAGGCAGTCGAGGAAGGCGCGGCGTCGCTCCTGGTCGAGTTCTCCGAACACGTCATCCATCAGCAGCAGCGGCGGCAGTTGGCGCGCGGTGTAGAGGGCTTGCGCTTGGGCCAGCTTGAGGGCGAGCGCCAGGGTGCGTTGTTGTCCTTCGGAAGCGAAGACACGCGCGTCGAGTCCTTTCAACTCCAGCCCGACGTCATCGCGGTGCGGGCCGCGGGCGGTTGAGCGTGTGCGCGCTTCGTCTTCCCGGCAATCGGCCAGTTCTTCGGTGAGGCTGTCTTTTTCCTGGCCGCGCTGGTAGTTCACTTGGACGGTTTCCTCGCCGCCGCTTACTCGTTCGTGAAAGGCGGTGGTGACCGGGCGCAGTTGCTCGCACAATTCGGCGCGCCGTGTTGTGAGCACACGGCCATGCTCATCCATCACGCGGGCGAAGGCGTCTGCTTGCCGCCAGGCGATCACGGCATCCCGCTTCAAGACGTGATTGCGTCCGCGCAAGGCGCGCTCGTAGGCGCGCAGTGCCGGAAGGTAGTCCGGGAACATTTGGCTGCACGCGAAGTCGAGAAAGCGCCGCCGGTGCTCACCACCGCCGCGCAGCAGGTTCATGTCGGCGTGATCCATCCATACCACGACGCCGGTTTGTGTTAGATAGTCGCCGCTGCGTGTGCATACGGCTGCGTCCACCGCCAGCCGCCGGGCGGTTTTTGATACGGCCACGCGCAGGTCGTGTCCGCGCCAGCGGCCTTCCACCACGGCCGCCGTCTGGCCGAAGCGGATCCATTCCTCCCGGCTCGATGTGCGCGGCGATTGCAACCGCAGCAGCACGCAGGCGGCTTCAAGCAGGGAGGTTTTGCCTTGCGCGTTGCGTCCGACCAATGCGGTCATCTCGGGGTCCAGTTCCACCCGCACTTGGTCAAAACAACGAAAATTACGCGCCTGCAACAGTTCCAGCATCAGGGTGAACCAAGACGGCATTGGCGGGCCGCACAAGGGGGAAGTCGAGAGGCAAGGAGGGCCGGATTGGATTCCGGCCCATTCTTTCGCGGGCGGAGGCGGGGCGGAGCTAGGCTATTCACACGCTACGCGAATGGAATGGCTGTACCCATTCGAGACGTATGAAGGAGAACCGGGTTTTGCTGGCGGACGCTATGCTCCGCGCCGCCTCCGCCCGCGGAATAATGGGCGGGAACAGAGTCCCGCCCTCCTTGTTTTCAGGCGGTGAGTTCTTGAAGGGTGCCTTTGGTGACGCCGATTTGGTTTTGGGCGCGGAGGTGGCGCCAGAGGTCTTGGCCGGTGCGCTGGTCTTGAATGAGCTGCTGGTAGGCGGTGAGGATTTGGCGGGTTTCGGACTCGTCTTCCTCCAGGAGTTCGATGCGGTAACGGCGGAGGCCGGCGGCGTGGAGGGCGGGGTAGAAGTCGGCGCCGGTCTGGGCTTGGGCGTTGAAGAGGGTGTTGCGGCAGCCGACGTCGGCTTTGAGCGGGTGGTCGATGCCGATGCGGTCGCGCAGGGCGACGCGGTGTTTTTCGCAGGGGCGGCCGCAGTTGGTGAAGTCGGTGCCGTTGCTGAGGAAGGCGGCGAAGGCGCAGTGCTCCATGTGAAACATGGGCATGTGCTGGTGCAGGGTGATCTCAAACCATGGGGCGGGTGCGCCAGCCAGGAGATCCAGCACTTGTT
>CAZNKC010000081.1:16355-18138 GCA_964573315.1 uncultured Verrucomicrobiaceae bacterium | reverse complement strand
ATTTGCTCGATGTTGAGGTCGTAGGAGAGGGTCAAATTTTCCAGCGGGGTCTCGCGTTTCAAGAAGGCGGCGGTGAGGGGGTTGGCGACGTTGAGCGAGAAGTCGCCGGTGAGGCGGAGGCCGGTGTTTTCAAAGAAGGCGATGGCGCCGAGGTTGCGGATGAGGATGCCGTCGGGCTGGGCGCGTTCGATGAGCTTGAAGAAGCCGGCTTCGCCGGATTTCTGGATGCGCGGGGTGGCGAGGAAGATTTCGGCGGGGCTGCCGGTGTCGCGGATGGCGGCGACGGCGCCGGCGTAGCGGCGGATGTCTTCGAAGTCGAGGTAGAGGCGGGGGAGGTTGAGGGCGAGGGCGGCTTGGATTTGTTCGGGGGTGCGGCAGAGGGTGGATAAATGCGGATTGGGGATTTCGGATTGGGGATTGGGGGTGAGTGGGGCGACCGGCTCGGTCGCTGGGGGCGGCGAGCCAGCGGCTCGCGCTACTTGATGGAGCAAGCCAGCGGCTTGCTCCACGGGGGGCGAGCTGGGGGTTTGCTCTATTTTTTCGATCAGTTCGCGGCGGAGGCGGTTGAGTTCGGAGAGGGGGAGGATGAGGGGGGCGTCGAGGTGGAGGGTGAGGGTGGCGAGTTCGTAAGGGGTGTTGCCGAGGCGGCTGAGTTGGTCGCGGAGGATGGATTCGTCGAGGGGACGTTTTTGGGCTATTTGCAGGGGTTGGGTGGAATGGGCGGTGGCGGCGCGGGTTTCTCCGGTGCGGAGGTGGGTGGCGGTAGCGGTGATGAGGAGGGGTTCATTGGCGGCGCCGCTGAGGGTGAGGTCGAGTTGCCATTGTTTGCGGATGGGGATGTCGCCTTCGAAGGTCTGGCGGAGTTGTTTGTTGAGGGAGGGGTCGTCGGTTTTGAAGACGCGGGTGCCGGGGGTGATGGCGCTCATGTCGAGCTTGCCGTGCTGGAATTCGATCCAGCGGCCTTTGACGGCGTAGAGGCGGCCGCCTTGCTCGGCGTTGGTGTCGGCGGGGTTTTCAAAAACGACGCCGTCGCCGGGTTTGAGGGGGACGGTGAAGGTGTCGAGTTCCACGGCGTCGCGGGCGGTGCGGGTGACGGCGCCGGCGTAGGGGCCGCGTTTTTTGCCAAAGCGGGCGCCGACGAGTTCCTGGTGGTTGACGCCGTGCATCCAGCCGGGGTAGAGGCCGCGGGAGAAGGTCATTTCCAGGGCGTAGTGGTCCTCAGGAGAGGCAAAAGACTCGAGAGGGGAGTTAGCGGCTGCGCCGGTGGGGGAGGACGCCTCGGAGAGGCGTGGTACTTTTTGGGGCGGCAAGCTGGAAGCTTGCGCCACTTTAGGGAGCAAGCCAGCGGCTTGCTCCACTTTTGGCAAGCTGTTGGCTTGCGCTGCTTTGTCGATGGCTTTGCGGTAGGCTTGGGTGACGGCGGCGACGTATTCGGGGGTTTTGAGGCGGCCTTCGATCTTGAAGCTGCGGATGCCGAGAGCGATGAGGCGGGGGATTTCTTCGACGGCGGCGAGGTCTTGCGGGGAGAGGAGGTAGCGTTTGTCGCCGAGGTCGCGCGGCTGGCCATCGACGATCATTTGATAGGTCATGCGGCAGGCTTGGGCGCACTCGCCGCGGTTGGCGCTGCGGCGGCCGAGGGATTCGCTGGTGAGGCATTGGCCGGAGTAGGCGACGCAGAGGGCGCCGTGGACGAAGACTTCGAGCGGCAGTTCCGGGTGGTCGTGGGCGTGGAAGCGCTCCAGCTCGCGCAGGGAGAGTTCGCGAGCGAGCACGGCTTGGTCGA
>CAZNKC010000081.1:0-16345 GCA_964573315.1 uncultured Verrucomicrobiaceae bacterium | reverse complement strand
GGTGATGGTCATCTGGGTGGAGGCGTGCAGGCGGAGACGGGGCGCGATTTTTTTGACGAGCGTGGCGAGGCCGAGATCTTGGACGATGACGGCATCGACTCCGGCGGCTTCGAGGGCGCGGAGCTGGGCTTCGGCGGCGGGGAGTTCGGCGGTGAAGACGAGAGTGTTGAAGGCGGTGTAACCCTTGACGCCGTGGCGGTGGAGGAAGGCCATCAGCTCCGGGAGATCGGCCTCGGTGAAGTTGTCGGCGCGCAAGCGGGCGTTGAAGCGTGGCAGGCCGAAGTAGATGGCGTCGGCGCCATTGGCGACGGCGGCGCGGGCGCAGTCCCAGTTGCCGGCGGGGGAGAGGAGTTCGGGGAGGGGGGGCATGCGGCGCGGTTTTTGACAGGATTGACGGGATTTTGGGAGGATTAACAGTATGGAGAGAAGGAGGGAATCGTCCTCGTCCTCGAAAAGATGGTTTGAGGGGAGCTGCCGGTTTTTTAGACAGGATTAACAAGATTTTCAGGATTGACAGGATTTGAAGGGATGGATGGCGGACAGATGTAGATGGGAGATCGAAACTACCGGAGAAAAATGAGGGTGATGACCATGATAAGGGCTGTCGAATGCAGGAGCAGAGTCAATAGGGCCAAAGGTTTGCGTTGTTCGCGGAGAGACAATCCTGTTATCGCAAGCGCTATTCCCGCCAGAGCAGGGAGAAAGAAAGGGATGATGAGCAGACCAAAGGCCAGCGCTTTTTGATCTGCGTTCAAAGGGGCCGGTAGAACGGCAGGTTCCCAGAAACATCCGGCAAGACCCATTAACACGGGCACGAAGAGCAACAGTGCGACGAAACCCGCGAGATTGGGCATCAGCATTGAGCGGATTCTCATGGGAAAACGAAACTGTCCGGGCAGGGGTGAGAGGTCAGATGTGAGAACACAGTGGCAGGCGTTGACGCTGGAAGGATTCTCCCTATACTAGCCCGCCCTGATCAAGATTTCATGCCGAAGGTTTACATTCGCACTTATGGCTGCCAGATGAACGAGCGGGACACGGAACAGGTGTCTCAGATGTTTGTCGAGCGGGGCTATACCATGACGGGGGAGGAAGAGGAGGCGGATGTGATTTTGATCAACACTTGTTCGGTGCGGGATCAGGCGGAGCAGAAGGCGTTGGGCAAGATGGGGCTGATGGGGCAGTACCGCAAGGCGAAGCCGCATTTGGTGACGGGTTTCATGGGTTGCATGGCGCAGAGCCGGGGGGCGGAGCTGGTGGGCACGTCGAAGGTGGATCTGGTGGTGGGCACGCAGAAGTATCACCGGGTGGTGGATCATGTGGACGGGTTGCTGCGGGCGAAGCTGGAGCGGCAGATGGACGAGGAGCGGTTTTCGATCGTGGATATCGAGGAGGAGCAGCAGAGCCAAAATACGATCCGCGATCACGCGCTGACGGAGCGGCAGGCGACGGCGTTTGTGAGCATCATGCAGGGCTGCAACATGAAGTGTACTTTCTGCATCGTGCCCTACACGCGCGGCGGGGAGCGGGGGCGGCCCATCGCGGAGATCGTGGAGGAGGTGCGGCGGCTGGCGGAGCGCGGGGTGAAGGAGGTGACGCTGCTGGGGCAGATCGTGAATCTCTACGGGCGGCATGAGTTTCCGGCGCTGGACGGGAAAAGTCCGTTCGTTCAACTGCTGGAGGCGGTGCAGGAGGTGCCGGGGATCGAGCGCATCCGCTTCACGAGTCCGCATCCGATCGGTTACAAGAAGGATCTTATTGAGGCTTTCACTTACCTGCCGAAGCTGGCGGAGCATGTGCATCTGCCGGTGCAGAGCGGCAGCAACGCGGTGCTGAAGCGGATGCACCGGCCTTACACGCGGGAGAAGTTCATCGAGCTGGTGGGAAAAATCCGCGCAGCGCGTCCGGGCATTGCGATCACGACGGATGTGATCGTGGGTTTTCCGGGCGAGACGGAGGAGCAGTATCTGGAGACGCGGGCGATGTTTGAGGAGATCGCTTTCGACAATGCGTTTGTGTTTCGCTACTCAAAACGGCGAGGCACGCCGGCGGCGGAGATGGAGGAGGCGCTGCAACTGCCGGAGAGGATCAAGGAGGAGCGCAACCAGGATTTGCTGGGCGTGGTGAACCGGCTGGCGCTGCCGCGCTACGAGGCGCTGGTGGGGGATGAGGTGGAGGTGCTGTGCGAGGGCTACAGCCGCTATACGAACGACCGGCTGACGGGACGGACGCGGACGAACAAGATCGTGGTGTTCGAGGGGAATTTCGAGCGGCACACGGGGGAGGTCTTGAAGGTGCGGGTGCGGGAGGCGAAGGGGTTCACGCTTTATGGGGAGCTGCCGCTGCGGTGACGTTTTTTCAGACAGGATTTTGGATTTCGGGTGGTGTTTCAGTATGAGAGAAGCCACGCATTGGCAGGGCGCACCTGTGACGCCGTCTTGAGCTTCGGCGTCACGGCGGCGCGGGCGCGAGGAGGAAGGCGATCAGATCAGCCATGCTTTCGGGCGGAATGATGGCTTCGAGACCGTCGGGCATGAGGGAGAGACCGGAGCCGGTGATCTTGGCGATGTCGCGACGCAGGACGGTTTCGGTGACTCCGTCGGGGCGTTTGAGCGTAAGGCTGGCGGCGCTTTCCTCGGCGATCATGCCATAGACGACCTTGCCGTCCTGGGTCTCGACGTTGTAAGCGAGGAAATTCGACGCGACTTCGCGGTTGGGGTCGAGGGTATTGATGAGGATTTGCTCGGGGCTCCAGGCGCGGATGTTGGCGAGATTCGGGCCGATCTCCTGAATGCCCACGTCTCCCGCGCGATGGCAGGCGATGCAGGCGGCTTCAAACACCTTGCGACCACGCGCGGCATCGCCTTTGTGCTCCAGCGCGGGTTTGTATTTTTCGATGACTTCCTTGCGCGGGCCGGGTGCGGAGGCGCTGAAAAATTTCGCGGCGAGTTCCTTCACCCGCGCGTCGGGGTTGAGACCGAGCAAACGGCGTTGCGCGAAGGGGATCTGGCTGGCAGGAATGAGTCCGCTTTCGACCGCCTCCAGCAGCGGCAGCGCACGGGCGCGCACGCTGGTCATGGCGGTGATGACCTCGCCGCGGATGGCGGGTGTTTGGGTGCTCCAGTGGGCGAGCAACAACGGCACGGCGTCGGGCGTGGTAAAGCTGCCGAGGGTTTGGATCGCTGCGAGCTGGAGGTCTTGCGGCTGGCTGGAGTCGAGCAGGGAGGCGAGTGCGGCCTGCACGCGCGTGAAGTCATCGAAGGCGAGCAAACGCACCGCGGCGCGGCGCGCCTCCAGCGTTTGCGCGGCATCGGCGGCGGTCTGTGCGGCCTGCGCCAGCACTCGGTCAGCCACCTGCGTGGCGTCACCGGTGAATCCGGCGCGGCGCAGGCTCTTGCCGGTGCGTTTCAATCCCTCGCCGATGCCTGTGATGACTTCGTTCAGTGCGGGATGGTTCAAATCGCCGCCGACAGCGGCAAGCACGCGTTGCATCTCGGACTGCTGTCCGCGCGCGCCGATGATCCGGGCTAGTTCGCGGATGAGGTCCGTGGCATCGGCGCTGGCGGCAAAGGTGTCATCGGCGAGCAACCGGGCGAGCAGTTGATCGCCCGTTTCGGCGACGGAACTCAGCACGGCGGTGCGAATCCACGGATCGGCGGCGTCGTGTTTCGCCACGGTGGCCAGCGCGTCCAGCGTGCGGGGATCGTCCGATTCGCCAAGCGTGAAAGCGGTCTGGAAACGAACGCGCGCGTCGTTGTCCAGGGCGAGCGGCAGCACGGCATCGATGAGCGGCGCTTCTTGGAGGCGAGGCTCGGCAAGCTTGACGCTGTGCTCGCGCACACCGGCGGTTTTGTCTTTCAATCCGGCGAGCAAATCCTCCGGTGTGAGCGCACCGAGCCCTTCGAGCGTCCATAGCGCGTGCAGCCGCGCCAGGGACGATGCGCTGTTTTTCACCAAGTCCCGCAACGCGGCCACGGCGCTTTGGTCTTGCCGCTCGAACAACAGACGTTGGGCCGTTTCCCGCCACCAGGAATCGGGATGCTCCAGCGTGGCGACGAGTTCCGCGCTGTTGGCGCTGCCGAGACGCGGCGGTTTGCCGGGCTTGAAATCCGGCGGTATGAGACGCCAGATGCGGCCCATGTCGCGGCCTGCTTCGAGATCGACGGCGGCGTGGATGTCCTCCGGGATGCTCCAGGGATGCTCGATGTTTTCGCGATACATGTCCAGAACGTGCAGCGTGCCGTCGGGCGCGTTGCAGAAGTTTACGGGGCGAAACCAGTTATCGGTGGAAGCGACCATCTCCGCCTTGCCATCGACACGCGCGGCTTTGAAGGTGACGCTGCCGGGCGTGAGTTGGAGGCGGTAAAAAAGATTGCCCGCGCACTCGCTGACGAAGACGTTGCCGCGATATTTTTCAGGATAGGCGCTGCCGCGATAACTGGTGATGCCGCTGGCGGAAGTCACCACGCCCGCGCCGATGAGTTCGCTGCGCGGCATGTTGATGTCGCGCTCACTGGCCCAGCGCTGCGCGCGGACCACGCGCCACGGTTCCGGCGGCGAGATGGGATAAACGGGCAGTTGGTCGCCCGACTCCGCCATGTCGTGGATCGAGCTGGGCGCGGCGAACGAGCGATTGCGCTCCAGGTAGCGGTTCGGCAGGACGATGTGCTGAGCAGGGTTGCGGATGTTGCACAGGAAGCGGTTGCCCCAATCATCGAACGAGCCGCCGAAACGCGCGCCGCCGGACAGCAACTCGAACTCGCGCGTGACGGGGTCGATTCGGAAGTCCGCGCGCGCCATGGCGATAGGCTCCGCGTCCGGTTTGCCGCCGGGTGAAATTTTGCCGCCGTTGCTGCCGCCCGCGCCATGGATGCGGTTGTCGAGACCCCACACGAGGTTGTTCATCACCGCCTGCACGTTGAGCTTGCGGAAACCGGTGAAGACCTTCTCGCGCACGTCCGCCTTGCCGTCGCCATCGGTGTCTTTGAAGTACCAAATGTCCGGCGTGCCCGCGACGAAGACACCGCCCTTCCAGCAGGCCACGCCCGTGGGCCAGGACAGGCCTTCGGCAAAAATCGTCGCCTTGTCGAACACGCCGTCTCCATCCGTATCCTCCAGCAGGCGGATGCGGCCAATCGGTTGGTCGGTCGGGTTTTCCTGGCTCGGTTTGTGATTCGCCTTGTCGGTGTAAGGGTAGTCGCGCATCTCGCAGACATAAGCACGGCCATTCTCGTCATAGGTCATGGCGACCGGGCTTGCTATCAGCGGCTCGGCGGCGATGAGGTCCATGCGGAAGCCATCCAGCACGCGAAACTTCGCCGCGGCTTCCTGTGGCGGCGTCGGCGGAACGGCGGGCAGCTTGCCGGTGACGGCGTCTTTCTCCGGCGCGGACATGATTGTTTTTTCCTGCGCTCGCGCGGATGCAACGGCCAGCAGGATGGCGCAGAGACAAATGACGGGAGGCTTCATAGGAAGAGGAGTTTTCGCTTTCAGGCGAGCAACGCCCGTGCATTGCCGGCGCGGACCGCCTGCGACTGCGCTTCGCTGAGCACGGACTCCCGCAGTTTGAGCTTGGCGGATTCGAAATAGAAAAACGGCGCGTAGGAACCGAAGCAAACCCGCTCGGCGGG
Organism: uncultured Verrucomicrobiaceae bacterium; assembly: GCA_964573315.1. Lineage (GTDB taxonomy): Bacteria > Verrucomicrobiota > Verrucomicrobiia > Verrucomicrobiales > Verrucomicrobiaceae > JAGRPD01. The sequence goes on along the minus strand of CAZNKC010000081.1, from coordinate 10,715 downwards.
AATCTGCGTGAGCAGGTTGGCCAAGCCTTCCACGCCTTCGAGCGTGGCGATCTCGAAGGTACTGCCGCGCGTGGCGAGCGCTTTGACCGGCAGCCCGCGCAGGGTGCGGAAGGCATTGAGCAACTGTACGCGCAGTTGCGGAAACGGCTTCATCAATTCCGGCAGCGGCGCGGGATCGACGGGCGGCACGTTCACGAGCGGATGAATGGTGCGCTCGTCCTCCATGATGAGGGCGATTTGCACGAGCAATCCATGCTGCGCGACCTGCTCCAGCAAACGGGCCACGCCCGGGTCCGTTAAAGTATAACCGTGGTAATTCGGATGCAGGCGGATGGCGCGCATCCGGTGGACCTCAACGCAGCGGCGCAGTTCCTCCTCCCAGCCGGGCAGCGCCGGGTTCACCGTGCCGACAGGTTTCAACAAACCGCCGCCATGACGCGCGCATTCTTCAGCCAGACGGCTGTTCACGGCGGAGATGTCCTTGTGCAGCAACGCGTCGAAGCTGCCGGCCCAGGCTTCCGTCACGCCGCCGTCGCGCAGCTTGTTAACCAAGGCGGAGGTTTCATCGAGTGACGTGCGGCGAAACGGCCAGTGGCCAAGATAGACGTTGGTGTCGATCAAGCTCGGCGGTGCTGCCGTATCTGCTTCGTTGGCCTCGCTCGCTGCCGGACGCAGCACCGCCGCCGTGGTCATGGCGGCGGCAACGCGTACAAATTGACGCCGGGAAAGTCCGGGCGATGAAGATGAATCGAAGTCGCTCATAACTGAATGCCTTTGGCGGTGAGGATGGGGAGCAGCAGGCGCTTGAGGTTGTCGCAAAAGATGAGTTGCTTGGCAGCGTCGGGAATGTCCGCGCCTAACACCTTGGCAAGCTGCGAGGAGAAGCTGCGTCCGGCGGCGTCGCTGCCGTAGATCACGCGTTCCGCGCCCAGTTCACGCACGGCCATTTCCGTGAAGCCCGACACCGGATCGCTGCCGGCGAGATCGACATGCACGTTTTGCAAATGACGTACCGCTTGCAGGCCGAGCTCCCAATCCCCGCCGGTGTGGCCGCAGATGAGCGGCACATCGGGGTGGCGACCGGCGAGTTCGGCAAAGTCTTCCGGCGTGGACTCGCCTGGCTTGTTGCCTTTCATATTGAACCAAGTGTGCTGGAAGATCACCGCTTTCAGCTCCGCGGCGCGGCGGATGATGGGGTCCAACTCCGGCGCGTTGCAACGGCCCGCCACCCACAGCTTGACGCCCACCATCGGCCCTTGCACCACGCAGCGCTCCAGTTCGGCCAGCGATTCCTCGACGTATTTCGGGCTGAGGTAAACGAAACCGAAGACGCGATCCGGGAACCTCGCCACCACGCGCAGGATCTCGTCGTTCTGCTGGCGGAATTGCTCCGGCGTCGGATCATGCGTCCAGCGCATGCCCATGTAGGCGCACAACCGCTCGATGCCCATGCGGTCGGCGACGGCGAGGAGATGCTCCGCGCGTTCTTCAGGAGTGGCCTCTGGCAAAGAGGCTCCGGAGATGTGGCAATGAAGATCCCAGATGCGCATGGAAAAAATCGTCGTGTCAGGTGTTGAGATGCGGCGGAGAGTTCAAAGTCAGAGCAGGATGAGGCGGCGCACTGGGACGATTTCGCTGATAAAAGGGATCGAACGGAGATTGGGGGACGGTCATGATGATCACAGTTTGTGTCCGACTGTTACGCTGGAGGCGTGCCGGATTTTCACCGATCAGCGGCTTTCAACCGCGTTTGCGTTGTGGGATTCGATTGCCAATCGAATCTACGGCTACGGAGCCTCCCAGATCGCCACGCCCATGTGATAGCGTTCGTGGTTCTCGGAGGTTTTGGAATACCAAGCGGTGACGAGCTTGCCATCGGCGCGCTGGATGGTGCTGGGGTAGCCGCAATCCCAGATGAGGGTGCGGGCGATGCGGAGGGGTTCGCTCCAGGTTTTGCCTTCGTCGCTGCTGAGCTTGGCGAGCACGCCGAATTGATCGCCGGTCTTGATGCGGTTGCCATAAGCGAGCAGCAGGCGGCCATCCTTGAGGCGCAGCAGGTGGCCGTTGATCTCGTTTGGTTGCGTAACACGAAGAGGCTCGCTCCAAGTCTCGCCGTCGTCCTCGGACCAGAACAAATCCATGGCGCGTTCGCGAGCGGCGGCGAGCCAGCGTTTGCCGCCGAGGTGGAGGATCGTGGTTTCGTTGCCGGTCGGGTGAATGATGCTGATGCGCCGCCAAGTTTTGCCATCGTCATCGCTGCGGAAGTGCCAGGAGCGGAAGGTCTTGGATCGCGCGCTTGCGCCGCTTTCGTGAATTTCACCGGCATAGCAAGAAACGTGCAACGCGTCGTCCGCGCCCTGCTTGATGTCGCCAAAGGGGATGTAATTTTTCCAACCTTCCTCGGGCGCTGGGAACTCTTTGATTTGTGACCATGTTTTGCCGCCGTCGCTGCTGCGGCAGACCCAGGCGCTGAGGATGGCGTCACGGAAGTCGGCCTGCTTTGGTACATCCGGCTGTTTTTCATTTGTCCAACCGGAGCAGAGCACCAGCAGGTCGCCGTTTTTCGCGAGACCGCAGGCCACATTCATGCGGTTCGTGTCCGGGGCGTTCGGCGCGGGAATGCCGCGTTTTGTCCAGAACTCGCCGTCGGAGCTGTTCCAGCACTCGGCAGCTCCGGCGACTTGGCCGTGGCTGGGCTGGCTGAAGATGGTGGCGTTGATGCTGCCGTCCGGGAGATGGGTGAGATTCGGCCAAGCACAGACGTTGTCGATGGCGACGAAACGCTGGATGGCGGGCGGGGTGGTTTCTCCGGCATGAAGGGAAGAACAGAGGGCGAAGACGAGGAGGGCGGGCAGTGGTTTCATGAAGGTTGGGGCAGGGTAGGAAAAAGGAGGGCAGAAAGATGGCAGAGAGTTTGTGGATGAAATTTTCCCATCCCCAATCTTTCCACCCAAAAATGGAAATCAGTCGGCGAAACGCAGCGCGTAGAGATCGGCATCCTGCATCTTCACGCGCAGGCGGATGGTCTTGCCGGAGAGCGAACTCAGATCGCCGCCGTTTTCCCAGGCGACGGCGGTTTCCAGTTCATCGCCGTAAAGCTCCGGCATGACGGCCACCACTTTGCCCGAGTCGTCGAGCGCCTCAATCTGAAGGCTTCCGGCGGCGGAGGTGGCGTAATTGATGATGAGCTTGCCGCCGGTGACCTTCAGCGGATGCGTGGTGAACTCGCCGCCTTCCGCGCCGGCGTGCAGGGAGGCGAAGCCCTGCTTGCGCACGGTGAGGCGGCGGATGCGGTGGTCAGCATGGCGGTAGTGCTCGCTGATATAAAGCGACCACTCGCCCTCGCCGGTGACGATGATGCCGTTGGCGGTCATGTTGCTGCGGTCGGTCCAGTTTTTGGCGTCGGGACCGGGGCGAACCCAGGCTTGGAGGAAGGGACGGTCCCAATTCACGCCGTCACGGCTGGACATGAAGACGGCGTCGGACACGCCTTTGTTCGGGTGCTCCGGCACCTTGTGGCGCGCGGTCATGAACCGCATCGGGAATGAAACGAACAGATGCGGCGCGGTGGGGCAGGGGACAGTGGCGGAAGTGTAGAACTGCTCCCACGGCACGCCCTCGGCGTAGCGGTGCGGCTCCGGCTCCGTCCAAGTGATGAAGTCCGCCGAAGTGTTGCTCTGCACGGCGCGAACTTTGTTGATGAAGATGCGGCTGAAGCAGACGTAGCGGTTCCGCGTGGTGTCGTAAAAAGCGAGGTTTTGCGAGTCGAACGCGCCTTTCGTGATGACCGGTGTGTCCTTCATCTTTTTCCAATGAACGCCATCGGCGGAGGCAAAGGCGTACAGGCCGCCGGGTGTCTCGCCTTGATGCCAGTTCTTGCCGGGCTGCTTCACGCCACCGAGTGCCTTGTAACGCTCCTCCGGTTTCGCCTTCGGGTTGGTGTCGAGAAAGGGCGAGAAGTTGTGCGACTCCACGCCGCGCCAGACGACGTTGTTGTCCTTCGTGCCGCCGGCTTCGATCAGGCCGAGCTTCGGACGAGTGAAATGGATGCCGTCATCGCTTTCGGCCACGCAGGTCACTTGATCCTCCGAATGATCCGAGCCACCGGAGGAACCGCGATAGTAGAGCCGCACTTTTTTGCCGTCCTGAATGGCGGAGAAGTATCCGCAGGTGATGCCCTCCCACGGCTGATCGGTGGCGAGCACGATTTCCCGTCTCACCGGCTCGTGCAGCTTGAGCGCGACGTTTTGTTTCTCAGCGACGAGGAACTCATCCACGAACAACTCCCAGCGGGAGCCGAGATCAATGGGACCGGCAGCCTGGGCTCCGGAAACGAGGGTGAGGATGAGGATGGCGGCGGCTTTCATAACGAGAGACAACTACGCCGCTCATGGTTCTTTGCTTCTGGTCCGACAAATAGACCAGAATATCCTCGCGCGTGTCCGCTCCCCGGAGGGTCGGATTGTATTCCGGCCCCTTTTTTATCGAGTGGCTGCGCCATCCGGTAAGGTTGCAGGCGGGGGCGTCTGCAACGGCGGGTGAGGGCACCCGTGCTCCGTTTCATGCGGGCGGCGTGGCGGCGACGGCGGCGGTGTAAGCGGCTTTCAAAGCGGGATCGGTCTGGGTGTGGCTGCCGCGATAGACGAAGAGCAAGCCGAGGCGGGAATGGTCCGTGGTGTTCGGCGCGGAATGGTGGATCGTCTCGCAATGATGGATCGTGGCATCTCCAGGAGAGAGGAGACCGCGGAATTGCTCGCCGAGCGGCATGGCGGGTGCCTCGGCCATGCCGATGCTGTTGCCGCGCACTCCGCTGGGCTTGGTGGGCTGAATGCCTTGTTTCTGCGAGCCTTTGATAAAGAACACCGGGCCGTTGGCCTCGGTGACGGCATCGATTGCGATCCAGACGGTGAGCATGTCCGGCGGCGCTTGGCAGAAATAGGCGTTGTCCTGATGGTGCGGCACGCCGGAGCCGATGCGGGCGGGTTTGTTGAAGGTTTCCACGCCCACCAGCACCGGCTCGCCATGCACGAGCGGGGCGATGATGGCGCGGATGTCCTCGCGCTCGCCGAGCTGGCGGAACCAGGCGTTGTGTTCCTCAAGACGCCAGAGGTTGCGCACGGTTTTCTCGTCGGCTTCGAAAGTGCGCGCGTCCGGCGGTTTGGACGCGAGATCATCGCGGATGTAGCGTTCAAGCTCGGCGCGCACGGCGGCGACTTCATCGACGCTGAGAAACTGGCGGATGAGCACGACGCCGTCACGCTCGTGATCGGCAAGGAGTTCGTCGGTATTTTGGATGTTCATGGGGATTCAGTCATTCATCCGGAATGACGGCGATTTCGGTTTCCACGAGTTGCAACGGTTTCGGCGTGTCGTGGAGGATGACTTCGATTTCGTTCCAACCCTGGCGAGGCGGTACGGTGTTGGTGAGAGGCCATTGCGCATAAGCCTCCGTGGCGGGCGAAGGGGCGATGCCGTGACGTTTTCCCGCAGTGACGACGAGATGCTTCGCTGTTGGCCCTTCGTGCAACACTTGGCCGTTGAGTCGCACAGTCATGGACACGTTGCCGTAAGCTCGGTTCGCGCCGTGAAGTCCGAGGCGGAGATACGCGTCGGCTGGCGGCACATCTCCGCCGATAAGCAGGCGCAGCGAGGTCGCCTCTCCGGGCTTCAACGCGGCGGGGAGTTGTTTGCGGTACTCGTAGGTGTCCTCGCGGTCGCGAAAGTAACTGGTCGTGATTTGATAGCGTCGCAGACCGCGCAGTGTCGTGAGCGCCTGCACCGTCGCCGCGTCCGTGTGGAGGATGTAGTTGTAGATTTGATGGCCCGTGACGCCGAGGTGGCGCTGGTTCAGCGCGGCGCCGAGAAATTGTGGAGCGGTGGGCCTGCGGAGAACTTCGCTGGAATAAGCCTCAGTGGTGTGATCGGTGCTGAAAGGCCAGTGATAACCCGCGCGGCCATAAAGCGAGCCGACAACCTCGCAACCGGCGGGCTGGGCGATCTTCACGAACTCCTCCAGCGGCATGTCGTGCGCCAGCGTCATCACCTGCGCCGGGATGATGATGTCAATGAGGCGCTGCTCCATCCACGCCGCCACGTCGAGGCCAGACCATGCGCAGTTTTTCAGCGCCGGCGGCACACGCACGACAAGCTTCATCGGCCGCTGTTGCTCCGCGGCGATGGCATCGAGCCGCTGGCGGGCTTTGGCGACCATTTCGGTGATGAGGTGCGCGTTTTGCCCGGCCTCGCCGGGTGGGAAGAAGATTTGGAAGCGGTTGAAGTCGAGTTCGAAGCCGTTCATGAGATCGGCGTAGCGATCCATCGCCTCCAAAATGACGCCGAGACGGTAGGCGCGTACATCCTCGCGGGCATAGTTAAGCAAGTATTTGTAGCCTTCGTATCCGGCGACGGGTGATGCGCCGATGCCGGCGTCCTGGTTTTCCATCCAGAAACGTCCGGTGAGCGGGTAATGCAGCGGATCGCTGCAATAGTGCGCGTCGTTCATTCGGTAGGACGGGAAAAACGCCAAGCCGCGTTTGCGCGCCTGCTCTCCCGCGATGCGCGGCGCGTCGAGACCGGCCTCGGTGGCGGCGCGGCAGCGTTCAATGCGGGTCTTCCACTTCGGATCGTCGTGGTATTTCGTGCGCCGCCAGCCCCAGGTGCTGGCGACCTTCGTCTGATAATAAAGAATGTCCGAGCCCGCGCCGATGGACCACATCAGCACCTGCGCGGGACCAGCGGCGATATCATCAATGAGCTTCTGCAATTTTTCCTTCGACTCCTGTGGCGTGTCGCCGACAAAGGACAAGTCGCCATCGAGATTTTGCATCAGCACGAGCGGCTCGGCAGCCGCCAATGGCAGGAAGGCAAACAGGAGGATGGCGCAACGAAATGACATGGAGGCGAAGCGAACACGAGACAAACGAAATCTGGCGAGGTTATTATTCTGGTGCGATGAGCGAACCAGAATTGGTGTCGCGGTTGGTGTCCAGCCTTTAGGCGATCATTAAGGCAGAGTACAAAACGCGGGGCGCAGAGCGTTCTTGGCCGGAGGGCCGGATTCTATTCCGGCCCAATATTAAAGGGGCGGAGGCGGTGCGGAGCTTGGCAGTTCACACGCTCCGCGAATGGAATGGCCACCCTCTTCAAGCAGAGGGAACCAAACCCACGAGCAGACGCGATGCTCCCGCACCCCCTCCGCCCACGGACAAATGGGCGGGAACAGAGTCCCTCCCTCCGAGGTGGGGCGCTTGCAAAGCGCCTCTCCTTGGCCGCGAACACTTTGCGCCCTGCGCTGCGCTCTTTGCCTCGTTCATCCCCCATCAACCGACCCGCGACGCGTCCGCGCAGCCAGCACCAGCAGCGCGGTCATCACCGATGAAGCGGCCAGCACATAGACGCCCGCTGTGTAATCCGTGGTGCGCTCTTTCAGCCAACCCATCGCATACGGCCCGGCGAAGCTGCCGAGATTGCCGATGGAATTGATGAGGCCGATGGCCGCCGCGTTGGCTGTGCCGGCGAGGAAACTCGTGGCGTAGGCCCAGAAACTCGGCGTGTAACCCGTGAGACCGATCACCGCCACGCACAGGCAAGCCAGAGCCAGCGCGAGATGCGCCTGCAACAGCGCCAGCGCCACCAAACCGCCGCCGCCCAGCAGCAGCAGCCCCGCCGTGTGCCAGCGCCGCTCGCCCGTGCGATCCGACGACCAACCCGCGGCCACCTTGGCGATGACACCCAACGAGTACGGCAGCGACACCAACAGCGCGACGGTGAAATTGGAAAAACCGGACAACGACTTGATCATCGTCGGCAGCCAGTAGCCGAGGCCGTTCGAAGCGATCAGTCCGAAAAAATACGCCGCCGCGAACAGCAGCACGCGCGGATCACGCAGCGCCTGCCAGATGGACGGCGTTTGCCCGCCCCCCACGACCTCACGCAACTTGCGCTCGCGCTCCAGCTCACCCACCAGCCAGGCTTTTTCATCCTCCGGCAGCCATTTCGCATTCTCCGGACGCTCAGTGAGGAAAAACAGCACGGAGACACCGAACACCACAGCGGGCAATCCCTCCAAAATAAACAGCCAGCGCCAGCCCGCGAGTCCGAACCAATCGAGTTCCAACAACGCTCCCGACACCGGCCCGCCGACCACCATCGCCAGCGAAATGGCCGACATGAAAATGGCCACCGCCTTGCCGCGGTCGGCCGCTCGGAACCAATGGCCGAGATACACGATCATCGCCGGGAAGAACCCCGCCTCTGCCGCGCCAATGAGAAAACGCAGCCAGTAAAACTGCTGCGCGTTTTGGATGAACCCCATCGCCATCGCCAGCACGCCCCAGGAAACCATGATGCGGCACACCAGCCGCCGCACGCCCCAGCGTTGCGCGATCACCGCGCCCGGCACCTCCAGCAAAAAATAGCCCACGAAAAAGATGCCCGCCCCAAAGCCATACGTCGCTGCCGTGAACCCCAAATCCGCTGTCATCTCCAGCGCCGCGTAACTCACGTTCACCCGGTCGAGATACGCGATGACATACAGCACGATCAAATAAGGCATCACCCGCCACATCACCCGTCGCCGCGCGCGCGCGCCAACGTCTAATGCGGATGCAGAGGCGTGCTGTGACATGAATGCAGGTTTGGCAGGGCAGGGGAGCGGAGCCGGGAAGCTTCAGGAAGCCGGACGCTCAGACTATTTAAGGCCATTTAAGACGGCAAGCCCCAGACAAACAAGCGCCACAATCTGGTTCAACAATAGAACCAGAGAGCCGTGCTACACAAGGAGTGTCTTCAGCGGCATTGACTCCGCGAACGATTGTTCCATCGTCCGCCCTCCCACAATCTGACACGCATCCACACGAAAGCTCCTCGCTGGCCACCACGGAAACATCCCCTCTCCACACACTCGATTTCCCATGAGCAAACCCCTCTGCCTCACCACTGCTTTGCCCTTCGTGGAAGTGGCGCCCGATGCGGAACCGTCGGTCGAAGACCTCGACATGCGCGTACTGCGCGATCTGGCCGTTGATGAGCCGTGGCCGGAGGAAGACGCGGACAAGGTGGCAGCGATCTTCGCCACCCAGCCGCCGCCGAACCTCGCTGCCTTCAAAAACCTGCGCTGGCTGCAAATCGAGTCCGCCGGGTTCTCGCAGCTTTTCCCGCATCGGCTCGGCGAACGCGGCGTGACTGTGACCAATGCGCGTGGCATTTTCGATTGCCCCATCGCCGAATGGAACATCGCCATGATGATCAATCTCGTGCGCGACCTGCGCACGCTGATCCGCAACCAGGACGCGCGCATCTGGGATCGCTCGGCACAGTTCACTGGCGAGATTCGCGGACGCACCGTTGGCATCTGGGGCTATGGCGGCATCGGGCGCGAGACGGCGCGGCTGGCGAAGGCGATGGGCATGACGGTTCACGTATTGACGCGCTCCGGCATGAAATCACGCGCAGATTCCACCTGCATCCCCGGCACGGGCGACCCCGACGGCTCGGCGCCGGATCGTTATTTCACGGAGCAGGAGAAAATCGCATTTCTCGGCGGGCTGGACTTTTTGATCTTGGCGCTTCCTTTGACCACGAAAACCGAGGGCTTGATCGGCGAAGCCGAACTGCGCGCTTTGCCGAGCGGCGCCTTCCTTCTCAACCCCGCGCGCGGCCCGCTCATCCAGCAGGAGGCGTTGCTCGCCGTGCTGCGCGATGGACACCTCGGCGGCGCGGCGCTCGACACGCATTACCAGTATCCGTTGCCAGCGGAGCATCCGCTGTGGGGTTTCCCTCACGTCATCCTCACCCCGCACATCTCCGGCACCACGTTCTCCCCGCATTTCCGCGAAGGCGTGCTGAACATCTTTCGCGAAAACGCCCGCCGCTTTGTTGCGGGCGAGCCGCTGCTCAACGTCATCCCTCCGGCTGACTTGCAATGACTCAACTGCACAACGACAGAATCATGAAGGGTAAAATCATGGAATACATCCCGGTTCATTTCAAGATTTTACCCTTCATGATTCTGTCAAAACCTTCTTTCTCACCGTCATGAAAATCACCGCCATCCGCACCATCCTCTCCACCGCTCCGCAGCGGGACATCTTCATGAAAGCGCGCGTCAGGCGCTCGGCGGCGTTCATCGTCATCGAGACCGATACGGAACTGACCGGTCTCGGAGAAACCTACGCGGGTTACTTTGTCCCGGAACTGGTGCCGGGCATCGTCGAGTTTTACGCGCCCATCCTCATCGGCCAATCGCCGCTGGAGGTGGATGCGCTGTGCCGCCGGATGTTCATCTCGGGGAAATTTTGGGCGCGTGTCGGCCTCGGCTCCATTGTGCTCAGCGGCATCGAGGCCGCTTTGCTCGACTTGAAAGGCAAGGCGCTTGGCGTGCCCGTGTATGAGCTGCTCGGCGGACGCTGCCACGATACGCTGCCGTGTTATGCCACGGGCGGCCCCAGCCCGCATGATCGCGGCGAGTTGGAGGGCAAGGTGGAGCAGTACTTGAAGCTTGGTTTTACCGCGGTGAAACTCGGCGCGGGCAGCCACCGCCCGGGGCATCCGTTTCTTGCCTCGCGCACGCCGCAGGAGGCGCGTGATGTCGAAGTCAGCAAGGTCGAGTTCCTGCGGCAGCGTTTCGGCGATTCCTTCCAGCTTAATCTCGACGCCCACATGGACAACCTCGGCGAGGCCGACCACATCTGGAGTCTCGCCACCGCGCAGTTCGT
>CAZNKC010000080.1:0-20077 GCA_964573315.1 uncultured Verrucomicrobiaceae bacterium | reverse complement strand
AAAATGATCACGGACGCACTTTTCCCCTTGCCAAATCCGGAGCCATATCAACGTCCAAGCTCAGCTACCCCGATCAGGCCCACAACTCAAGAGTGATGTGAACGGCAAGTCCATCGGTCGTATTCAGGTCAACGTCCCAACTGCTAGGGGTTAGCTGCAGCGCCTTGTTCGGCTTCTCTGATCCTTGTCACGAATCTCCTTCCCTTTCTTGCTCGAACTCCCCAACAGCAAATCCAAGCGAGCGTGCAAATCAAAATCATGATCACAAATGAACAGATGATCAAGGAAATGGAGGCGTTCCACATGTCAATCGGTCTGACTGGCTTTGGCTTTTCGCCGATAACATGAAAATCTGCATAGCATTGCGCAATCGGAGCGATCGCCACAACGATGCACCAGAAAAGGACCTGTCTCGCTTTTGATGATATGCTCATGAGGAATGTTTCTTAGCCGAACAGTGTGGATCACAAACAAAGCTGTGGGTTTGTCAACGTCATTATATCCAACAAAATGTCGGAAAATACGGGGTTTGGGCTCATGAGTGTCGTTTTACGCTCAAATACCGTGTTTCGTCAACAAAATTGCTGAATAGCGCTCCAATGGTGGATATTGGAGAATGAATTGCACGCAATGCGGCAGCGTCTTGGAGTGCGGGGCTTTGCACCGCTTTGGATTTGAGCGGCCAAACGGCTTGCAGGCGGAAAGCGCGCCCGAACAGTCTCCCCGCTCCCCAATCCAAAGCGCCGAGAATCGGCGCACTCCAAGGGCTACGGCCGATGCTGCTTCATGATCTCCATGACTTCCTCCACCGGCATGGCCTTGACGGTGCGGCCTTTGTGTCCGGTCATGTCCTCCGCCATGAACAGGGAGTTGATGATGGCTTCCTCCGTGGCCTCGATGGCGGCGAGGAACAGCGGCGTCATGGCGTCGTTGCGCAGCAGGGCGGCGGGCGGATTGAGCGGGCCGTCGTGGGTGTGCGGGACGCGCAATTCCTTGGCGGTGGAAAAGGCGATGACGTAGTCGCCGCTGCCGTTGGCGGCGATGCCGCCGGTCTTGCCCAAGCCGAGCATGGCGCGCGCGGCGAGCCGCTTGAGATTGCGCGCGTCCAGCGGCGCGTCGGTGGCGACGACGATCATGCAGCTTCCGTCCGCGCTGCCGTAGGCGTCGCGCATCAGGTGGCGGTTCATGACTTTGTCCACCGGTACGCCGTCGATTTGCAGCACGCCGCCGAAGTTGGTCTGCGCGAGCACACCCACCGTGTAACCGCCCCCTGATTTCGGCAGTCGTCGTGACGAGGTGCCGATGCCGCCCTTCCAACCAAAAGCCACCGTTCCCGTGCCGGCGCCGGTGTTGCCCTCGGCCACCGGGCCGGGCGCGGCCCGGGTGATGGCTTCCCAAACGTGCTCCTTGCGCACGGGCATGGCGCGGATGTCGTTCAGTTGGCCGTCGTTGGTCTCGCCGACGACGGCGTTGATCGAGCGCACGTTTGCCATGCCTTCCAATCCGAGCAGATGCTCCACTACGGCGCTCATCGCCGTGCCGACGGCGAGGGTGTTGGTGAGGATGACGGGAGTTTCCAGATTCCCCAACTCCTCCACCTGCGTGCTCCCGGCCAGCTTGCCGAAGCCGTTGCCGACATGGATGGCGGCGGGGACTTTTTCGAGGAAAACATTGCCCTCGTGCGGCAGGATGGCGGTCACGCCGGTGCGGACGCTTTCGCCTTCGATGAGCGTGACCTGCCCCACGCGCACGCCGGGCACGTCGGTGATGGCGTTGTGTTCCCCCGTGCGCATGACACCGATCTCGATGCCGAGTTCACGGGCGCGTTTTTCACCGGCTGTCGAGGAGGCGCAGGCAATCATGAGAAAAGGGATCCAGGGTTTCATGACTGCCGATGATGCCGCAGCTTGCCGCCGCGTCAATATTTGATGGAGCGCACGCAGCCTGCCTGCCTTTGGCATGGTCCCGCGTGCTGCGTTCGGCGTCCCGCCGAACGCATTGCGGCGGCAGCCGCACACGGTCGCCAGCGTCATCCACCGGAAACCACCCTCCGCTCACCCACTTGGGCAAAGCCACCGTTCCAGACAAATCCATGCGCTCCCAGGTGTTCGCTGCGCTCAATCTTTTCGGCGCGACGCCGAAAAGAGCACGCGGGACGCGCGCGCTCCTGCTTACTCCGGCTCGTTCATAAGCAGATCACGGGAATGCGAAAGGACGGCGAGCTGATCCTTCGGCAGCTTCGGCCAGGCGAGCTTGAGTTTCTGCATCTCATGCAGGACGGCGGCGCTGACGATGAGGCGCATGTTTTTCTTGTCGTCGGCCGGCACAACGTACCAAGGGCAGCGATCGGTGGCGGTGGCGCGGATGGTGTCCTGGTAGGCGCTCATGTAGTCATCCCAATGGGCGCGCTCCATGACATCGCCCTCCTCGAACTTCCAATTCTTGCTCGGCGTGTCGATGCGGGCGAGAAAGCGTTTCTTCTGCTCGGCCTTGGAGACGTGGAGAAAAAATTTGGCGATGTGGATGCCGTTGCGCTGGCTGTAGGCCTCGTAGTTGGCGATGTCCTGAAGACGGTCTTTGAACAGGCGCTTGAGGTTGGCGGTGGTATCACGCGGAAGCCGCTGGATCTTGGTGACGATCTCCGGGTGGATGCGGCATACGAGGACTTCCTCATAATAACTGCGGTTAAAAATGCCGAGGCGGCCACGCGGCGGCATGACGCACAGGTGACGCCAGAGGAAATCATGGTCCAGTTCGGCGGAAGTGGGACGTTTGAAGGCGTGAGACTCGACGCCCTCGGTGTTCACGCCGGACATGACGTGCTTGATGGTGCTGTCCTTGCCGGCGGCGTCCATGGCCTGGAAAATGAGCAACATGCCGTGGCGGTCCTGGGCGTACATCTTCTGCTGAAGCTCGTCGATCTCGGCGCGAAATTGGGCGATAAGCTCCTCGTAGTGGGCGTTGTCGCGGTAGAGGCTTTTGACCTTGGTTCTGGCTTTGCCGATGCGGAAGTCTTTGCCTTTGCCGATGCGGAAGTCGTCGAGGTTGAGTTTGAGTTTCATGGGAATGCGGGGAGCCGGGACACAGGTTGCGCAGATTTTGACCCAAACGCAGCAAAAAAAAACGCGGCCGCTTGCAGTCATCCTCAAAACGGAAATGAGGAAGGCAGAAAATCAAGAAAAGGAGTGGGGTACAAGCACTGGCGAACTTTCGAGCCTTCACTCAAAGGTGGAGCCGGCCACTCTGCCAGAGATGCCCCCTCCCTATCCCTTTTCCTGCCTTCCTATTTTCCTTATTCACGAATCTAGGGTCATGCTTGCTCTTGACCTGGCACAAGGGTTGCCTCCAGTATGGCGCTTGCCAATGAATCTCCGCGAACAACTGCGCCATATCCTGCCCCAATGCCTGCCAAAGGATCCCTCCGAGGCAGTGAAGGGCACTGAATTGATCCGTCTGGTGCGGCTGCGGCTGGAGGGCGATTACAGCGATGCGACGCTGCGCTATCATTTCTCCATCCTGTCCTACGATCCGGGATCGCCCATCGCCAAGGTGGATCAGGGCCAGGGTTACTACCAAAGACAGACGCGGCGGCCCGGCGCGGTGAATGCCTCCTTGCAGGGCTGGTTCGACCGCGTGGATGACGTGGCGGCGGCGGCTTGGCTGCGGTTCGACCGGGTGCTGGCGATTTATGAGCGGCTGTGCCTGACGCGGTCGCGGTTCCCTTTCATCCTGAACGGGCGCAGCGGCGGCGCGCCGGAGACCGAGGGCGGCTGGGAGGTGCCGGATCTAGTGGTGGCGGATTGGGACTTGGACGGAGGCGATGGCGAAGTGCGCCGCCTGGACCAGCCGATGCTGCGCCTGCGGCGTCATCTCGGCGTGCCCGAGGTGGGGCTTGCCGGCGTGCAATTGAAACTGACGACGAGCCTGGAAACCTACGCGGCGGATTTCTTTCAAGCCCTGAGCGCCACGCGCTGGGCAACAGAGGGTGAGCTGGTCATCGCCGAGGCGGTGACGGACGAGGCGCTGGTCGATGCGCTGCGCCAGCTCGGGCACGAGTTCGGGATTGGCATTGTCACGCTTGGGCTGGATCAAGCCGGTCTGGACGGGCTGCCGTTGCCGGATGAAATCCGCGACATGGACGAGGCGCGTTTCGACGCCGTGCAGGGCCGCCTGCGCGTGCAACGTCTCACGCCACCGACCCCGCGCGCGGCGCCGAACTGGACGCTGCTCTCCCGCTTGCGGGAAAAATACGAAGGGCTGCACGAAATGACGCGCTGGCTGGGCGATTGCCTGGACGACGGCAGGCCGGACTGGCGGCGGATGGCTCCCGTCAACGCGGCGGAAGAATAATGCACTGCGGTTGGCGCATGAGCGCTTTTCAATCACCCGGCACTTTCGCATCCGCGCGCAGGCCATCCAGAGCGCATGACAACCGCTCAAGAGTGAGCTCCCGCAAACTGCTCCCTGACGAACCCGCAGAGATCAAAAAGAAACCGTCATCCCGGTCAAAGTAACCCGCCCCCACCCGGATGACCGCTTTCACGATCATGTTGCGCAGCAAGTGCAGCCAAAAACGGCGGCGATGATTTTCCGGCAGCGGTCGCAAGCTTCGATACCCTTCAATCGCCCGGCCCACAAACGCTTCGTCATGGAAGCAAGCCAGCAAGGACAGATCATCCATCGGATCGCCCGATATGGCATCGTCGAAATCAATAAAGGCGGCGATGCGGTCCGGTCCGCCGAGGATGTTCCAGAGCGCCAAGTCCTTGTGAACCAGGCAGCCCGGGCCGGGATCGAGCAAAGCGCGATGCTCCTCAATGGCGCCCGCGATTTCCCCGCGCCGCTCCCGGCTCAGGAAACCCTTCCGCGTCAAAAAATCCAGATGGTCGTCCAGCCGCAGCCGAAAATAGTCCTCATACCGCTCGTGATAGCCGCGCAACTCGTCGTTCAACACGCCATAACCCTCCAGCCGCACCGCCTGCCAGCGCGCCACCGCCGCGCCGATTTCAAAAGCCACATCGTCCACCTTCAACCGCCCCTGTTTGAACCAATGATTCAAATCCGGCGACTCGATCCGCTCCAACGCCTGCCAGGCAAACGGAACCCGCGCGCGCGTGGCGTCGCAGCCGAACACCTTCGGCGTCGGCACACCCGCCGCCCGCACCCGGTCCAGCACCGCCGACTCCACCGCCAGATGCCCGTCCCTCTCCGGCCCGTTCTCCACGCGAATAAACATCGCCACGCCATCCACATCAGCCTTCCAAGTGAGATGATTTCCCTGCCCTGCCCCCGGTTGCAAACTCACCTCTCGCGCCGAAAAAGTCTCGCCCAAAGCATCCCGCAGCAGCGCCTCCGTTTCAGCATCCGGCCCGCCGCGCTCCCGCGTGCCATGAAAAGCCGCCGGGCGGTCGCATTTCCAGTAGTAGATGTCGCGGCGGCTCATTCAGACGAAACGGATTTTTCCAGCAAGACGGATTCTTTGACGGGCCGCGCGCGCCACCAAGACGCCAGGAGCGCGCCGAGAATGTTTTGTATGACCGCGCTAAACACAGCGGGCACGGCGGCGAGGGGCTGCATGGCAAAGTGTTGCTTCGCGAGCATGGCAGCCATGCCGCCGTTTTGCATGCCGACCTCGATGCTGACCGTGCGCGCCACCACCTCGGAGTAGCGCAGCACTTTGGCAACAACATAACCCAGCACGTAGCCGAGCGCGTGCAGCACGAACGCGGCAACGACGAGTTTTCCGAAATTCGCGGCGATCTGCTGCGCGCTGGCGGCCACAATGCCGCCGGTGATCAGGCTGAGCGCGATGACCGCCACGACGGGCCCGAACGGCGTCACCTTGGCGACCGCTTTCGGAAAGCGCCAGTTGCACAACACGCCGATGACCACGGGCGCCACCACGGCCTGCAACGTGGACAGGCAAAGCCCCCACGCATCCACCGGCACATACTGGCCCGCGAGCGCGCTCGTCCACAACGGCGTGAAGATGAAGGCGAGCAGCGTGGAAGCCATGGTGAGCACCACGGACAACGCCAGATTCGCCCCGGCAAGATAGGCGATCATGTTTGACGCCATGCCGCCCGGACAGCTCGCCAACAGGATGATGCCGACGGCGAACCCCGGTTCCAGCTTTAGCGCCCACACCGTGAACCAGCCGATCAACGGCATCAGTGTGTACTGCAAGGCAAATCCAAGCGTGAACGAGCCGGGCATCTTCAGCAGACCGCGAAAGTCATTCACACTGAGCGTCAAACCCATGCCGAGCATCGTGAGGCTCAACGCCCAGACGATCCACTGCCCGGAAAACCACAGCATCGCCTCCGGTTTGAAAAACGCCAGCACCGCCGTGCCGACGAGCCAGAGGAGATAGAGATTGGTGAACCAGGAGAGAAAACGTTGCATGATATTAATGTGGGGCAAGCTTCCAGCTTGCTCGTGCAACCAGGATGGTTGCGCCACTTTTCAGCAAGCTGCGGTTGAGGGTGCTCATCACTTCTTCTTCCCTTTCTCCTCCCTCGGTTTCAAAGGCCGGCTGATCAGCATCTGCAGTTTCGACTTCGGCCCCTTCAACTCCCGCGCCAGCACGTCCTCCTCCGTGAAGCGCGCCAGCAAAATCTCGCCGTCGGTGGAGCGGTTGCGGTCATAGGAGATGTAAATCGTGCCGTCCGGCGCCTGGAAGCCGTCGGGATAGGAAATGGTTTTGCGTTCGTCCAGCATCAGCCCGCCCTGCCAGGTTTTGCCTTCGTCATCCGTCAGCCACGCGGTCAGCTTGCTGCGGCCCTCGTGGGCGTCGAGGGTTTCGCCGTGTTTGACTAACAAAATGCGTCCCGAGGCGAGCCGGCGCACATGAAAACGCGCTACCGGATGGCTGATGCCCTCCGGGAAAGACGCCTCGCCCCAGGTCTTGCCGCGATCCTTGGAAAAACTTTGCATCATGCCATTTTTGGTGCGCGCCAGCATCCACAGATCGCCGTTGTTCAGCTCCACCACGCGATGCTCATACCAGTCCGGCTCCGGAAACTGCGCGCAACCGCGCCGCTCCCAGGTCTGCCCCTGATCGGTCGAGACGAACACGTTCGCACCGCGAAACGGATCAAGCTCCGGGAACACACCGGCGCTGAACGGGCCGATGCCCTTCGAATGCTCCAGCAGTTGCACCGAGAGCAGCCACTCGCCGGTGGAGAGGACGACCGGTTTGTTCAGCATCGAGCCGTGCCAGATGCGCCGCGGCGCGGACCAGCGCGGCTCATTGTCGTCTGGATTTTCGCAGATGGAGGCCCACAAGCCGCCGCGGCCGTCGAAGTGATTCATCGTCTGATCGAAAAAGAACCACAACCGTCCCAGCGGATCGGTCCACAGATTGCCCACGATCACGCTGCGCGGGATGGGTATTGTCTTGGACTGCGAGTTGATGACCAAGCGCGGCTTCGACCACGTCTCGCCGTCGTCATCGCTGGTGGCCGCCACCATGAAGGCATCCGGATTGTCCCCGCCCGCCACCCAAGCCGCCCACAGCCGGCCCTTCGGCGTGCGCTCGATGCCGATGGTCATGCCGTAGTCGAGTTGGTCATAATCGAACTCCGGCAGCGGCGAGGTGTTCATCACCGGCGGGATCAAAGCCAAGTCCGCCACCTTGCGCAGCACCTCCTTTTCAAAATCCGCCACCTGCTCCGGAGACATGGCGGCAAAGGGTTTTTCGGGAGCGTCCTGCGCTAAAGACAAGGCGGACAAACAGCACAGAGAGAGCAAGGCGAATCGTGTTTTCATGATGGTGGTTGGTGTTTGAAAGTGGAACGACCGGCCCGGTCGCCTTCAACGGACGCGGCGAGCCAGCGGCCCGCGCCACGGACGGCGTCGCACAAATCATTGTCTCGCCTTCCATTGCTCATATTCCTTGGCGTCAAGCGTCCGGTGCGTGGCTTTGTTGGCGATCTTCCCAAGCGCGCTGCCTTCGCTGACCAGTTCCCCTGCCCTGATGTCGGCTTCGGTGATGCGGTGGAAGCAGACTTCCTTCGCGCCCTTGCGCTCGAAGTCATTCACGATATGGATGACGCCGTCCTTGTCCTGCGTCGCGTCGGGATAAGACGTGGGGCGTTCGTCGAGCAGGAGCTTGTGCGGCCAGGTTTCGCCGTCGTCCTCGGAGAGATAGGCTGTCAGATGCGTCCTTTCGGAGGGTTGATCGATCTCATGGCCGTTTTTGATGAGCAGGATGTTGCCCGAAGCCAGACGTTGGAAAAAAGTGCGCGACGACGGGCCTTGGATGCCCTTCGCCGGAGCCATTTCCGTCCAGGTCTTGCCGTTGTCATTGGAAAAGGCTTCCCCGACGCCGTATTTGGTGCGACCGAGCATCCACAGCGTGCCGTCTTTTTTCTCCACGATCATGTGCTCCTGATAGGTTTTGTCCTTTTCGGGAATCTTCGACTGCGAGTAGTAACGCAGCGTTTTCCCTTGATCCTCGGAAACGAACACGTTGGCGTGATTCAGCTCGGGCCTCGGATGGATGTACTTTTTCTCCATCGGCGCTCCCTTGGCGAAGCGACCGCGCCTTCCCTGCGGTCCCATGTGTT
The DNA here is from genome assembly GCA_964573315.1 of uncultured Verrucomicrobiaceae bacterium. Lineage (GTDB taxonomy): Bacteria > Verrucomicrobiota > Verrucomicrobiia > Verrucomicrobiales > Verrucomicrobiaceae > JAGRPD01. The sequence continues at coordinate 11,507 of CAZNKC010000080.1, read as the reverse complement.
CGATGAGATAGAGCCACTTGCCGTCCTTGGTGATGAAGGGCTTGTTTTTCGTGTAGCCATCGCTGAGCCGCACGGGCTTGCTCCAACGGGTGTTCTCGTCATCGCCGTTCTCCGCCGTCATCGTCCAAAAACCGCCGCGCCCGTCCCAGAAACCGTACACTTGGCCCCACATGAGCGTCACCTTGCCGTTCGGATCCGTCCAGATGCCGGGATCGTTGGTGCGCACCGGGCCGTCAATGTCCACGACGACCACCGGCTTGCTCCACGTCTCGCCTTTGTCGCCGCTGGTCACGACGACGGTGCAGTTATCTTCGTCCTCCCAGATGTCGCCCGTTTTGAAAGTAACCCAAAGCCGTCCGCCGGGTGACACGGTGATGGCGGGGCCGCAGAGGAACATGCGATTTTCGTCCAGATACTTTTCCGGGACGGGAGCAGTGTAAACATCGGGCGGCGGCAGCGAATCCTTGCGCTCGTCTGGCCGGTGGGCAACGTGTTGATCCCCCCGGTCATCCATGAGCGTGTCATAACCCGGGCCACCGGAGCCGAGATAACCGTGGCTCGCGCCACTGGCGCTCCGGCTGACCCAAAAGGCATAGAGACTGCCATTGCTCAGATGAAAGCGGAACTTGACGGCCTTGCCGCGCACGGCGTCGAGGTTGTCCGCTCCCTTCCAGGTGATGTTGTGCAGGGTGCTGTCGGCTTTGACGACGGCGCTGTTCTCCTTGGTGAAAGGAGCGATGACTTGGCCGTTCTCGCCGAGCACTTCCACACGCAGTTCGCCTTCGGGGTTGGCGATATTGACAAAGAGATGCTTGCCTTTGAAAATCACCGGACGGGTGGTGAGCACACCACCTTTGGCATCGGCATCCATGGAGGCAAACCCATCGCGGCGCAGCGTGGCCATGTTGATGGTGGCGCCGGTGTACATGCCGCGATGCCCGTTGGGCGCCACGCCGGAGTAGGCGCAATAGGGGAACCAGAGTTTGTCGTCCTTCACCAACATCACACCGTTCGTGCCGTGGATGTAAGCGCGGTCGTTGTCGCCATCCTTGCGGCTGGCGCCGATGAAGGCGCGGCGGTCGGGGCGGTGCCAGTGGAACCCGTCGCGGCTGAAGCCGAGCTTGAGTTCGGTGATCTTGGGAAACTTGCCTTCGGCGCAGATTTTGTTGTCGGGGCCGAGATGGATGTAAAACTGGCCGAGCAGCAGGCTCTCGTAGGCGACGGCGTTGAGGCTGTAAAGCTGCGGAGCGTCACCGATGGCGGGATCGGGTTCATCGAGCTTGTCGGCGTTGGTCCAATAGACGGACTTGTCGCGGTCGGCGCTGGCGAGAAAATTCTTCTGCTCGAAATAATAACGGCTGCGCCCGCGCGGGCCGCCGCGTTTGATGCTCTGCACCCAGACATCGCGGAAGGGGTTGTAAAAGAAGGAGCAGTAATCGCCCGCCTTGCCGGCGTCGGCGCCGTTCGACCAGATGCGTGCGTCGGCGGAGGTGTGCAGGCTGTGCCCGCCGCCGCGCTGGATGATGGCCTTGTAACGCTGCTTGGGATCTTCGGCTGAGAGATCGAGCCAGAGGGCGTTGTCCGACCCGGCGAAGTCGCGCCCGGGCGGCAGGATGAGGTTGCCGCCGGCGAGGTCGAGCTTGGGCCGTTCCCACTGAATGAGGTCTGGGCTGGTGGCAAAAGCCAGTCCGCCGCGCCAGCCCGCCGTGTAAAACATCTCGAAGCGCTCCTTGTCGGGATGATAGAACACCCCGCCGTGGCCAAGATAAGTGACCGCCTGCTCCTTGCCTTCGATGCCGACAGGCTTGAGTTCGTGCGGCGTTTCGGCTTTGAACACCGGGTTGCCCTCGTATTTTTCCGCGCGGTGATAGGTGCGGTTCAGATTGGTTTCATCGATGAGGAAATCATCCACAAACAGTTGCCGTCCGACATCAATGGGAATCACCTTCGGCGGGCGTCTCAAATACGGCACGGGCATCGGCTCGGCGGAGCCGGGATCGTAACGGGAAGGCGGCCAGGGGAGCGTGAGTTGGATGCCATTGTAAAGCACTTCCGGCTTCGGCCCGGTGGCCTTGTTGACGAGCATGCGCAGCTTCGCGTCCTTTGACACGACTTTGCCCGCCAGCACGTCTTCCTCGCGAAACTTCGCCATCAAAATCTCCGCGTCAGTATGGCGGTTCCAGTCATACAGAATGTGGATCAGACCGTCCGGTCCCTCGAAGCCGTCGGGATACGACACCGCGTGGCGCTCATCCAGCAGCAGCCCCCCCTTCCACGTCTGCCCCTCGTCCTCGGAGAGCCAGGCGCTCATGTTGACACGGATTTGCACCCTCTCGGTTGGCGGCCCGTTTTTCACCAGCAGGATGCGCCCCGAGGCGAGGCGGCGCAGGAAGAAACGCGCGTTGACATTCTGCACCGTCGCGGCTTGGCGCGGCTCGCTCCAGGTCTCGCCGCCATCGGCGGAAAAGCTTTCGTACGGCTGGCCATTCGTACGGGCCAGCATCCACAATCGGCCATCCTTCAATTCGATCATCATGTGCTCGTCAAAATTCCAATCCGGAAACTGCAGATTGCCGCGCTCCTTCCACGTAGCGCCGTCATCGGTGGAGGCAAAGACGCGCGCCGTCTTCTTGTGCCAGTCAGACACCGGCAGCAGCCAATCGCCGTTTTGAAGCACCGTCGGCTTGTTCAGCGTGCAGCCTTCGGCAAACTGCACCGGCTCCGACCACACCGGCTCGGCGGCATCCGGTTCGTCGCAACGCATGAACCAGTTGGTGATGCGCTTCTTCGGATCACCGAGCTGCTGGTCAAAGAAGAGCCACAGACGCCCCTTCGGATCGGTCCAAAGATTCCCCACCAGCGCCCCGCTGAGCTTTTGCGAGGCGTCCGTGCGCGCGCCGACCGCCAGACGCGGCTTCGACCACGCCGCGCCGCCGTCATCACTCGTCGCCAGCAGGAAATAGCCGTCTTTCTTGTCGCCCGTGCCCGTCCAGCAGCCCCAAATGCGCCCCTTCGGCGTGCGATCCATCCCGATGATCATCGCCCCCGGCCTCGCCTCATCCTGAAACTCCGTGCCGGGATTCGCAATCACCACTGGCGCATACGGATCGGTCTCCCGCACCTCCGCTCCATCCGCGAGCGCCAGCACCACCCATTTTTTAAAAGCGAGGCGTTCGCCTTTTCCGACTTCTTTGCGGTACAAACCCACGGGCTGGGTCTCGACGGAAAAAAGCCGCACCTCCGGCGTGTTCACTTTGACAAAGCCAGTGCTCCTCAGCGCATCCCCCTGGTTGGGAGTCAAAGCAAAGAGCACACCCGGCTCCACGCATTCGACATTCAGCGACTCGATGCTGCCGAGCAGGAACGGCAATCCTTTCACCGGCTCCGGCACTTCGGCGATTTTATATTGGCGGTCCGAAAACAGTTTCACCTCCGGCTTCATGACGGCGGATGGCTCCTGAGCACTCAGGGGGGTTAGCAGGGCAAGGAGGAGCGGAAGGACTTTCATGACGGAAAACATGCAGCTAAAAACGCCCGCCAACGAGCTTCTTCGCTCGTGCCACAATGAATCTTTGTGTTATGGTAACATTCACCGCAGACGAAAAACTTCTTGGCCGCAGAAATGCCTGCCAAAGCACCGGGATTTCCGGATCATCGGGGAAGTGGCGCCGTCTCCTTTTGGCCCGGCCGCAGGTTGACGCGTAGTCCAAGGAAGGAGGCTTGCCAAGCCGGGCATTCCCACCCTTCCTGGCACTTTGGCAAGTGCCTTTCCTTGGCCGGCGCTTCGGCAAGCGCCGTTCCTGGCTCACGCCGCCTGCCCCATCCGCCAAACAAGCTTCTCCGCTAATATTGCCGCCAAGAGCCAGCCACACGCTGCGGGCTCGGAGGCCCGCACTCCGTCTGCGCACCCGGCAGAGCTTGGCACCCCCTACTGCGCCAACCGTTGCAGCAAGGCCTTCCGTTCCTCGCCCTGAATGGGCGCATGGGAAATCCATCGGCTGAGATTGGCGCGCAAGGCCGCGTCGTTGAGATCGAGATGAGCCAGGGCTGCCGCGCGAGCCCCTGGCGCGGCGGAAGACGGCAGCCGCAAAGTCCAATCGAGAGCCTGCCGCAGCTTGCCCTCACCGTTGAGTTGCGGAACAAGCGACTCCGCCAATTTCACCAGCCGTCCGGCAGGCACGCCGCGCAAATCCTGAGTGGGCAGCGCCAGCGCGTATTCATCGGCGCGGCAGTCGCCCACCTTGAACCAGCGGATCACCTCGCCGACCAGCGCGTTCTGCCAGCCTTCTTCCGCTTGTCTGGCCATGAATTGAAGAGAAGGAAACGTGCCCATGCCATAGGCGGCAGTCCTCACGATCAAAAGATTGAAGTGTTCATCGCCACGAAGCGGATTCACGATCTCCGCAATCGCAGCTTCCTTCTCATTGCGAATGCTATAAGCCAGAGCGCCCGAGTAGTCGGCCAAGCGTACGCCATGCCCCAGTGCAAATTCAATGGCAGCCTCAACGACGCCGGGTTTTCCTTCCATCCAACCTGTCACAATTGCGGCGACAAGCTCAACCTTGTTTTCACCAGTCGGAAGGTCTTCCAGCCAAGCAATCGCGGCTTCCGGCCTGCTTTCCGCCCAGTCGCTCAGAACGGGCTTCGCCGCGCGAACTTGGTCTTCAATGAACTCGGACTGCGCGATGAGCCGCAAGGTTTCCTCGGGATCATGCGCCGCCAGGGATCGATAATAGGATGCCAGAGCTTCATCGCGTTTGACGGGTTTGGCCTCGGCCAGCAAATCAAAGACATCCTGCTCGCTCAAGCTACCCGTCCGCGCCGCCTCCATCATGAAGCGCTCCAAATGTTCCTGCTTCCCGGATGCCTGAATCTGCCCAAAGCCCGCGGCAGGATCGGCCTTCAGCCAATGGGCATAGACCTTTCTCATGCATTCCTCCAGCCAAACCGATTCAGTCCGGTAGTAACCTTCTCTCTTCGCAGTTTCCAACGCCCAGGTTAGGGCTTCCTCGAATGACGCGCCCGCATCGCCCGCCATGGCACGCAAAAGGTTGGCGAGGCCCGGCTCCCCGGCAAAGTCATCACCGGCGAGTTGCAATAGATTCTCCCCATCCAGCCGCGGAGCCAGCCCCAAGATGCAACGCTCTCGAATGACTTTGTCAGGGCAGCGCTGGAGAACCTGCAACGCTCTGGCAGGCGTGTCATTTAGTACCATGCCGGTGGCATGAGACGCAAGACCGCTGATGCTCAAGGAAATTTCACCGGCTTTGGACCAGATAATGCCCGGATCATCCGCCTCTCGCAGCCAGACTTCCGAATGCTTGGCGATGCGAGGATCAGGACTGGCGGCTAAAAAGGCCGCCCACGCCCCCGGCTCGCGACGGATGGCATCCGTCGCACGAGACAATAACTGGCTAACAGCTTCCATTCGGTTGGTTTTCCAAATGGGATCATTGATATGGTATGTCCATGCGAGAGCCTCACGCGGCGCTTCATCTATCCACGCCCGCTTCATTTTGTCCCACAAGAGAAAGTTTGCTCGTTGTTCGAGAGCCGCCTCGCGTTCTTTCATCACCCTGTCAAAAGCGGCGCGCGAAATCTTCATCCCGACAGAGTGCAGCATCTCGTAGTACTTGGCGGCATCCCTGTTTTCATTTTCAAAGTATAAACCCGCGTTATACACTTCCATCGCATCGACCTTCGGCGCGTTCGCCCAGATTTCCCTCGCCTCAGCGGCCCACCGTTCCTCATTCCCGGTTGATAACGCCGTGACGGAAACGGCTTTGGGTTGATCTTTTGCCAGCAACACAACCTGCTGATCCCGCCCAAAAGCCAGCCATCGCGCCAAGCGCGAGTCCCGCGACGCAAGGTCATAGCCGACCACTCCGACAGCCACAATGGCAGCCAATATCGCCACGAGTCCCTTGAACGAAATGGCGGCAAGCCCCGTCGTTCCCATCGTGGAGGCCAGCCCCGAAGGCAAACCGCTGCCGATGCCACTGAGTCCGAGCTTGCTCATCGAGGCCGCGAGTGACGCGGGCGCGGCTTGGGTCGCGTTGGACAGGAGCAACGCCGCCAATCCAGAGCCGCAGGTGATTCCTCTGGCGCGCAAGCCATCGCGCAGCCGTTGCAGGCCGCTGTCAATCCGGCGGGACACAGTGGACTGGCTCAAGCCGCGGCTTTTGGCGATCTCAGACTGAGTACGCCGCTCAAGGTACTGCTCGATCAGAAGGCCGCGCACTTCTTCCGGCAACTCGCCCAAAACCTCATCCACCACCGGTTCGATTTCCCGCCAGGAACTCTCCTGTCCGTCGTGCAGAATTGTTGCCGCCTCCTGTTCATGCCGCGCGCGCCGCACCTTTCCCCGCACGACATTCGCGGCCTTCTGCCGGGCCACATGATGCAGCCAAGCGGTCACCGACTGGCGAATGCTTTGTCCGCGTCTCGCCAAGGCGAGAAAGGTATCTTGCGCCACTTCCTCCGCCAAGGCGGCATCCTGGGTGATGCGTCGTGCCGTGGCGAAAACCATGCCGCCATGCGTTTCCACCAGCGCCTGGAACGCCCGGGCATCGCCCTGGTGGTGGTAGCGGGACAGGAGGGACAAATCGTCGTTCATGCGGAGAGGCAGTGAATTTTTTGTGCTTCACCATGATGCCACCGGTCCGGCCTGATTGATGCAAAAAATGTCTTTGGATGGAGGTCAAAGCCGGAGTTGCCTCATTTCCCGGAAGATGCTATTTCTACCCCATGACAGCCGCCCCACTTGATCTGACCGACCTGCCGCCCTTCGTGGATGCAGGCGAAGGGCGTTTGATGATGGCGATGAAATTCTTTGAGCTTGGCCGCCTTACGCTCGGCCAGGCGGCAGAACTGGCAGGCTACACCAAGCAGGGTTTCATTGACGTGCTGGGACATTACAATATCCCGGTGGTGGACTACCCGGCGGATGAACTTGCCAAAGAGATCGCATGGTGAAGGTAGCCGCCGTTATCGATAGCGCATGCTTGATTGGGCTGGAGCGCATCGGGCGGCTTGATATATTGCCTGCGCTGCTGGAGCCGGTGTTCGCGCCGCCTGCGGTGAATTAAGAGTTTGGTCCGTTGCCGGTTTGGATGACTGTGGAGACCCCAAGTGATCGTGGCATGGTGGCAGCACTGCGGCTCGTGGTTGATCCCGGTGAGTCGGAAGCCATCACGCTGGCCTATGAAAAGGGCCTCAGAATCATCCTGGACGACCGGAAGGCCCGTGAAGTGGCTCAGCGTCTGGGCGTTCCGGTCACCGGCACCGTTGGCTTGCTGCTGAAGGCCAAACAGGCGGGCGTGGTCACGACGGTGCGGCCCTTGCTTGATGCGCTTGCTGCCAACCAGTTCCGTATTGCCTATGGTTTGCGAGCGGAAGCTCTGAGATTGGCTGGCGAATGAATGGAAGGGTTGACTGTCACAGGCCAGACTCGGCGGCTTGTTGAAGCACAACACGAAGTTTACTGTCAATTCTTGGGTGCAGCCACCTCAGCGCTCTCAAGGGCCACCACCACGAATTTTCGAAAGCTCAACCGCTCGCCACGTTTCACGTCTTTTCGATAAAGGCTCACCCGGTTGATCTTGCCGGGGAAAAGCTGGGTTTCGCGGACATCCACTTGGGTGAAACCGGCGGCGAGCAGGGCGGCGTGCTGGCTGGCGGCTTTGGGGCGCTCGGTTGGTGTGAGGGCGTAGAGAGTGCCGGGGTTTGTGACTTCGACACTGAGTTTTTCGATGCTCGTGCGGAGGAAGGGCAAATCACGCACGGCGTCGGGGATTTCATCGATGACGTAATTGCGGTCGGTGAAGAGCTTGACGCCGGGTTTCATGATGGCGGGCGGTTCGGGCGGAGGCGACGGCCAAGCGATGCGTTTTTGGCCTGCCTGCGGCTCGAATTTGCCCGTGTCCTCCAGTTTGCCTAACATGATGCGCTCTTTGCGGCTGCCGCTGCTGTCGCCCTGCGTTGCGGTGAGCCAGATGATGCCTTCGTGCTCGTGGAAGGTGGGATATTGGAAGGATTTTGGCGTTTCAAAACGGTATTTGCGCTCCCAGGTTTTGCCGTCGCGGGAGATGTCGATATTGAACACGCTGCGACCCACGTCCTGAATGCGCGTGGCTTCCTGCCAGCCGAGGTAATAGACGCCGCCAAATTGGTCGAAGGTGGGTTTCGAACTTGCTCCGTTGGGGACGTGCGGAAGCTCTTTGCCGGTGGTCCAGATTTTGCAGTCCTTGCTCGTGGTGAAGTGATAGTTGCCCCTGTCGTTGCGACAGATGGCCATCCAGGAGCCGCCGGGCAGGCGGTTCACGGCGGACTCGCTGAGGCTCTGCTCCTGCGGCTCGTTGAAGTGGCCGATGACCTCGAAGGTGGCGAGATCGTCATGCACGAGCGCGAGCGCGTTTTGTTTGCCGGGGAAGTTGTTGAGCGCCACGTAGGTCTTGCCGTCGAACTGCTTGAACGAGTCGAAGATGAACAAGCCGGCGTCCTTGGCCGGTTTGGCAAAGCCCTGCGCCGCCGCGTCCGCGTGGAAGTGCTGCGGCTGCATGTCGAACGTGCCCGCCGCGGTCTTGATCTGGGTTTTGTGGATGCGGTTTTCAAACTCCAGGCGCTCAAGATCGAAGTCGATGTGCCACATCTGCGACTGCCGCTTGCCCGGCTCCTCGCTGGTGAAATAACAACGCAGTGTTTTCGCGTCCTTTTGGATGATGCGCGGCACAAAGCAGGCGCCGGGCGGCAGCGTCTCGTTCTCGAACACCTGTTCGCTGCGGGCGAAATCGATGATCTTTTCCACCGTCAGCGTTTTCAGATTCACCACGGAGAGCGTGGCGTAAATGAACGGCCAGCCCGCGCTTTCCCCCGCCTTTTCATCGTTCGCCTCGGCCACGACGAAAGCCCGCTCGCCCACGCACACGAACTCCGCGTCGTGCGCGCCCTTCACATGCGGCGCGGAGGTGTTCACGAGACGCTGCATCACGATGTCGCCGGCCAGCGCGGGATCCCAGCCGTCCGGCAAAAGACTCTGCGCCGCCGCCAGCGGAGCCATCAAGGTGGAAAGGAGGAAAACAGTTTTCGCTTTCATCATGGTAGGTGGGAGGGAGACGGTTGAGACGATTCCCTCTCAAAACGTCCGCCGCGCGGCTTGTTCAGCGGCAAGGCGCGGGTTTTGAGTGGTATCTTAACACTCGCTGCCGCCAAGCAGTTTCACGTTCGGCCGTCTTTGATTCGGGCAATCAAGATGATTGCCCCACTCGCAAACCCGCTTGACCTGGCCGCGAAGCCGTGGATTTTCCCCGCCTGCAACGCCAAACCCCTTGTTTCATCCAAAGCCACGATCATGACCCGTCCGTTTCTCGCCACCCTGCTCGCCGCCGGTTTCAGCCTCGCTGCCGCCTCCGCCCAAGAAGCCAAAGTCGATTTTGAGGCGCAAATCCTGCCCATTTTCAAAGACCGCTGCTTCGAGTGCCATCAGAAGGAGTTCACCGATGAAACCGGCCGCGTGAAGAAACCCAAGGGCAAGTTCCGCATGGACAATCCCCAGCTCATGCTCAAAGGCGGCTCGGAAGGCGACGATCTGACACCCGGTGATCCCGATAAGAGCACCGTCTATACCTACACCCTGCTGCCGGAGGACGATGACATGGCCATGCCTCCGAAAGGCGACCGCCTGACCGACGAACAAAAGGAACTCATCAAAAAGTGGATCGCTCAAGGCGCGGACTTCGGCGCTTGGAAGGGTGCGGAGGAGTAGTCCGCGCGCGGTGCTTTGCCGTTTTTGCAGCAGAGAGGTACAGAGGCAGAGGACGCGGAAATTCATTTTGAGTAGTGCCTGCGGAATGATCGGAACAGACAGAAGGGTAGGCCTGACAAGTTGAATCCGGCTTGCTTCAATTCCGCGCCTTCCGTGTGTTCCGCAGGCCACCCTCTCACCCCATCGTCGGCGGCGGCAGGTGGAGTTCTTTGACCAGCACTTTGGAATTGCGCCCGCTGGCGTCGTAGGCGGCGCGGCGTGATTCCGGCAGGTTTTCGGGCGTGGCTTCCTGGTAGCCGAGTTTTTCCTCGAAAAACCGGAAGGCTTGCGTGCTGAGTGCGACGAGGCGGTGGCAGCCGCGCTTGCGCGCGGTTTCCTCGGCAAAGGTGACGAGCTTTTGCCCGTGCCCGCGGTTTTTGTGGGCGCGGCGCACGAACAGGCAGGCGATCTCCCCGATGCGCTGGCCGGTGGCGGCATCGTCATGGGTGTGGACGGCGACGGAGCCGATGGGGTTGCCGTCGAGTTCGAGCACGAAGAAGTCGTCCAGCCGGGCGAGGATCTGCTCGCGCGTGCGCGGCACGAGCGCGGCTTCGTCGATGGACTGCTGCATCAGCGAGAGCAGAGCGGGCACATCGGCCGGGCTGGCGGCGTGGATTTGCTGGTAATCGTCGGCATGGATCATGGTGCCGACGCCTTCGTTGCTGAAAAGCTCGGCAAGCAGCGCCTCGTCCTGGGTGCCATCGACGATGTGGACGCGCGGCACGCCCTCCTGGCAGGCGATGCCGCCGTAGCGAAGCTTGGAGAGCAGATTGATGTCGAGACCGGCTTGGCGGGCCATCTGCCGCGCCTCCAGCGCGGCGATCTGCGCCAGCCGCTCGCCGTTGAGGGTGAGGCCGGACTCGGCGACGAAGATGACTTTGGCGGCGCGCAGGGCGATGCCGATCTCGACGGCGACAGCGTCGCTGTTCAGGCGCAGCGTGGCGCCGCGCCCGTCGTAACCCATCGGCGGCAGCAGCGGGATGATGTCGGCCTTGAGCAAAGCCCGCAGGCTTTCGACATCGACGCGCTCGATGCGGCCGGTGAATTCCTGGTCGATGCCGTTGATGACGCCGGCGGGATGCACGGCGAGCGCGTTGGAAATGGCGACGGGCACCTCCAATGCGGTGAGGTCGGCCATGAGGCGGCTGGCTTGGCGGGTGATGGCGGCGACGGCGACATCTATGGTGGCGGCGTCGGTGCGGCCCATGCCGTCGTCGCTGCTGAGGGTGACGCCACGCTCGGCGGCGAGATCGCGGATTTGGGAACGCGAGCCGAAGACGAGGACGACCTCGATGTTCAGGGATTGCAACACGGCCACGTCCTGCAACAAAGCGCTGAACCCGGGCTGCTTGAGCAGGCCGCCGTCGATGGAAATGACGAAGACACGCTGGCGGAACTGCGGCACGTAACGCAGGATGCCGCGCAGGTCCTCAAAACGGGGTGAATTGGGCTTGGTCAGGTCGGGCTGGGACACGCCCTCAGTGTCACGCATTTGCGCGGCAATCCCAAGTGTTTTTTGGGCGGCGAAAAAAAGAACAAAAAAAGTTGAGGGGTGCGCGCGCCGCCGGGGTAGCACCCATTGAAGCCGCCTCATCCCAACCCAAACCCCTGGGGCGGCCTCAACGAAACAAACCCCCACCCCCCAACCCCCAACCCCCAACCCCCAACCCCCACCCCCCAAAAACACCAACCATGAAAAAAGCCC
>CAZNKC010000079.1:19061-20279 GCA_964573315.1 uncultured Verrucomicrobiaceae bacterium | reverse complement strand
AACAAACCAACTGTGCGCCGCCGTCATCATTTCCTCCTTCAAGTCCTCGCGCTCCTCCGTCGTCAGATCAGGATTCTCCAACAATCGCTGAATGGTTTCGATATATTTCTTGGTTTCTGGATCAGGTTTCATTGTCAAAATCAGGCAGTAAAAAATTTCGCCGCATCCAGCGCCGGTTCGCCGTCCCAGCGATAAGCGGTGAGTTTGTTGTCGCCATAAGCGGCGCTGTAATCGAGGCAGGCAACGTTGCCCGCGCGCGGTTCACGCGGCGCGTCCGGCGGGAACCAGTAGTGGCCGAAGAATACCGGCGGCTCCTCCGGCCCGTAGTTCGGAATCACGCGCCAGTGGCGGCTGCGCAACGGACGGTCCAACGCCATCGGCAGTGGCATGGCGAGATCGCCCAGCGTCATGCTCTCGTTGAGATGCCACCAGCGCACGCGGAGGGCGCCGCGCGTGATGCCTTCCTTGTCCTCATATGTGACACCCTCCGGCAGATGCAATTCCGGCCCCTTGAGCAAAGTCTCGATCGCCTCATACTCCGGCGTTTTCCTCGTCGCGCAGGCCCGCAGGAAAACATCGTCGGTGAGTTTTCCGGCATCGAACACCGGCAACTTCCCCGCGTCCCAGCAGGCATGCACGGCGCGCAAGCCGTCGAGATCAAGCGCGACGGGCAGCTCTTTCATCCACTCGATCCAGCCGTTCCATTCATCGGGAAACGCCGCGAACTGATCGAGCGTGGCCTGGTGCTGGCGGGTGTTCTTCTCGTTGTGTTGGCGGAAATGCCCGCCGTTGCCGTCAGGCGTCGCGAAACAAATCGCGTTCCATTCGTGATTGCCCATGATCGCCAAGGCATCGCCGCTCTCCACCATGGCACGAACCGTGTGCAGGGTCGTGCGAATCGCGGGGCCGCGATCAATGTAATCGCCGAGAAAGATCACCTTCCGGCCCTCCGGGTGACGCCAGTTGGCGTCCAAGGCATCGCCCTGGCGCTCATAACCGAGCGCCCGCAACAACCCGGCCAGCTTGCCGTGCTGGCCGTGGATGTCACCGATCAAATCGTAGTTTTGGGGTTTCATGACAAACCCATCATGCCGCCAATGCGAACTTGCAAAACCTTGCAAATCGCAGTTTTATTGACTTTGGAGTCATGTTTGAAGCTTTGTTCAACAAAGGCGGCCTCTCGCTCGACCGTTTGCGCAGTTTTCTGGAGATGGCGAA
>CAZNKC010000079.1:0-18961 GCA_964573315.1 uncultured Verrucomicrobiaceae bacterium | reverse complement strand
CCCCATCTGCCGGCCATCGCGCAAGCGCTCAATGGCGCGGTGCTGCGCACCGATCTGCGGCGCAGCAAGGCGCTGGTGGCGGGCGTGCGGGACGGGTTGCTGGATTTCGCGGTGCTGCGCAAGGACGCCATTCCCGAAGCCGCGCGCAAGCACAGCCTGCCGATCCTGAAAATGAGCTTCCACCTCTGCATCCCGCGCGGCTTGATCAAGCGCGGCCTGTCGCAGGAACAACTCGCCAATCCCAAGCTCTGGCAAACCCTGCCCTTCGCTGCCGGACGCGGCGGCGGCCAGATGGACCGCGCGGTGCGCGAGGGCATGGCAAAGGCGGGAGTGGACTTCAAACCCCGCTTCGAGTGCGGCTCCATGCTGCAAGTGCGCCAACTCGTGAAGCAGGGCGATTGCGCGGCGGTGCTGCCCGGCTTGGCGCTTTCCGGCCTCGACGAACGCGCTCTTTTCATTTTGCCGTTCACGCCTCTATCCGGCTACGGACGCCAGCTCGCCCTGCATTGGAACCCGCGCCAAATGCGGCGGCGCGGAGTGGAGAGCCGTCAACTGAAAGCCATCGCGTCGCTTTTGAGTTGAGCGGTGTTTGCAGGGAAAAAGTAGCGCCTCTTACAGGATGCGGTCGGCTCAATCACAGACCGGCTGCCGAACGCGGTGGTGCTGGACATCGAAGAATAGCGGACTTTTCCGCCCACGCGGCACAACCGCTTGTCTGTTCCAAAATATATTTTCAAATGGGAGTAAAATGGGTCATTCGCCATCTTCGATGGCCCCAAAATGGGTGATTCGCTGTTTTCGATGGGGTGATGAATGGGTGCGCAAAAAGCCCCTTTTTTGACTTCCAAAACCTGTGCATATTTTGAGAGCCGCCATGAACAATGACGGTACAAACTCACAAATCGGCGGCGCAGCGATTGCGCCGGAATGGATCACGGTCAAACAAGCCTGCCACTTCGCAGCGGTTTCAAAACCCGTTTTGTATTCGTGGCTGAATCGCGGCCTCGTCAAAAACTTCTCCATGCGCGAGCGGGGCCAGATTCGCGGCGTCCGCCGCGTCAGCTTCGACTCGCTAAAAGCCTTCATGGAATCCCGCTCAACCGGCGGCCAGCCCGGTCAAGCTCTCAACCCCTAAACAAGAACGCCGTCCATCCTTTGCGGACGGAACGGCGTGCTAATTTTTCGGTGCTTGGAAGGCATTGAAACATTAGCGCAAAGCTACCGGCTTGCAAGGGCAGGGCATCACAAAAACGCCCGCCATGAAACCGCACCGCATCGAACGCGCCCGCCGCTATCTCGCCAAAATGCCCGTCGCCATCTCCGGCCAGGGCGGGCACATCGCAACCTTTAAAGCCGCCTGCGCGGCCGCTGTCGGCTTCGATCTCAACGACGACGACGCCCTCGCCACGCTCACCGATTGGAACGCCGCCTGCCAGCCGCCCTGGTCGGAACGCGAACTCCGTCACAAGATCGCCAGCGCCCGCCGTGACAGCAAACACCCACCCGGTTATCTGCTCCGCGAAGACGAGCGCCACCCCCAGTCGTCCGCCTCACGACCAACGCCGGCGCACGCGCCAGCCAGGGGGGACACGCCCGCCGTAAAACGCCGCCGCTGGCCCGCCTTTCTCCCACTCACCAGCCGGGACATCGAAGCCATCGCCCGCCTGCGCAAGCTCGATTCCGACCGCTTTACCGGCTACGCCGTCCGGCAAGCCAACCAGTGCGGCTTCCTCTCCCGCGCGCAGGTAAGCGGCCTCGACTGTTTCATCCTGCACGACGGCGCCTTCGCCCAGGCCCGCCGTCTCGACGACCAGCCCTTCACCCTCGCCGGCGGCAAAACCATCAAAGCCAAAAACCTTCCCGGCAGCGAAGGCCACTTCATCGGCCACGGTCAGGCATGGCTCGGCGGCCCGCAAGTCAAAGTCCTGCTCGTCGAAGGAGCCATCGCCCTGCTCGAAGCCCTCGCCGCCTACACCTTCGTTGGCCCCTCATCCGGCTGGACCATCGTTGCCGCCACCAGCGCCTATTCACGTTTCGAGAAAGACCCCGCCCTCCAGCAAGCCCTCGCCGGACGCCACATCCGCGTCATTCCCGACAACGAACCGGAAGGCAGCGGATTCAAAGCCGCCGCCGTCTGGCTCACCGAGTTGGAAGCCATCGGCTGCCAGGTCGAAATCCGCTCCCTGCCCGCAGGCATCAAAGACCTCGGCCCCCTCGTCGCCAATCCCTCCGCCCATGCCCAAACCCTCACCGCCCTGTTCCAATGAAAAAACCCAACGAAAACGACAGCGCATCCGCCCTCCCTGACATTACCAAGGACATCCGCCAGCGCGCGCAAGCCGCCAAAACCAGCCCGCCCGCCAAAGCCGCCGCGCCCACACCGCCGGATTTCACCAAAGGGCTGCTCACCGCGCCGGAACTGCTCGCCCTCGACCTCAAACAACGCCCCCGCCTACTCGGCCAATTCCTACGCGAAGGCGATCTCGGTTACTTGTTCGCCCAGCGCGGCGCGGGCAAAAGCTGGCACGCCATGCTCATCGCCAACGCCATCGCCGAATGCCTCGCCCTCGGCGAATGGGAAGCCGGAGAAGACGCCCGGCCCGTCTTCTATTTCGACGCCGAAATGAACCTCCCCGATACCCAGGAACGCGTCCGCAAGCTCGGCATCACCGCGCCAAACTTCCACCTCATCAGCAACGAACACCTCTACAACGAAACCGGCGAAGGCATCAACATCGCCAGCCCCCTGCATCAGGAGGCCATTTCCAACATGCTCCCCGACGGCAGCCTGTTCGTACTCGACAATCTCAGCACCAGCCAGCGCAACATGCAGGAAGACAAGAACGACTCCTTCGACATCCTCAAAGACTGGTTCCTCAAGCTTCGCCATCGCCGTATCACCGTCCTCATCATTCACCACGCCGGACGCGCCGGCGAACACATGCGCGGCGGCACCCGCCGCGAAGACATGGCGCACTGGATCATCAAACTGGAAAACCAATACGACGACACCGCCCTCACCTACACCACCAGCTTCACCAAATGCCGCAACTGCACCCCAAAGGACACTCCCTCTCTGCGCTGGACGCTGACCACCCGCGACGGAGCAATGACCTGCACCTGCAAGAAATACCGCGAAGAAGACACCCTGCTGGAATGGATCAGGCAAGGCTATGATTCCTGCACCGATCTCGCCAAAGTCATGGAATGCAGCCCGTCCACCATCTCAAAAAAAGCCACCAAGCTAATGAAGGAAGGCAAACTCACGGCGAAAGACAGAAAATACGTCATCATCGAGCCACCACCGGAAGAATGGGCCGATTGACGCCCCGCAAGGCTCGTTTCCGCGTTTCCATCCCTCATGCGGGAAACGGGAAACGAAGCCATGTTTTCGATCATCACACGGAAACGAAGGCCATTTTTTGGAAACGAACACGCTCTTGTTGGAAACGAGAACGAAAACGAAGCCAAAACAAGGAAACGAAACCCCGGAAAGTGGAAACCAAACGTGCATGCGCGCGCGCGTACGCGCGCGAGGCTGTCGGCATGTTTTTTGTCCCAGCAGGGTGCGCCGCATTAGCCCAACAAGATACCCGCACTGCTGGGAAACCTCCCAACGGAAGCGCTAGTCCACAGTGCGGGCTTATCCCCAAAGGAGACGAATGCAGAGTAATTGAACCGCGCCCCATTATTGGCAAGAGAGAGCGGAGGCTTGGACAAACCTCGCCAGCAAATCAACCGCCCTGCCTTCATTGCGCCCCGCCGGCTTCCGCTTGAGAATCCGCCGCAACCCGCCACTTTTGAGCCATGCACGGACAAGCAAACCCCATGCCGGACGAAGATGAAACGCGTCAGGCCGCCCTTTCCGCAGTGGATGAACTGGTGCAAAGCGCGCTGGCCTACAACAC
This sequence comes from uncultured Verrucomicrobiaceae bacterium, assembly GCA_964573315.1. Lineage (GTDB taxonomy): Bacteria > Verrucomicrobiota > Verrucomicrobiia > Verrucomicrobiales > Verrucomicrobiaceae > JAGRPD01. The sequence continues at coordinate 15,053 of CAZNKC010000079.1, read as the reverse complement.
CCCGGAACGGTTGCGGGAACTGCTCGATTTCGCCTCCAGGCTGCCCAGCGTCGCGCCGTTCAACGCCATGCTGCTGCATACGCAGAATCCCAACACCCGCTTCACCGCCACCGCCACGGAATGGGCCAAGCGCGGGCGCAGGGTAAACCCTGGAGCGCGGCCAATGGTCATTATGAAGCTCATGGGGCCGGTCAGCTTCGTCTTCGACGTAGCGGACACCGAAGGCTCGCCCCTGCCGCCCGCCGTTCAACAGCACATCGAAAACCCCTTCGCCGCCGAAGGCACCGTCACGGCTGCCGATTGGATCAAGTTTCAGAAAGGCTGCGCGCGCATCGGCATCGAAATCATCGAGCAACCGCTGGGGCCGGACGCCGCCGGATCAATCAAACGACTGGCAAACCGCGCCGGTGGCATTCGCTTTCAGGTTCACATCAACGGAGAGCACAGCTTGCCCACCAGATTCGTCACCCTCGCCCACGAACTCGCGCACCTGTTCTGCGGACACTTGGGCAAAGCCCCTGGAGAATTTTGGGAAGACCGCTCCCAGCAAACCCTCGCCACGCGGGAAATGGAAGCCGAAGCCGTCGCCAGCCTGGTCGGGCGGCGGCGGAAACTGGTATCCGCCTCCGCCAAATACCTTTCCCTTTACCTCACCCCAGGCCAGCCATTACCAAGTTACAGCCTGGAACAAATCCTCACCGTGGCCCACGTCGTCGAAGAAGTCGCCGCCGGCAAACTACCCAGCCGCGAGAAAAACCGCCGCCGCAAAGCCAATGCCGCGCTGCAAAGGCAGCAACGCAAAACCAGCCCAGGCAAACCGGACCAAGCCAAAGACGCCGCTGACGAAGCATTGGCACAAGCGTTTGATGGGCTTTTTTGAAAACAGGCTCTCCGGTTCGCCTTCAATCCTTCAACTCACGCGCGCGAGGCCGAAAAACAGAAGCACCTATCGACGACTGGATTGCTCAGGCCGCTTGTGTCATTGCTGGCGCTGCTGAACAGCACACTCCCGCCATCGAAGGGAAGATGGCGGCGTAGGGGTGAACCCCGCCACAGCCTACAAACCTGCTACTTCCGGTATTTCACGACAAGCCGGAGCTTTCCTGAAAATTAACGCGCGCGACACGCATTTTCAATTCCTGTTCCGCGTCCATGAGTTTCGATGCCTTTCGCCTCCTCGATGTCACCGAAGCTTTGGGGGAGACCGCAACAAGACCTGCTTGCAATCCCACCAGTTCAGAGGGCAACTGGCAGGCGCAAGATCCCTCCGGCTGGGTATTGAATGGTGCTCCCATTCCCAAGCAAGTCAACTCTCCCAAAAAAGCGCTGCACCTTAGCAAAACTTATCCATCGGAAACCGCCCCACCCCGCAAAACACCGCGCGGCCCTACCTCATTTCACACAAATTGACTCCCACGTTTCGGAGAGCCCTGTTGTAAGTCCCGTTGTAAACTCGCTCCTTCCAGGATTGTAACTCCTTGATTCTCAATATGGAGGCGAGGGCGGGAATCGAACCCGCGCATACCGGTTTTGCAAACCAGTGCATTACCACTTTGCTACCTCGCCGAACACTTTGTGCGTGAACGTGGACTCTAGTATGGGTTTGGCGGCTGTCAACCGGGTGAAAGATGTTGTTGGCGTTTCGTGGAGTTTGTTCCATGATTCAAGCGTCATGGAACGCATCCAACTCTACCACTATCTCCATCTCGTCGGCGCGCTTTTGCTTTTCACCAGCGTGGGAGGGCTGCTCGCCGTGGCGGGCGGGGTTTCCAGCGCGCGCAAGCTGGTGGGGGTGCTGCACGGGGTCGGGCTGCTGATCCTCCTGGTCGCCGGGTTCGGCTGGCTGGCGAAGTCGGGCGGGGCGTATCCGAACTGGGTTTGGGCGAAGCTGGGCATCTGGCTGGTGCTGGGAATGCTGCCGTTGGTGGCGAAAAAACGCTGGCTGCAGCCGGGCGCGGTGGTGACGTTGGGATTGGTGCTGGGCGCGTCGGCGGCTTATCTGGGTTATTTCAAGCCGTTTTGAGAAAGCCGCAATGACAAGGCTGGCAGCCCCCTCATGCTGACTGGCTGGAAAGCCTCTCCTGCTTGACATGGACTCGAAATTTCTCGGCCAGCTTTTGCTCACCGGCGTGCCCGGTTTCGAACTCGACTCCGCCACCGCCGTGCGCATCAAGAAGCTGCAACCCGGCGGTTACATCCTGTTCGGGCGCAACATCCAAAGCCCCGCGCAAGTGCGCAAGTTGATCGACGACCTGCGCGATCTCTCGGACATTGAGCCGTTCATCACCATCGACCAGGAGGGTGGCCGCGTCTCGCGCCTCCGGCTCATCGGCCAGGAGCCGCCCAACGCCCAGGCCTTGCGCGAAAAGGGTGATCCCGCCCTCATCAAGGAGCATGGCCGACTCACCGGGCGGCTGCTGCGGTTGTTCGGGTTCAATCTCGATCTTTGCCCGGTGCTGGACATCTCCTACGATGATGCCGCTGACAACTCGCTTAAAGGACGCTGCTACGGCACCGACCCGCAGCAGGTGGTGGACAATGCCGGCGCCTTCAACCGCGCCCTGCGTTTCCAGGGCATCCTGACTTGCGGCAAGCATTTCCCCGGCTACGGCCCGGCGGAGTGCGATCCCCACGAGTTTCTCCCCATCATCGACAAATCCCGCGAGGCGCTGGAGCGCGAGGAACTGCTGCCTTACAGCGCGTTGCTGCCGGAACTGGACAGCATCATGACCTGCCACGCCAATTACCGCGCCTTCGATCCCGACAACGCGCGGCGGCCCGCCTCCCTCTCCGTCAACGTCGTGCAAAAATTGCTGCGCGACCAGCTCGGGTTCGACGGCTTGGCGATGACCGACGACCTCGACATGGGTGCCATCCTCAACGAAGTGACCTTCGAGCAGGCGATCCAGGGCGCGGTGCGCGCCGGCAACGACGTGGTCATGATCTGCCACCGCCTGGAGATGGTCGAACTGGCCCGGCAGCACCTTGAAGGCGTCGAAACTCCGCTGCTGCACGACGCTCTGGTGCGCATCGAGAAAACCAAAAAGCGCCTCGCCCCGCCGGCGCGTTTCAAGCTGGAGACGTTCCAGCAGATCAACGACGAAATCTGGGATCTGCGCGTGGCGGTCCTCGGCGAGGAACGGGCGGGCCAACTCAGCGTCGAAGACGGCAAGCGTTCGCCGGTGGAGTTGTATTGAGCGGAGCACGGGCGCCTTCGCCCGTTGTTTTTGGCGCCCTCGCCGAAAACCCGCACCCCCTCGGCGCAGCCGCATTTATTTATCGAGTGGCCGCGCCATCCAGAAGGGGTTGCAGGCGAGGGCGCCTGCAACAGCGGGCGAGGGCGCCCGCGCTCCAGACGTAGCGCGCGTCACAAACCAGCGACATCCTCGGGCCGATTCCAATTTGCCAGCCGCAAAACCTGCTCTGCGGACGCCGGCAGGATTTCCACGAATCCGGCGCTGACGGCATCGCGCAGCAAACTCTTGAGCGCGGGCGGACGCGGCTGAGTCAGCGCGTCTTCCAGCACCGGCAGCAGGCTGGCCGGATAAAAACCGGGGAAAGGCTCGATGCCGTGCGGTCCCTCCCAAAACCTGCCCGCGCCGCCTTCCGCCGCCGGCCACAACGGCTCCAGCATCGCCGCATCGAGCAGCGGCATGTCCACCGTCAGCGCCAGCAACCCCGCCGGTGCGAGGCGCAGGCAGCGGACCAACGCGCCGAGCGCGCCGCCGCCCTGCTCCGGCGGGTCCGGCACCACGCGCAACTCGATCCCGTTTTCCTCCGACCAAGCCGCCGCCGGTCCGGCCAGTTCCTGCTCGCTCCGGCAGGCCAGCAGCCAGCGCGTGACCCCGGCCCGGCGCAGCGTCGCCGCCTGATGCCGCCACAGCGGCTCGCCCTGATAAACGAGCACGGACTTGTCCCGGCCCATGCGGACCGAGCGTCCGCCCGCCAGCAGCGCCGCCGTGCGTGCTCCGCTCATGCGCCGCCTTTCCGCAGCCAGCCGTCAGTCAACACCTTGGCGCGCAGGCCGCCGCGCCCGCACAGGGCCGCCTCCGCGCCTTCGGCGAAGGCGGTGTTCATCCAATAGCAGGGCTTGGCCTCCTCGGTGCCGAGGAAACGCACCCCCTGCACCTCGAACTCCGCGCCGATGAGATCGTTCAGATCGACACCGCGCGTGATGAGGTTGCGGCGGAAGACCCACGGCTCCTTGTCCGTCACGCCCAGCTCGCCCGCCAGCCACTCGCAGGTTTCCATCGCAAAAAACGTCACCTGCCCCTTGTAATCCGGTTTCCAGTCAAAAAAGCGGTCGCCCTCCAGCCCCTTGCCCGCCACGCAATGCGCGCGCTCCACCTCGATCATCGGAGCCTCGCCCGGCGGCTGGCCGTGATGCCCGAAGTAGTTGTGATCCGGTGAGAGATAAAGATGAACCAGTTCCATGAACCAATAAAACCGGGCCAGCATAGCACCACTTGCGGGAAAGAAAAGGCATGGGGCGCGGGCATCTTGCCTGCGCGAACAGGCTGGAAGCCCTGTTCCCCATGCGCTTCCATCGTCCCCGGCCACACTCTCCGGCAAAAAGCCATTTTTTTACGCCCGCCCACCCAGGATAAACGCTTGCGTGCTTGCAAGGGCGCAATCGGAGCGTACTATCCGCCGCGATGCGTTACTTTTCTTTTTGCGCGGTCTTGGCCGCATTCATCTGGCTGGCTCCGGGAGGCCTGGAGTCAGCAGGGGCACAGCAGCCCGGCAGCGGCGCAGGCGCGTCCCCTGCCCCGGCGGACCTGCGCGTGACCTACCCTGCTGCCGAGCAGGCGGAATACGTGAATCCTTACGCCGAAGCGCTGACGGTCGAGGGATTTATCAAGCGCACCGGCATCATGGCCTATCCGCTCATCGCCTTGTCCCTGGTGGCGGTGTTTTTGCTCGTCCTCTACACCTTCACCATCCGCCAGGGCACCGTGGTCAGCGACGCCTTCATGAACTCGGCGGACTCCCTCATCCGCAAGCAGGATTACCTGGGCCTGCTCGCCGTGTGCAACCGCCGCAACGAAGCCATCGCCCGCATCACCTCCAAGACGCTCGACTTCGCCACCCGCAACCCCACGGCCAGCTTCGAGGAAGTCAAGGAAGTCACCGAAGCCGAGGGCAACCGTCAGTCCAGCCTGTTGCTGTCCCGCATCGCCTACCTCGGCGACGTGGGCGCGGTGGCGCCGATGCTGGGGCTGCTGGGCACCACGCTCGGCATGATCACCACCTTCCACGAGATCTCCGGCAAGGAATTCGGCGGCTCGAACCAGCTCGGCCTCGCGCAGGGCGTCTCCGAGGCGTTGCTCTGCACCGCCTCCGGCCTCGTCATCGGCATCCCCGCCCTCATCGGCTACGCCATCTACCGCGGCAAGGCCAACCGCCTCATCTCCGAGATGGAAGCCGCCACCACCCACCTCATGGCGCTGCTGGCCGTGCAGTACAAACGCGCCGCGCGCGCCGTGGCAGGCCGGCAGGGATCGGGCTTGCCTGCCAGCGCCGCGGAAAGTCAGGCCATGTAAGCCGCGTCTCCTGATAGCAGAGCCGACGACCCAGCCATGAACTTCCGCAAACAGAACACCATCGAACCGACGCCCATGCAACTGGCGCCGCTGGTCGATGTGCTTTTCCTTCTGGTCATCTTCTTCGCCGTGACCCAGCACTACGCGCGGCACGAGACGCTGCTGGACGTGAGCGTGCCGGCGGCGGAGACCGGCGAGGACCGCCCGCGCTCGAACGTGGGCGAGATCATCGTGAACCTCAAAGACGACGGCGTCATCGTCGTCAACGGCCAGGAACTCACCGAGGACGACCTGTTGGTGAAGCTGCGCAACATCGCGGAAATTTACAAGGACCAAGCGGTGATCCTGCGCGGAGACGTGAAGGTGGAATACGACCACATCATCCGCGTGCTGGACACCTGCAAAAAAGCGGGAATATGGAACATTGCCTTTGCGGCCCAACCTCCCGAGGAGGCGCGGCGAAACTGAAATGAGCGGACGGATTTTCAAACTCAACCGAAACGGATGGAACGGCTCACTGCTGGCCCTGTCACTGTCGCTCGCCCTGCCCGGCGCCGCGCCCGGCCAGCAGGCGCCGCGTGCCCAGATCGTCGAAGATGAAACGCAAATCCCGCGCGCGGTGCCGGTGGGTCCGGACGGGCGCGTGCCGCCGCGCGCCGCCGTGGTGCAGGACGCTCCGCAGGCCAGGGGACCGGACGAGGATCTTTTCAGCTACGGCACCATGCTTTACGAGCGCGGCGAGTTCCCCCTGGCCGCGAGATCCTACTCCGACTACCTGAAAACCTACCCCGGCGGCCGGCACGCCGGCACGGCGTTGTTCCGCATCGGCGAATGCTTGGTCAAGGAAAACAAGGAAGCCGAAGCCGGGCGTTATTTCGAGGAGGTGATGCGCAGCCATTCGAGAAACGACAGCGCGCCCGCCGCCGCCTACCGCCTGGGTGCGATGCGGTTCAACGCGCGCGACTTCCAAAACTCGATCGAGTACTTTACCTTCTGCGAGAAAAACACCAAAGTGCCGCAAGTGGCCCTGGCCGCCGCCTACAACCTCAGCCGCGGCTATCAAATGCTGGGCCGCGAAAAAGAGCAGATGGAGGCGCTGCAACGCGTCATCAGGGTCCGGACGGACAACCCCTACCGCGATACCGCCCTGCTGACCCTGGCCAAGCACGAAATGAAGGCAGGCCGGCTGGAGGAGGCGCTGAAGCTGTTCGAGGACTTGGCGGCCAGCGCCGGGGAAGCCGCCATCCGCTCGGAGGCCACGGTGAACGCGGCGGTGCTGCTGGGCGAGTTGAAGCGGCCCGACGCGGCGGCGGCGCTTTTTGAAAAAGCTCTCGGCCAGGGAGAGACCACGCCGGAGAACCGTGGCATCGCGCTCGTCGGCGTCGTGCAGTCGCTCTACGACAAGGGCGAGTACAACGCCGTCATCGACCACTATACGCGCCACTCCAGCGTGCTGCCGCCCGGCCTCGCGCGCGGCAAGATGCTGCTGCTCGTCGGCAACGCCTACCGCATGAAGAAGACCTACTCGCGCGCGGTGGAGGTGTACCTCATGGTCGAGCAAGACTATCCGGGAGATGACATCGCCTTTGAAGCCGGCTACTGGAAGCTGTACTGTTTTTATCTGCTGGATGACAAAGACCTCGGCGAATTCGCCGCAGGCTTTCTCAGCCGTTGGGCGAAGGTCAAGGAAGGACATGAGATGGTGGCCAAAGCCGCCCTCATCCGCGCCGACCACTACTTCAGCCGCAGCCAGTATGATGAGGCGGCATCCGCCTTCACCGAGGTGCCGATGGACGCCCTCGCGCCCGATCTGCGCGCCAATGCCCTGTTCAATCAAGGCTACGCGCTCGCGGAGGCGGGCCGCCACCAGGAGGCCATCACCAGCCTGACGCGTTTCCTCAGCGAAAACAGCAATCACGAACTCACCGCCAACGCCTTGACTCAGCGCGGCCTCGCCTACCGGAAAGTGAAGGATCTCGCCAAAGCCAAGGAAGACTTCAAACGCATCACCGATGCCTACGGCAAAGGAATCCCGGCGGAGCTGGCTTGGTACCAACTCGGCCTGATCGCGGGCGAAGAGCGCAACTCGGATGAAAGAATCCGCGCTTATGAAAATCTGGTGAAGCTTTTCCCGCAAAGCCAAGCGGTGCCGCAGGCTTGGTTCGGCATCGGCTCCGCCGCCTTTGAAAAGAGCGACTGGCCCAAGGCGCAGGAAGCCCTGCGCCGCGCCATGCGCCTGGACCCGAAAGCCTACACGGAAAAAGCCGGCCAGATGCTGGTGACCAGTTATTACGCCCAGGAGGACGTGGAAGGACTCGCCACCGCCGTTGACGACGTGGTGGCCCGCCGCCCGGAAGCGGACTTTTCCCCCAACACCCTGGGCTGGCTCGGCCTGAGCCTGTTCGCCCAGGACGACTTCAAACGAGCCGCCAAATACTTGGCCATGGCGGTGACGCCGGACGAACCCGCCAATACCATCCCCAACGTCTGGAACTACCTCGGCATGTCCCATGTGGAGAACGGTTCCCACAAGCAGGCGGTGCAGTGCCTCAACCATTATCTCGATGTCACCCCCCAACCCGGAGCGGAGCGTGGCAGGGCGCTGCTGTACCGCGCCCGCGCCGAACTGGGCCTGGGCGATCACGACACCGCGCTGGGCACCGCGGACGAAGCGCTCGGCTTCATCAAAACCGGACGCCTGCACGCCGAGCTGTTGATCCAGGAAGGCGACATTCATTATGACCGCGCGCTGAAAATGGAGGCCAAAGGCCAGACCAACCTGGCCATCGACGAGTTCCGCAAGGCAGCGGCCAAGTACATCGTGCCGGCCCAGTTCTTCGTTGATCCCGTGGTCACTCCCGAAGCCGTGTGGAAAACGATCCTCGCCTTGGAAAAAGCCGGCGACATGGACCGCGCCCGCGTGCTGCGCAAGGAGTTGGAGGAAAAATATCCCGCCTACAAACCGCCGAAGTAACAGCGGACTGCCGCCCAAGCTCAAGGAACTAAAGCGCGGAGCGCAAGCCCCCCCAAGGAGCGGCGGTTTGCAACCGCCGCTTTGGATCACCCCGCTCTCCGCCGTTTGCAAAGCGCCCCGCCCCGGCGTAAACAGAACCGTGACCCTGGCCACCCAAATCACCCTGTTCCGCATCCTGCTGATCCCCGTCTTCATCGGCGTGGCGATCTATTACGGTGACAGCGTGGCCGCGGGCACGCCGGACGAAAGGCTGCGCTGGGCCACCATCACCGTCTTCGCCCTGGCCGCGATCAGCGATGCCGTGGACGGCTTCATCGCGCGCCGTTTCAATCAAAAAACCCGCCTCGGCTCCATCCTCGATCCCCTGGCGGACAAGCTCATGCTGCTCTCCGCCATCATCACCCTCAGTTTCACCGGCTGGCGCCAGCACTTCCCGCTCTGGTTTCCCATCCTCGTCATCTTCCGGGATCTCGCCAGCATCGGCGGCGCTCTCATCATCCAACATCTCATCGGCAAATGCCACATCCAGCCGCACTGGACAGGCAAAGCCGCCACTTGCACGCAGTTCATCGCCGTGCTCTGGCTGATGCTCGACCTGCCGCTGCTGCTGGGCGTCACCTTGATCGCCGGTTTCTTCACCGCCGTGTCGGGCTTCATTCACCTCGCCGCCGGCATCCGCCAAGTGGCCGCCTCCGGCCACGAATAATTCATCCGGCCAAACCCTCAAAAAATCTCCCCCCCTTTTTTCCATGCCCAAAACCGTTGCCATCGTCGGCCGTCCCAATGTCGGCAAATCCGCCCTCTTCAACCGGCTCGCCGGCAAAAACATCTCCATCGTCCATGACATGGCCGGTGTCACCCGCGACCGCATCACCGCCGAGTGCCGCCGCGGCCCCGCCGTGTTTGAGATCATGGACACCGGCGGCATCGGCGCCGACACCGGCGACGTGCTCACCGAGCAGGTGCAGACAGAGGCCGCCATCGCGCTCGAAGTCGCCGACCTGCTGCTCTTCGTCGTCGATGTCGTGGAGGGCGTCACCTCCATCGACGCCAGCCTCGCCACCCTGCTGCGCAAAACCCGCAAACCCGTCATCCTCGTCTGCAACAAAGCCGACTCCCCCGGCCGCCGGCTCGGCGCTGGCGAGTTCGCGCGCCTCGGATTCCCCGACCAAGCGGAGGTCAGCGCCGCCCATGGCCTCGGCATCGACTACCTCGTCTCCCTCATCAGCGAGCGCCTCGATCTCGAAGCCGAGGCGGCCGCCGCCGAGGAGTCGGAAAAAACGCGCGCCGCGCAAAAAGAGCGCCCCTTGAAAATCGCCATCGTCGGCCGTCCCAACGCCGGCAAATCCTCCCTCGTCAACGCCATCCTCGGCCAGGACCGCGCCATCGTCAGCGAAGTCGCCGGCACCACGCGCGACTCCCTGGACATCCAGGCCGTCCATGACGGACGGCGTTACCAGCTCATCGACACCGCCGGCATCCGCCGCCGCGCGCGGGTCGATACCCAGGTCGAGATCCACAGCGTCCAGCAGGCTCTGCAAAGCATCAAACGCGCCGACATCTGCCTGCTCATCATCGACTGCGCCACCGGCGCGAAGATGCAGGACCGCAAGATCGCCCAACTCATCCTCCAGGAGCGCAAACCCTGCCTGCTGGTCATGAACAAATTCGATCTCTTCCATCCCGACGGCAAAAAAAAGGACCGCCTGGAGCACCTGGAGGAAACCATGCGGCGCGAGTTTTTCTTCCTGCATTACGCCCCGCTCATCGCCATCTCCGCCAAGGAAAAGCAATTCATCGGCAAGCTCTTCCAGTCCGTCGAAGCCATCCGTGGCGGCGCCCGCAACCGCATCGGCACCGGCGCGCTCAACCGCCTGCTGCAGCAAGCCATCGACAACAGCCCCGGCCCGCTCGGCCACGCCAAGTTCAGCTTCAAGCTGCTCTACGCCACCCAGGTCAACAGCGCCGAAGACAGCCCCATCCCCGTCCCCCACTTCGTCCTCTTCGCCAACCGCGCCGCCAAACTCACCGACAGCTACCTGCGCCACTTGGAGCACGTCATCCGCAAGGAATGGCCCGCGCCCGGCGTGCCCTTCCGCATGTCCGTGCGCGGCAAACCCGCCAAGTCCGAGCGGCGCGGCTGAGCGAGATCGCGCGTCATCTGCCCTTCTTCTTCCCTTTGCCGGATGCCTGCCAGCGCGGTTCCCATTCGGCCAGCGGCGTGCGGGCGGTCTTCAAGTAATCCCCGATCTTGGCGGCGATCTCAGGATGCCGGTCCGCCACGTCGGTCAGTTCGGCGATGTCATTTTGCTGATCGTAAAGCTTCACCGGCGCGTCCGGCCCGCCCATGCGGATGCCTTTCCAGCGGCCTTGATAGAGCGCGGCTTGTTTGAATCCTCCCTCGTGAAACTCCCAGTAAAGGAACTCGTGCTGTTTCTGCTCATCCACCCTGCCGAGCAGCGCCGGGACGAAGCTGACGGAATCACGCTCCGGCGGCAGTTCCGCTCCGGCCAGCTCAGCGGCGGCAGCCATCCAGTCGCCGAAGTAACCAACGTGCGCGGACTCGCCCGGTTTGATCCTGCCGGGCCACCAAGCGATGAAAGGCACGCGGATGCCGCCGTCGGTGAGGCTGCGTTTGATGCCGGTGTAGGGGCCGGAGGGATTGAAGCGCGTCAAGTCGTGCTTGCTCTCGTTGTGCGGGCCGTTGTCGCTGGTGAAGATGACGAGCGTGTTCTCCGCGAGGCCCAGCGCTTGCAAATGCTCCATCATGCGGCCCACGTAACCGTCGAGGCGTGAGATCATCGCCGCCTGACCCTTGTCCTGATCCGGCCAGTCTTTGTCCGCGTAGGGATCGTAATCCGGGACGTGCGCGCCATCGCCCAGCTCGCGGGCGCGCTCGTTGTTGGCGTGCGGAGTGACTAGGCTCAAGTAGAGAAAAAAAGGGCTGCTTTGATTGGCGGAGACGAAGCTTAGAGCTTCGTCCGCAAAAAGGTCATCGGCAAACTGCACGGCCTCAGTGGCGTAGCCCGCGCCGTCTTCGCCCATGGGGACGATGACATTGGAGAGCGACTCCTTGGTTTCGTTGCGCCAAAGAAAATCGGGGAAGTGGTTGTGCGCGTGGCGCTGGCTGAGGTAACCGAAGAACTGGTCAAACCCGTGCTTGCGCGGCAGGCCGCTCTCCGCCGGACCGATGTCACCGAGACCCCATTTGCCGATGAGCGCGGTCTTGTAACCCGCCTGCTTCAAAACCCCGGGCACGGTGGCATCGCCGGGCTTGAGCGCCTGCGCCTCCGGATTGGCCGAGCCCGCGTTTCCGCGCACACGGGTGTGCCCGTGATGCTGGCCAGTTATGAGCACACTGCGCGACGGCGCGCACACCGTGGCGCCGGAGTAGAAATGCGTGAACCGCAACCCCTCCGCCGCCATGCGGTCCAGATTCGGCGTGGTGATCACCTTCTGCCCGTAACAACCAAGATCACCGTAGCCAAGGTCATCGGCCATGATCCAGATAAGATTGGGCTGGGCGGAGAAACACGAAGAGACGACGACAAGCGAGAAAAGGAAAAGACGAAACATGGTTGAGCCATTGGGAACGACGCTGCCAAGCCAGTCTTGCGTTTTTGGAGCGCCTGACCTTTCCCCACTTTGGATTCAAACATCCAGAGGGCGGTGAGGTCGGAAAGTGAAGTTCGAATGTTCCCCTCTTGACACTTGAAACTTAAAACTTGAAACTCTCCCAATGCCCGCAAGCCCCGCCTCGGATGAGCGTTTTTGGCGACAAAACGTACGCCGCCTGTCCCGCCGCATTCATCTCGGCTGGTGGCTGGATGCCTTTCTCGCCATCCTCATCCCGCTCGCCCTGCTCGGCGCCGTCGCCGTGCTGGTCATGCGCTGGCGCTGGAGCTTGGTTGAACAGCACGCCCTGATCGCCATCAGCGCCGGAGTGCTCGCCGCCGCGCTGGCCGCGCTGATGCTCATGCGCCGCCGCCGCGAATCCCGCGCCGCCACCCAGGTGCGGCTGGAGGACGCCCTCGGCTTGAAAACCCGCCTCACCGCCGCCGCCGCCGGCATCGGCCCCTGGCCAAAACCCCTGCCCGGCCTGCGCCTGCCCGTCGCTTGGCGCGCCGGACGCCCCGCCGTCATGGCCGCCGTCTGCGCCGCCCTGCTCGCTGCCGCGCTTTATGTTCCCATCACCCGGCGCGGCGCGGACACGCCCCGCGTCATCGAACCCCCGAGCGCCCTGCGCGAAGTCCAGGACTGGATCGACAACGTCAAGAAAAAGGACGCCGTCAGCGAGGACTCCATCCGCGAGGTCGAGGAAAAAGTGGCGGAACTGCTCCAGCGTCCCGCGCAAAACTGGTATGAACACGCCAGTCTCGAAGCCGCCGAACACCTGCGCGACCTCACCGCCCAGGATCTCCAGCAGCTCGCCCAAAACCTCACCGACGCCGAACGCGCCGCCTCCGCGCTCGCCGCCTCCGCCGCCGGAGTCGGCCTGCCCCAGGCCGCCAAAGACTCCCTCTCCGGCCTGCTCCAAAACGCCTCCCAATCCATGCAAACCGCCGGCATGAAACCGTCCGCCGACCTCATGGACGCGCTCAAAAACCTCGACCCCTCCCTGCTCTCCGGCATGAGCCCGGAGCAACTCAAAGACCTCGCCAACCAGCTCGCCCAAAATTATCAAGCCCTCCAGGAAGCCCTCAAAAACACCCCCACACTCGACCTCGCGCACATCCCCACCGGGCAATGCCAAAACTGCGGCCAAGGCCCGGGCGAATGCGACTGCGAACACCCGCACCCCGGACGCGGCGGTATCGACCGTGGCCCCGGCACCGCCCCGCTCACCCTCGACGCTCAGGACACCCAACTCGGCACCGACAAAGTCGATACCCTCGCCTCCAACCTCGACCTCCAACGCCTCGCCACCGGCGACGCCCTCAGCGTCACCGACGGCGCCGCCAAAGTCGATCCCTCCGCCTACCAAGGCCCCCAGCAAGGCGGCGCCACCGCCTCCCCCGGCGACGGCGGAGCCGCCGTCTGGCAAAACACCCTCCTCCCCGCCGAACGCGAAACCCTCAAGCGTTTCTTCAAATGAACCCGGCGCCCCTCGCATTCTGGAGCGCACGCGTCCCGCGTGTCCTTTTCGGCGTCCCGCCGAAAAGATTGAGCGCAGCGAACACCAGGGAACGCGTGGACAAACCCCGGCAGGCGGTCTCGCTCAAGCGGGCAAGCAAAGGATGTTTCCCGGCGGATAACACGAACGACCGTGTGCGGCTCCCGCCGCAATGCGTTCGGCGGGACGCCGAACGCAGCACGCAAGACGCGTGCGCTCCCAACCCCACGCCTCGGAGAGGCGTGGTACTTTAAACTCCCCCACTCTCCCCATCCCTCATTCTCTCCATCCCATGTCCTCCCCCCTCACCGACACCGAAGCCGCCACCGCCGCCACCCAGATCGACCAACTCCGCCAAGCCCTGCGCTCCGTGCTTTTCGGCCAGGAGCAGTTGATCGAAAACGTCCTCACCGGTCTCCTCGCCCGCGGCCACCTGCTGCTGGAGGGCTTGCCCGGCCTCGGCAAGACCGAACTCGTCAAAGGCCTCTCCAAATCCCTCGGCCTCGACGCCAAACGCGTCCAGTTCACCCCCGACCTCCTGCCCGGCGACATCACCGGCAACCCCATGCTCCAGGACACCGACACCGGCCGCCGCTTCGTCTTCCAGCCCGGCCCCCTGTTCGCCAACCTCGTCCTCGCCGACGAAATCAACCGCGCTTCGCCGAAAACTCAGTCCGCCCTGCTCGAGGCCATGCAGGAGCGCCGCGTCACCGTCATGGGCGAGACCCACCCGCTGCCGAATCCCTTCTTCGTCCTCGCCACCCAAAACCCCATCGAACTCGAAGGCACCTACCCGCTGCCCGAGGCCCAGCTCGACCGCTTCCTGTTCAAGCTCGACGTCCGCGCCAACGACGCCGCCACCCTGGAAAAAATCGTCCTCCACCGCGAGATCGGCGTCGAGCCGGAAGTCGCCCCCGTGCTTGGCAAAGACGAACTCATCGCCCTGCTCGACCTCGTCCGCCGCGTCTTCATGCCCGTGCCCGTCGCCAACTTCATCGCCCGCCTCGTTCACGCCACCCAGCCCGGCCAGCCGCACGCCGAAGGCATTCAATACGGCGCCAGCCCGCGCGCCGCGCTCGCCCTCGCCGCCGCCGCCAAGGCCCGCGCCCTCATGACCGGCCGCCTCAACGCCGCCTACGAAGACGTGCGCGAAGCCGCCCCGCCCGTCCTCCGCCACCGCCTCCTGCTCGACTACCGCGCCAAGCTCGAAGGCCTCACCCCCGACCTCCTCATCGCCCGCCTCATCGAACAAACCCCCGCCCAAGACGCCCCCCTCCCCACCAGCCTCAAAGCGGCAAAAATCTAACACCCCTTCGGAAATCCGAAGCCCGAAATCCGAATTCCGAAAATTCACTCCACCATTCAACATTCGGGCTTCGGGCTTCGGGCTTCGGGCTTCGGGCTTCGGGCTTCGGGCTTCGGG
>CAZNKC010000078.1:11766-20440 GCA_964573315.1 uncultured Verrucomicrobiaceae bacterium | reverse complement strand
TGCCGCCGCAATGCGTTCGGCGGGACGCCGAACGCAGCACGCGGGACGCGTGCGCCCCAGGTCTCACGCTCCAGCGTGTAAACTCCGCGCCAGCAACCTGCGATTCACGCTGAAGATAGAACAACGCACCTCTCTCCGCAGCCACCAACGCCGGAATTCATCATCTCCATCAATACTTGCCTACTCCATGCGTAAGCCCTGCCGGAGAAGTGGGACGATGCCGGGCCGTCATCATTCCGCAGCCATCTCCACCCAGCGGGTTTTGACTTGGGTTCCGGTGGGGATGTCCCAGGTTTGGTTGTGGGTGAGGGTTTGGGTTGCTTGATGGTCGCCGTCCGCGTCGGTCCACGCATAAGTCACGCGCGTGGCTGTGCCCGGCACGGGATAAATCAGATGTCCTTCGGCGCGGAGATAACGCTTGCCGCCGTTATTGCGGAAACGCACGCGCACGGTGTCCGCGCTGTTCTCCGGCAGGGAGACGCTGGCGGACCAAAGCGACTGCGACCAAAAATTCGGCGGCTCGACTCCGCGCCGTTCGATGGTGGCGTCCTGAAGGAGGGGTTGCCATTGTTTGCCGCCGTCCAGCGAGTACTCGATCTGATATTTCACGTCCGGGCTGGGCGGCGAACTGGAGGCGACGTGGGCGGCGGTGTGCAGGGCGCGGATGGGCTCTCCGCGCGGGGTTTTGAACTCCAGGGTGACACGCGGCGAGTCAAACGCGCCTTCGACGATGCGCGGGGCGGCCTGCTGTTTGTTCGGCCCGTAGCTGACGATGCCGCGTCCGCCGGCGGCGTGGGTGACGTGGGTGCCGTTGTCTTTCAAGCGCGGCAGGACGGCGGGATTGACTTGGCAGACGGTGGTGATGGTGACATTGCTGGCCGCCAAGTCCGCCGCGCCCGCGCCGAGGCGGAGATGATACTGGCGATGCCCCTTGGCGAGGTCGGTGAGATCGAGTCCGTCTTTGAATGGACCGGCCTCTTTCCAAGTGACGCCGCCGTCGGTGGAGAGCGCCACGCTACAAGAGGCGCGGCCACGGAGGACGAGGCCGTTTTTTCCACCAGCCTCATAGACTCCCCACGGCTGGTCGTTTGGCGGTGTGGCGCCGATGATGAAAGGGGTGAAAAACTCCAGCGTGACGTGCGAGGCGCCTTCGTCGCACGCGCCTTCCTTGTAGCCGCCGCCCGCGAAGTCCGGCCGCCAGACATAGACCGCGTTGCCGTGGCGGGCTTGGCCGTTGACGTGTGCGGTGCCGGTTTGGGAGCCGTGCATGGCTTCGGGCTGGTTCACCCAGGTGCGCGAGCGTTCGAGGCCGGGGATGCCGCTGGTTTGATAGTTGCGGCCCCAGAAGACGAAGGTCTTGCCGTCCTCCAGTCCCGGCTCGAAGTAACGGCGCAGTGTCTCGCCCTTGCGCAAATGCACGATGGGCGGCGGCCCGGCGTAGCCCGCGAGGTATTCGGCGGTGCCGTACTCGGCGTAGGAGCCGCCGTCGTTCGGATGCAGGCCGCAGACGAGCCAGCCTTGCTGGCGTTGCGGGAGATGGTCGCGCTGGGCGAGGGTTTGCCATTGCTGCATGATGAGGTCAAGGCCGAGGAGAGAGGTTCCGGCGTCGTCGAAGATCACGGTGGAAAGGTCGTGATCGAGCATGGCCCAGCGGCCCGCGCCATAGGGGCCGCCGGTGAGGAAGGCTTCGAAGGAGTTGTGCCCTTTCGTGCCGGTGACGCGGCCGCGGCAGGGGCCGAGCAGGGCGTCGATCTCCGCGGTCCACTGCGCGTGGGTGGTGCCGCAGAGAGCGAAGCCGTGGGCGAACAAGCCGGTCCAGTACTCGCGGGTCGCGGACTGGCTGCCGTTGCTGAACCCGTTCCCCCAGAGGTCTTCCTTGCCTTCCTCGGCGTGGGCGTAGTGCGTGTTGCGGAAGAACCAGGAGGCCAGGGCTTTGTCGTGGTCGCTGGCTGGGTTGATGCCGGTGGCACGTTCGTATTGAGCGGCCTGAGTGGCAAACAGGCGGTCAAACGAGGACATGGCCAGCTCTCCCGGATACCAGGGATGATCGGTGCCGAGCTGGGGATCGCCGACGCCGGCGTGCAGGCAGCCGAGGCCGGCTGAGGCGGTCAACGACAGCAGGCACAGGCGGCGGGAGAAGCGGGACATGGCGGGAGGGTTGCGAGGCTTGAAACTGAAATCTTGAACCTTGAAACGCCTCCTCACTCGACCTCCGGAGGGAGGTTGCCATAGGACCAAGCGCGGGAGAAAGGCGGCGCTTTCGGCGGGGTGGGGAGCGGGCCGGGGGTTAAAGCTTTGGTCAGTTCGATGCCGGTGTCGCGAAAGGTGGTCCCGGCGGTGATGACGAGATTGCTGTAAGCGGTGAGGCGGGTCTCATAGCCGCCGCCGTTCGGGCCGAAGGCTTCCTCCGTGGGCACGTAGCCGACGCAGCCGTTGGCGAGTTCGACCGGGAAGGTGAGCGGGAACGGGCTGCCGGCTTTGATGTCGAGGCCGAGTTGCACGAAGTACTCGGCGGGATTGCTGACAAAGACAGCGGGGCCGACTTGGAGAGCTTGGACTTCGACTTCGACCTCCGGTTCGTTTGCGATGAGATGATCGAGCATGAGGATTTCCTTGGCGAAAGTCCACTCGGCGGGATCTTCAGGTTTTTTGCCGGCTTCGACGATCTCCCGGCTGCGGGCGAGGCGCTCGGCGGAGGGTTTGCGCCGGGGGATGGTGAAGGTCTTTTGCCGGGTGTCGATCGTCGCTTCGCCGGTGCGTGTCATGAGATGCAGGACTTTGACCGCCTCCGCGCCGACTCGGACGCCGACACGCTGCGCCCATTCGACCGGGGTGGGGCGTTGGT
Organism: uncultured Verrucomicrobiaceae bacterium; assembly: GCA_964573315.1. Lineage (GTDB taxonomy): Bacteria > Verrucomicrobiota > Verrucomicrobiia > Verrucomicrobiales > Verrucomicrobiaceae > JAGRPD01. Next base: position 17,595 of record CAZNKC010000078.1, on the reverse strand, counting down.
AGGGGCTGAGGTTGTCCACCTGCGTCACGTCGCCGCACGCGCCCTGGAGGAAAACGACGGGAACCTTGGCTCCGGTGGCGCCCTGGATGGTTTGCTCCAGATAGTAAATCCAGTTCGCGGAAATGCCGCCGGGGTTGGTGGTGGCGTGGCAGGAGAAATTGACGACGGTGCCGAGCAGATCGCCGGTCTCGTTCCACGCGGCGATGACGCCGACCTCGGGATCGATGGGACCGGCGTAGTCGAGGATGTCGGGATTGCCCGAGCCGGGATGGCTGAAGGCGAGGCCGTTTTTCATCTTGAGGCGGCGGTTGAAAGCCACCTTGTCCTCGCTGCCGGAGCCGAAGCCAAGCTGGGCCGCGACCTTGCCGGCATCGGCTCGGCGCACGGCTTCGACGATCTGCTTGGTGAGGTGCAGCAGGAAGCCGGGATCGGCGCAGGAGGAGTCCTCGTAGGCAAGCTTTTTCACGAGGCCGGACGCGCCATCGTACTCGCCGGGCTGGACCATGCCGGTGGGACCGGAGGAATGCGAATGCGAAGCGCCGATGAGCACGGCATCCGGCGGGATGCCGGTGAGTTTTTCGATCTGGGCGCGGGCGTCGAGCACGACGGCGCGCGGTACGGTGAGCGTGTCCAATCCGACGAGGGCGACACGCTTTTTGCCGTCGTCAAACACCGCGGCGCGGACCTTGCAGGAGTCGTGGAAGACGCGGTGAAAAGACTTCCCATAACCGCCCGGCTGCTCCATGCCGATGCCGGGCGTGATGTCGCGCTCGGCGAAGCCGGCTTTGACGGCGGCACGAGCGGCGGGGACGGACAAGCAGAGACAGAAGAAGACGGAGACGGTGGTGAGACGATGGCGAGAGGTTGGCATGACCTTTCAAACACGCCCGGAGAATCCTCCGCCTTGCATTTTCCTTTGCTGCACCCTGCCGATGCCGATTCCCGTTTTGCCAAACTGTCCAACCCATATATGATATGGAGGATGAAACTCCGCCTCGATCTGTTGAAACACCTGACCACGGAAGATGTGATCCAGGAGGCGGAGGCGACGGTTCACCGCTTCAAGCCCGAGCCGCTTTTCTCGAAAACTGGAACTGGCAGCTTGTCGTCGGCCTCAACCGAGGAGCGTGCGAGCGAGGAGCGGCGCAACACGGAGTTAATTCAGAAACTCACGCAGCGTGCGCGGCGGACTGGGAAGACATCCGCTGCCGGAAAGTGACGCTGGAGGCGGATTAGGTGGCGGGCAAAGCTCGACGAATCTCCTCTTTTGTGCCGCGGACGATGCGGATCGGCGTGCCGGCGTCCACCCACTCGTAAAAGAAGCGGGCGGGATTCCCGCCGCTGAGAGGCACGCGGATGCAGCCGTGGGAGGCGGGATAGTCGGGCACGCTGGAGAAGCCGTGGATGAAGATGTGGCCGTTCACCTGCACGCTCCAGGGCATGGGCGCGTTGTGATAACGGCTGGAGTAGTGCATGCGGGATTTGTAGGGACCGGCGGTGAAATTTCCCGCGGGCGTGCCGCCGCCGCGACCGGAGCTGATTTTCGTTTCCAACACCAGCCGCCTGCCTTGCCAAGCATAGAGCCGCTGGCGGGCGAGGTCGATCTCCACCTGCTTCGCTCCGGCCGTTGCGATGAAGCTGCGCCGGCCATCACGCACGCGGTGGTGCATGCCATCGGGATCAGAAACCACCTCAGCGCCGCAGGCGGCCAGGGTGTGGAGATGAACCCAACGGATGCCATTGCCGAGCCGCACCCCTCCCGGCGGGATGGGGACGCCGTTGACGCGGGCGAGACCACCGCCGCGTTCTTCGGAAACGCGCCAGCGCAGACGCGCGACGGCTTCTTCCAACGGCAGATAAATTTTGCCGGGATCGACGGCGAAGGTGACGGCTGGCACCTCCGCTCCAGAGGCGTGGCGCATAGCGAGCGTCAGCAGTCCGATAACTCCAAATAAAACGATCCGAAGAGGAGAAGGAGTCATGCCTGATGTGAAACGGGGATTGCGAAAAGTGGTACCGGCGGTCGGAGTCGAACCGACACTTCCTCACGGAAACAAGATTTTGAGTCTAGCGCGTCTACCAATTTCGCCACGCCGGCTTCAACCACTTTTGGGATCAGGGAGGGAGCTTTTATCCGGGCGGGGGGCTTTTGCAAGACCTTTTACGCGGCAGCAATGCGCAGGGCAGAGCTTGCGCATGGAGCGCACGCGTCCCGCGTGCTGCGTTTGGCGTCCCGCCGAGCGCATTGCGGCGGCAGCCGCACACGGTCACCGGTGTGGTCCGCGTGAAATCATTCATTGCTCTCGCGTCTAGGGCGTCCCAGCTTTGATTGGCGAGCTGAGCCAACCCTGCGTGTTCGCTGCGCTCAATCTTTTCGGCGAGGACGCCGAAAAGAGCACGCGGGACGCGTGCGCTCCATGTGCGAAGCCCTGCCTGCGCTCTGCGCATTCCAGCTTGCGTTCCGGGGCGGTCCTCTCCAGAGTTTCTTGTTCGCGCGCTATTGCCGTCATTCATTTCGTTCCCCTCCACCCACCGACCATGAATCCCAACGCACCCTCTCCAGCCACTTCCTCAACCGACGGCGCTTCCGCTTCCCGCCGCGAATTCATCAAAAAGGCCGCGCAGACGACGCTCGGGCTTTCCGCTTTGTCCGGGGTGACGCTGCCGCACGTTCACGCGGCGGGTGATGAGAGCATCCGGGCGGTTATTGTGGGTTGCGGCGGGCGCGGCACCGGGGCGTCCAGCAACTGCCTGGGCGTGAAAGAAGCGCCGCTGCGGCTGGTGGCGATGGCGGACGTGCAGGAGAACCGGTTGCAGAGCAGTTTCGAGGCGCTCTCCGGCAAGCACCCGGATCGCATGTCGGTGTCGGAGGACACCAAGTTTATCGGCTTCGACGCCTACAAAAAGGCGATCGACGAGTTGCGTCCGGGATCGGGCGACGTGGTCATCCTGGCGACGCCACCGGCGTTCCGCTGGGTGCATTTCAAGTACGCGGTGGAGAAAGGGGTCAACGTGTTCATGGAAAAGCCGGTGTGCGTGGATGGCCCGAGCGGCCGCCGCCTGCTGGAGATCAACGAGGAAGCGAAAAAGAAAAACCTCAAGGTCGGTGTCGGCCTCATGTGCCGCCACTGCGACCGCCGCAACGAGCTGTTCCATCGCATTCAGGACGGCGAGATCGGCGATCTGGTGCTGATGCAGGCGTATCGGCTGCAAGGGCCGGTGGGCTCCTGCTTCACGCTGCCTCGCGATCCGGCGCAGAATCCGAGCGAGCTGATCTGGCAACTGCAAAATTTCCACTCCTTCCTGTGGGCCAGCGGCGGGGCGTTCAGCGACTTCAACATCCACAACATCGACGAGGCCTGCTGGATGAAAAACGACTGGCCGGTGGAGGCGAAGGCGAACGGCGGGCGCACGGAGCGGGGGGATTACATCGACCAAAACTTCGACAACTACACGGTGGAGTACACCTTCCAGGACGGCACGAAGCTGTTCTTCCAGGGCCGCAACCGGCAGAACGTGCATAACGAGTTCGCCACCTACGTCCACGGCAGCAAGGGCTGGGCGGTGGTGTCCAACGCCGGCCATTTCCCGTCGCGCGCGATGACGTTCAAAGGCCACACGAAGGATTCCAAAAACGTGATCTGGCGCGCCGAGCAGCCGGAGCCGAACCCATACGACTTGGAGTGGCAGCACCTGATGGACGCCATCCAAAACAACAAGCCCTTCAACGAAGTGGAGCGCGGCGTGATGGCGAGCGTGGTGACGGCGATGGGCCGGTTCGCGGCGCACACAGGCCAAGCGGTGACGCTGGAGCAGATGATGAAGTCGGAAATCGAATTCGCGCCAGATGTGGACAAGCTGACGCTGGACGGTCCGGCCCCGATCCTCGCGGACGCGGACGGCAAGTATCCGGTGCCGGTGCCGGGGCAGTTCAAGGATCGCGAGTACGCGATGTGATGTTTCGTTCTCGTCCTCGTTCTCCTACTCGACGATTCGAGGACGAGTAGGGGCAGGAGGACGATGCGTCAAACATCAACCACGGGCGGAGCAGCGGCTTGGCGGTCGCGCCATTGTTTGTATTTGTCCAGCTCGCGCTCCATAAGCTTGAGGCAGAAGGCGACGACGGTGGCGTCGTCGAGGTAGCCGATGCCGGGCAGGATGTCAGGGATGACATCGACGGGATTGAGGACGTAAAGCAGCGCGAGCGCGGCGGCGCTGATGACCCAGTAGGGGACTTCGCGATAGCGCCCGGTGACGTAGTCTTTGACCAGCGCCAGCATGAGGCGGCCATGCTCCATCCAGCGGCGCAGCTTGGGCAGTTTGTCCTCGATGTCCTGCGCGCGCTCGTGGACGCGGCGGATGTCGAGGTCACGGTCATCGGAGGCTTGGACGGGGTTTTGGGGCATGGTGGGGGAGAAGGTTTCAGTGTTCAGGTTTCAGCAGCGGCATCCATCTTGAACCTGAAACCTGAAACCTGAACACTTAAAACTATACGAGGCGGGGTGCTTTTTTCATCCCGCCGCTTCTTCCACACTGACGCAGGTGCAGACGAGGTGGCGGTCGCCGTGGACGTTGTCGATGCGGGCGACGGGGGGCCAGTATTTGGATTCGGCGACCCAGGGGCGGGGGAAGGCGGCGGTCTCGCGGCTGTAAGGGTGCGGCCAGTCGCTGGCGGTGACGCGGGCGGCGGTGTGCGGGGCGTTTTTGAGCGGGTTGCCGGCGGGGTCGGTGGCGCCGGTTTCGACGGCCTGGATTTCCTCGTGGATGGCGGCGAGGGCGTCGATGAAACGATCGAGTTCGGTTTTGTCCTCGCTTTCAGTCGGCTCGATCATGAGGGTGCCGGCGACGGGCCAGGACATGGTGGGGGCGTGGTAGCCGTAGTCCATGAGGCGCTTGGCGACGTCTTCGACGGTGACTTTTTTGAACTGGCGGAAATCGAGGATGCACTCGTGGGCGACGAAGCCGTTTTTCCCTTGGTAAAGGGTGGGGAAACGGGAGGCGAGGCGGCGGGCGATGTAGTTGGCGTTGAGGATGGCGTGGCGGGTGGATTCGACAAGCTCCGGCCCCATCATGGCGAGGTACATCCAGGAGATGACGAGGATGCTGGCGCTGCCCCAGGGGGCGCTGCACACGACGCCCGCCGCGCCTTTTTCAAAGGTGTGATGGCCGGGCAGATAAGGCGCGAGATGCGCGGCGACGGCGATGGGGCCGACGCCGGGTCCGCCGCCGCCGTGGGGGATGCAAAAGGTTTTGTGGAGGTTGAGATGGCAGACGTCGGCGCCGATGCGGCCGGGGGAGGTGAGACCGAGCTGGGCGTTGAGATTGGCGCCGTCCATGTACACCTGCGCGTCGTGGCTGTGGGCGAGCGCGCAGATTTCGACGATGCTTTCCTCGAACACGCCGTGCGTGGAGGGATAGGTGACCATGAGCGCGGCGACTTCGGCGGAGTGCTGCTCCAGGCGGACACGGAGGTCGGCGAGGTCGATGTTGCCCTGGTCGTCGCAAGCGACGGGCACGACTTTGAATCCGGCCATGACGGCGCTGGCGGGGTTGGTGCCGTGGGCGGAGGTGGGGATGAGGCAGACGTTGCGCTGCGGCCGGCCGTGGGCGTGATGGAAATGGCGGATGGCGAGCAGGCCGGCGAGTTCGCCCTGGGAGCCGGCGTTGGGCTGGAGGGAGACGGCGGCGAACCCGGTGCATGCGGCCAGCCAGTTTTCGAGTTCGGCGAAAAACGCGCGCCAGCCTTCGGTCTGATCCGCCGGGGCATAGGGGTGGATGGCGTTCACCTCGGGCCAGCTCAGCGGGATCATCTCGGCGGCGGCGTTGAGC
>CAZNKC010000078.1:0-11756 GCA_964573315.1 uncultured Verrucomicrobiaceae bacterium | reverse complement strand
TGAGCTTCATGGTGCAGGAGCCGAGCGGGATCATGCCGCGGTCGAGCGCGATGTCTTTGTCCTGGAGCCGCTTCAAGTAGCGCATCATCGCGGTCTCGGAGTGATGGCTGTTGAAAACGGGATGGGTGAGGAAGGGGGTGGCGCGATGGAGGGCGGCGGCGAAGCGCGGGGGCGCGGTTTCGTCGGGCGCGGGTTCGCCCGACGGGGCGTCGATGCTGAAGGCGCGGGCGAGGCCGGTCAGGTCTTCCGCGGTGATGCGCTCGTCGAGGGCGATGCTGACGGTGGCGGCGTCGATTTGGCGGAGGTTGAAGCCGAGTTCGCGCGCGCGGGCCAGCACCTCCGGGGCGGAGGGCACGGTGACAGTGAGGGTGTCGAAAAAGTTATCGCCGGCGAGTTGGAAGCCGGCGCGGCGCAACTCGTCCGCCAGCCAGCAGGCGGCGTCATGCGTGCGGTGGGCGATGGCGCGCAGGCCGTCCGGTCCGTGATAGACGGCGTACATGGAGGCCATGACGGCGAGCAGGACTTGCGCGGTGCAGATGTTGCTGGTGGCTTTTTCCCGGCGGATGTGCTGCTCGCGGGTTTGCAGGGCGAGGCGATAGGCGGGGCGGCCTTCGGCGTCCTTGGAGACGCCGATGAGGCGGCCCGGCAGGCGGCGCTTGAGGGCGTCCTTGACGGCCATGAAGGCGGCGTGCGGGCCACCGAAACCGAGCGGCACCCCGAAGCGCTGGCTGTTGCCCACGCAGATGTCCGCGCCGAACTCGCCGGGCGGTTTGAGCAGGGTGAGGGCGAGCAGATCGGCGGTGACGATGAAAAGCGCGCCGGACTTGCGGGTTTCGGCGGCGGTTTGGCTGAGATCGTGGACGACGCCGAGGGTGTCGGGATAGGAGGCGATGACGGCGGCGAGGTCGGGGCGGTTTTCTTCGCGGTCGCGGAACTGGAGGATGTCCTCGGTGATGACGCGGACGCCGAGCGGCTCCATGCGGGTGATGATGACGTCGAGGACATGCGGGTGAACTTTGTCCGAGACGATGAGGGTGTCCGAGCCGGGCTTGGCATTGAGGGCGATGGCGCAGGCTTCGGCGCAGGCGGTGCCTTCGTCGAGCAGCGAGGCGTTCGCCACGTCGAGGCCGGTGAGGTCGGTGATCAGTGTTTGGAAATTGAGCAACGCCTCCAGCCGGCCCTGGGAAATCTCCGCTTGATAGGGCGTGTAGGCGGTGTACCAGCCGGGATTTTCAAAGACATTGCGCAGGATGACCGGCGGGGTGAAGGTGTCGTGGTAGCCGAGGCCGATGAAGGAACGCACGACTTGGTTGCGGCTCATGATTTGGCGCAGCCGGCGCAGCGCCTGCTCCTCGCTGAGCGCGGGCGGGAGGTTCAGCGGGTCGTGGTCGCGGATGGATTCCGGGACGACTTGGCCGATGAGTTCGTCGAGGGTGGCGCAGCCTAGCGCGTCGAGCATGTCCTGGGTTTCTGCGGGAGACGGACCGATGTGGCGACGGGAGAAAGCTGCGTGACGGGGCATGAGGGGGGATGCTTGAGCGGGAGCTTTAGGCGGGATGAGGGAGGGGTCAAGGGGCGGAGTGCGAGCGTCCGCAGACGGCGCATCTTTTGCCTTGTCACCTGCCCGGGACTCGCCTATTTGGTAAGCAGTCTGTTTCAAACCCTGGCGGGAGCGCCGTTTTCTGCCGGAAAATCACTCTTCTCCCCACATCCATGATTTCTGCCTGCCGCCACCTTCTCGTTCCCGCCTTGGCTCTGCTGGCGGGCCTGAGTGTCCAAGCCCAGGACTTGCTGGAAAACCTGACCAGCAACATCAACATCCAGGGCTTCGAAACCACCTTCGACCCGGACACCGGCATCGCCACCGCGAAGGGGAACGTGGAAATCCAGTACGGAGACACCGAGATCCGGGCCGGGCGGGCGGACTACAATTCCAACACGGGCGACGTGATGGCGCGGGAGGATGTGACGGTCTGGAAGGGCGGCATCACTTACAAAAGTGACAGCATCGTCTATAACATCAAAACCGGCGAGCTGACCGGCAACGTCATCCGCAGCTCCCTGGCCAAGGGATCGGGCACGCTGCTCTACAGCACGGACAAGTTCGAGACGGAAACCAAATTCATCGAACGCATCGACGGGGAGAACGCCTTCATCACCACACACGACTTGGCCGATCCGAACTACAAAATCCGCGCCAAGCAGATCACCATCTATCCCGATGACCGGATCGTGATGAAAAAAGTGACCGTCTATGCCGGGGATACACCCATATTTTGGTTCCCCTATATCTCCCAGCCGCTGGACGACGAGGTGGGCTACACGTTCACTCCCGGCTGGAGCAGCAACTGGGGCGCCTTCCTGCTGAACCAATACGGAGTCATCCATGGCGACCACACTCTGGCCAAGTACAAACTCGACCTGCGCAGCTCCCGGGGCATCGCGGGCGGTGTCGATCTCATCTCGATGCGCCACCGCTGGAATCAGGATAACTTCGGCACGCTCAAGCTCTACTACGCCAATGACACCGACCCCACCCTGACCCGCACCGGAGGCCAGGGCGAAGCGGAGGAGCGGCAGAATCTGGACAGCGGTCGCTACCGCGTGAACTTCGCCCACCGCATCTACATCCCCGGCCCGGAAACCAGTACTTGGTATTTGGACTTCGACATCAACAAGATGAGCGACTTTTTCTTCTACGAGGACTTTTTCTTCGAGGAGTTCCGCTCGAACCGGGAGCCGGACAACCAAATCTCCCTGGTTCACACCGATGACCGCTACACGGCCACGCTGATGACCAAGTTCCAGTTGAACGACTTCTACCGCGTGTCCACGCGGCTGCCGGAGCTGGCGTTCGACTTTATCCGCCAGCCGGTTTTCAACACTGGGTTGTTCTATCAAGGCAACACCACCGGCGGCATCTATCAAGAGAAGTTCAGCGACATCGAACTGCGCCAGACGCGGGCGCTCATCAAGGAAGGAGAGGCCTTCCTGCAAAGCGGCGGTCCGATCGACCCCATCTCCGGTCTGCCGACCGACGCGCCCTCCAACCAAGCCGCCTTCCGCCGCGTGCTGGGTCTGGATCCGGAAACGATCATCGCCACCAACGAGGTGCAGCAGGCGCTCGACATCCTGCGCAGCCGCTTGCAGGAGCCGGGCTTCACGCGCGTCCACAGCTACCACGAGTTCCTCTATCCCAAGACCTTCTTCGGCTGGCTGAACGTGGTGCCGCGCGTCGGCGGCGGCCTGACTTATTATGACGACATCGAAGGCGCGCCCGGCCTCACCACCGAGACCAAGAGCATCTTCAGCGCCGGCATGGATGTGTCCTTCAAGCTCAGCAAAACCTGGGACGATGTGCGGAGCAGCGTCTTTGGTCTGGACGGACTGCGGCATGTGTTCCAGCCCTATTTGAACTACTCCTACGTGGACGCCGAGGTGCCCGAGGGTTTCCCGGCCATCGATCGTCTGGCGCCGACGACCCGCCCGCGCTCCCTCGACGTGCCGCTTTACTCGGCCATCGACGACCTGCGCTCCTGGAACATCGCGCGCGTCGGGATGCGCAACGTGCTGCAAACCCGCCGCGACTATCAATCCGTGGAAAACGGCGCCTTCCGCGAGGCCACCGAGCAGGCGGTGCAGACCTACACCTGGGCGGGCTTGAACACTTACGTCGATGCGTTCTTCGAGGATCCGGAGTTCGACCGCGACGTGTCCAACCTCTACAACGAATTGTTCTGGCGTCCCGTGCCCTGGCTCAGCCTGTGGGCTGACACACAGATTCCCATCTCCGGCGGCGCGGACAATTTCACCGAGGTCAACCACGGCTTCACCTGGCTGCCCAGCAAGACCGTCTCCCTCACCCTCGGCCACCAGTTCATCAACGACCACCCATTGTTCCAGGACAGCAGCTTGGTCTATTCCCGGATTTACGCGCGGATGAACGAGAACTGGGGCGTCTCCATGAACCATGTGTATGAAATGGACGACGGCACCCTGGAGTACCAAAGCTACTCCCTGCACCGCGACCTGAGCAGTTGGAGCGCCTCCATCGGCGCGATGATCCGCGACAGCCGCAACGGGCTGAGCGACTACGGCCTGCTGTTCTCGCTGACGCTGAAGGACTTCCCGCAGGTCAGCATCCCGCTGGACATGGACCCGAACCCGACGGGGCGCGGCGGGCGGTTCTAAAGCTGGCCGGTTTGATCTGATTCCGGACTCACTGGGGGCCGATCGTCTCACCCTGCGTTTTGGAGGCCAAGCAAGTTGTCATTTGAGCCAATCTGGCATAGACTGGAGCTGTATGGTGACCTTGACTGAACTCGAAGAACAGGCTCTTCTGCTTCCTGACAATCAGAGGGCAGTCCTTGCCGCTCATATACTGGACTCTCTTCCTGCCATTTTGCACGACGATGACGCCGGGATCGCAGAGGCCATGAGGAGAGATGCCGAGCTTGACCGCGACCCCTCCGCCGGAATGACTCTCGATGAATTCAAGTCAGCATTCGGCCGCTGATGGATTCGCTTGTCATTTTCCATCGCTTGGTTCAGCGGGTATGGATGGCATCCTCCGCTATTACAGGGAAGAAGCGTCCGATTCAGTCGCAGATCGATTTTTCCAAGTTTTTCTTGAAATGGTTGATCGCGCCTTATTCAACCCACAAGGATTTCATTTCGCAAATACAGTCTATCGCAGAGCCAACATTCCGGGGTTCCCTTATCATTTCCTCTACCGTGAGATGTCATACGGCATTCGCATCCTTGTCCTCCGGCATGATAGAAGACATCCCAATTATGGACTGCGCCGAAGATAAACCACAAGCCGAACAAGCGGATGCAGACCCCGGAGACCGCGTCGCATCGTTCCAGGGGTTTCGTTCCTCAACCCCTGGCTATTCATGGGAAACCCCTGCTGGGTTAAACTCGCGCATCCTATGGATGGCTGTATCTCATGACCAAATCCGATGTCTGATATAAACATGAATATCCGCGCGCTTGATTTGAAATTCCGGCAGACGCCGGGCTTGATCGCCGCTTGGTTGCTGGAGTCCGCCGGGGAAAAGGCGCTGGTGGAGGCCGGTCCCGGCAGCACGCTGCCGCGGCTGCTGGAGGCGCTGCAAGAGGCGGGCGCGACGCCGGGGGAGATCGGCAAGGTGTTCGTCACCCACGTCCATTTGGATCACGCTGGCGCCGCTGGCTGGTGGGCGCGGCAAGGGGCACGGGTGTATTGCCATCCGCGCGCGCGGCGGCATCTGGTGGACCCGTCGCGTCTGTTGGCGGGAGCGCACGAGGTTTATGGGGAGGCAATGGAAAGCCTGTGGGGAGAGATGCTGGCCGCGCCGGAGGACAAGGTGACAGCTCTGGAGGACGGTGAGAACGTGACCGTGGGAGAGATCACGCTGACGGCGCTGGACACGCCGGGTCATGCGCGGCACCACCATGCCTATGCCGCCGGCGAGGTTTGTTTCACGGGCGACGTGGCGGGCATCCGGTTGGAGGGTTCAGCTTACCTGTCCGTGGCCGCCGCGCCACCGCAGTTCGAGTTGGAGCCGTATCTGGCGTCGGCGCGGCGGCTGCGCGCGGCGGGGTTTGAGCGACTGTGCCTGACGCACTTCGGCGAGGTGGCGGACGCGGACGCGCATTTGGCGGCTTATGAAACGCGGCTGCGGGAGGTGGCAGAGCAAGCGGCGCGTCACCGCGTCCTGCCAGCGGCGGAGTGGCGGCAGACCTACCGTGAGACGGAACGGGCGCGGGCCTTGCAAGCCGGAGTGGCGCCGGAGCTTTGGGAGAAATACGAACTAGCCAACGGCACGGGCATGTGCGCGGATGGGCTGCGGCTGTGGGCGGGGGAGTGCAGCAAGGCAGGCTGACGCCCCGTCATGTTTTGATCCCATTTTACCCCTATTCCTCCAGCGCGGTTTTGCCCCAAATCTCCTGGAGCAGGGCATGGGTTTCAGGCTCGCTTTGCTTGAGTTCCCCATGAACGAACGGGTGAAAGTCGTTGACGCCGAAATAGGCTTCGGTCATTTCAGCGAAGAATTCCTTGGCGTTGGTGAGAGCGTAATGCCGCTGCATCCGGCCGCTGACGTGCAGCACACGCCGGCCCCGGCCTGAGGCATCATAGCGCTCCCACACTTCCCGGATGCCAGCGTGATCGAAGTCGAGCACTTGATCGTGATAAGCGTGCGCCAACTCGTGCAGGACACACCAGGGCTGGGTGTGCTGATGGCGCTTGTCCACAAAACGGGCTGCGGAGGGGATGTGGACGGCTTTGGCTAAGCTGGCCGAATAACCGTTTTTCTCCAGCCAGCCCGCGGAGGGATGGTACTGCATCCGGGTCAACTCTCCATGATCGAGGTCCAGCCAAATAACGACCTTCCTCAGTTCGGCGACACGCTTGGCGGGAACGACGGTCACAATGTCGTTCAAGCGGGCGTCCAGCAAAGTGAGAGCCTGCCTGCCCAGCGGCGCATGCTCTCCGTTCAGAAGGCGTTGATCCAGCTGAACGGTCCAGCCCGCCATCCGGCGTTGCGCGTGGTCAGCGGGAAGGCTGGCCTGCTGCGCTTGCGTCAAAGCGGAAGCGAGGAGGAAGATGGGGAGGAATGTTTTCATGCTGTGTTTATGATTCGTTTTTTGTCATTCCGTCAAGACAGGAGGATTGTTCCGCTTGAATGAACCGGGAAATGCAGGCTTGAAGATGGGGGGGATATGGAGCAGAATGGAACATGAAGATGACATTCGAAATTCCTGATCCGATCGGGGAACGCTTTCGTTCGGCGGTGCCCAAGGGCGCTCGCTCGCCTGTGGTGGCGGAATTGCTTCAGCAGCGGCTGGAATCACTCGAAACGGATTTGGAAGCGGCTTGCCGGAAAGCGAACCGGTTGAATCTGGACTTGGCGGATTGGGAAAAACTCAATGAATCCGAAGCGTGGTGAAATCTGGTGGGTGAATCTGGACCCCACGCAAGGTTCGGAAATCAAAAAGCACCGTCCTTGTGTGATCATCACTGCGGATTGGGTGAATCGTGGGCGAAAAACACCGGTGGTAGTGCCGTTAAGTTCCTCGCCGGAAGCTGCGCCGCCGATTGTGGTGTCCGTCCCAAGTGCGGGCAAGGACTCGGTGGCTGTGATTGACCAAGTCCGCGCTGTTGACAAGAGCAGGTTCACTCATTCATCGGGGAGGCTTTCCACGAGCGACATGGAGCGCGTCGAACGAAGTTTGAGGCTGGTATTGCAGATATAACAGCCATTGTCTTCTGGATTGGGAAGACGATCAATCAGCTCTCAAATACGCTCCGCGTGCCACAAGCTCGGCCTGGAGTTTCTTCACATCGATGCCGGCGGGCGAGACGCCTTCACGCACGGCCATTTTGGCGGCGCGGCCGGCGGCTTCGCCCATCGCCATGCAGGTGGCCATGACGCGGATGGCGCCCATCGCTTCGTGCGTGGTGGAGATGCAGCGGCCCGCGACGAGGAGGTTGTCCACCTTCAATGGCAGCAGCGAGCGGTAGGGGATGTCGTAGCAATCGCCGCACCAGATGAGCGTGCAGCCTTCGTCGCCGGGGCGGTGGATGTCGATGGGATAACTGGCGACGGCGATGGCGTCGTCGAAACGGCGGCAGCCGAGCACGTCCTCCTGCGTCATGACATAATGACCGGTGATGCGGCGCGTCTCGCGGATGCCGAGGAAGGGTGCGGTCTTGGCGAAGTAGGCTTTCTCGAAGCCGGGCACATAGTTTTTGAGATAGGTGAAAATGTCGTCGATCTGACTGCGCGCCACGATCTCGCCGTGGGTGAGGCTGCGCGCATCCGTGCCGTCCACGCCGGCCACGCGCGTCATGTTCAGCCAAGCCTCGCCCTCGCGCAGGCCGGTGATGATGATGGTGCGCTCGTTCGGGATGTTGAGGTTTCTTTCCGCCCGCGCCTTGGCGATGAGTTCGCGCAGGCCGACGACGATGAATTGGTTGTTTTGCCCGAAGTACTCCGCCGGGATGAAATCGGTGAGGTAGGTGCGCGATTGATTGGCGATGCTGTGGCGCAGCTTTTCCGTGTCCACGCCCGCGAGGCAGAACATGAGTGTTGGCGGCTGCATCCCGCCTTCGGCGTTGCCTTTCTCGCACGGCACACCGGCGCGATGCGCCACGTCGGCGTCGCCCGTGCAGTCGATCACGATTTTTCCGAGCAGGGCTTCGCGCCCGCTCTTGCTTTCGGCGATGATGCCGCGCAGTCGGTCGCCGTCCATGACGACGCCGGCGCAAAACGTGTAAAACCGTACGTCCACACCGGCCTCGGTGAGCATTTCGAGCGCGACGGTCTTCACGGCTTCCGGCTCGACGAGGGTGATGCCCATGTGCAGTGGGCAGGGGCGGTGCTCGCTGGCGCCGTGGCGCGCCTTGAGGCGGTCGATGAATTTCTGCGGCAGACCCTTGATGATCTGGTTGCCTTTCTGGCCGAGGAAACCGAGCACCGGCAGGCCGATGGTCATGTTGCCGCCGACGAAGCTGCGGCTTTCGATGAGACCGACCTTCAAGCCGTCCTCGGCGGCGGCGAGCGCGGCGGTCAGCCCGGACGGGCCGCCGCCCACGACGAGCACGTCGTATTCGGCGCGCACGGGGGTCGAGCGCGCGGGTTCTTGGATCGAGATCATAGAGTCGTTTGTGTCGTTCATCCTATCGTCACCTCCGCGGAGATAAAATAATGGTCGCTCGGATAACGGCCGTCGCGGGAGTCGCGGATGATTTTCCAAGCATGCGTGGCGACCGGGCCGCGCGTGAGGATGAAATCGATCGGGCCGCGTTTGTTGGCGGCTTCGGCTCTTGGCCGTTTATTGCCGAGAAAGTTATGAACGGTGTAGCCGCCGTCGCGCGGTTCGGGGGCTTCGTCGCGGCTGTTTTTCCAACCGGCGTCGAGCGCGAACTGCAGCACGGTATTGGCGGCGGAGGCGTTGAAGTCGCCGCCGAGGATTTGCGGGAAGTCCGGAGCATACTCGGTGGCTTCGGTTAGGATCATCTTGATTTGTTCCTCGCGGGCGCGCTGGCTGACGTGGTCGAGATGCGTGCTAAGCACGCGGAATTGCCGGCCGGAGGCGCGGTCGCGCAGGCGTACCCAGTTGACGTGCCGGGCGCGCGCCGAGTCCCACGACAACGAGCCGGGCAGGTGCGGCGTCTCGGACAGCCAGAAGCCGCCCGCCGTGACCAGATCGTAACGCTCGCGTGAGTACAGGATCGGGTTTTTGGCGATGCCGCCATAGCCGGTCATGCGCGCGTCCATCTCCGGCCCGTCGAAGCCGAAACTGCCGAACGCGGGGAAGGCTTTTTCCAAATCATCGATCTGCTCGCGCAGGACTTCCTGCAAGCAAACCACATCCGGTTTTTGCGCTCGGATGACCTCCACGCACAGATCGCGCCGCGCGCTCCAGCCGTTGCCGGTGGCCTCGTCCTCCGGCAGAGCCACGCGGATGTTGCAGGAGAGGATGCGGTGCGCGGCATCGGAGGCGGGCGCGTCCGGCGCGGCGTGGGCGTCTCGGCCCAAACACGGGAGCAGGGAGGCGAGGCTGAGTTGTTTGAGGAAGGGTCTGCGTTTCATGTCATGTGGGGGTGGAGGTGGTTGAAGGGGAAACGGGTTGTTCGCGCCGCACCATCGTCCACAAAACGACAGCGGCGAGCGGGTGCAGCAGGGCCATCACGGCAAAGATTTTTTCCGCGCCGAGAGTGCCCATGACTTGGCCGACGTAGTAGTTGAACAGCATCGCGCCCGCCGCGCCGAATCCGCCCGCGATGCCCAGCACGCTGCCGACGTTGCCCTGCGGGAAGGTCTCCGCGATGACCACGCTGAGCGAAAACAGCCAGCTCAGGCACACCGCGCCCACGATGCTGAAAATCACCAGCGTGACCGCCGGATGCGGCCAATGCGGGGTGAGCGCGCAGAGCGGCGCAAACGCCGCCGCCGTGGTCAGCATGATTTTGCGCGCGCGCAAAGGAGCGCGGCCGCCGCGCACCAAACGGTCCGACCACGCCGCGCTGCCGATGCCGCCGAGATCGGCGGCCAGGAACGGGATCCAGCCGACCATGCCGATCTGCGCCAGCGTGAGGCCGGACTCCTCCTGGAGATAACCCGGCAGCCAGAACAGGCAGAAGTACCACACCGGATCGCTGATGAAACGGCAGAGCAAAATGCCCCACAGGCTGCGGGTGCGCCAGAGTTGCGGCCAGGAGAATTTCATCCCCGGCGACGGCGTGTCCGCGCGCGCGGCCAGCGCCACCTCCGGCGGCGGATCGCGATAGATCAACCACCACATCCCGGCGAGCCCCAGGCCGAGCACCGCCGGAACCACGAACGCCGAGTGCCAGCCGTAACGCAGCGCCAGCCACGCGACCAGCGGCGGCGCGATGATCGCGCCGATGGAGCTGCCGGCCACGCACAGGCTGTTGGCGGTGGCCCGCAGCGAGCCGGGAAACCAGATCGCCACCACCCGCAACTGCGCAGGAAAGGCGACCGGTTCCGCCAAACCGAGCATGCCACGGAAAAACGCGAACGGCGCGAACGCCTTGGTCAAGCCGGCGCCGAGGCAGGCCGTTGACCAGGTGACGATGCCCGCCAGCATCATGCTGCGCGCGCCGAACCGGTCCACCAGCCAGCCCGCGACCGGATACATCGTGGCGTAGCAGAGGGTGAAAATGTTCGCCAGCACGGCGTAACCGGAGTCGTCCAGATCGAACTCAGTCTTCAGCACCGGCTTTAGGATGGAAACGATCTGCCG
The DNA here is from genome assembly GCA_964573315.1 of uncultured Verrucomicrobiaceae bacterium. Lineage (GTDB taxonomy): Bacteria > Verrucomicrobiota > Verrucomicrobiia > Verrucomicrobiales > Verrucomicrobiaceae > JAGRPD01. The sequence continues at coordinate 998 of CAZNKC010000078.1, read as the reverse complement.
GTCGAAGTAGTTCAGCACGATGGCGCAAAAAATGAGCGCGAGAATGACCCAGCGTCGCCGAAGAGGAGTCAGGAAAGGCATGGCTGCGGGTGGGACGGGGGCGAAGGCTGGGGTTGGAATCGCGGCAGGCTATTTCAAAAAGATTTCATATCAATGCCGAATAATTATTCATAGAAACGTAGCGCAGGCTTTTAGCCTGCATCGTGTGGACCGGGCATTTTGCCCGGTTCGTTCGCGGAGTGCGGGTGAGGGCAGCCCGCGCTCCAAACATGCGCCTTGGCGGTCGCGAGTTTTTGTGGCAGGTTCCGCGGCATGAGCAGCATGACCGCTCTTCAACCTGTATCCTGGCAGCGCATGGCACAAGGCATCGATGACGTGCGGCGGAGGCTCGAACGAGCCGCCGGGGCGTTGACGCGGGTGGGGGTCCGGTATGCCGTGGTCGAAGGCAATGCCGTCGCCGCCTGGGTCTCGCGTGTGGACGCGGCGGCGGTGCGGAACACGCGCGCCGTGGACATCCTGCTGCGGCGCGAAGACATGGAGCGGGCGCGCGTGGCCCTGGAGGCGGCGGGTTTTGTGCATCGCCGGGTTGCCTCGCTGGGCAAAGCGGCTGCCATGGATGTGTTTCTCGACGGCCCCGATGCCAAGGTTCGCGACGCCGTGCATGTACTTTGGGCCGGAGAAAAACCCGTGCCGGACGCCATCGAAACCACTCCGGAATTGGACCAGACCGAGCCTGCGGACGGTTTCGAACTCGTGCCGTTGGAAGACCTCGTGCGCATGAAGCTCATCTCCTTTCGCGACAAGGACCGGATGCATCTGCGCGATCTGATGGCCGTGGGCCTTGTGGACGCCGGCTGGCTCCAGCGATTCCCGGACGCGCTGGAGCAACGCTTGCGGATGATCCTGGATGATCCGGAGGGTTGAAAGGGTGGTGCAGGCTTTTAGCCCAATACTGTTCGGTTAATATGACTTGCGCACGATTACAATCCTAATTTTCC
>CAZNKC010000077.1:0-20516 GCA_964573315.1 uncultured Verrucomicrobiaceae bacterium | reverse complement strand
ATTTCCAAAAGTACAGAAATTATAACTTAATGGCATTGGCTTTAGCCGATCATTTCAGGCAAAGCGTCCTGCCGCCGTCCACCGCCCCTCCTCCGGCTCCGTACTACCGCCTCCGCCCGCGAAAAAATGGTCGGGAATACAATCCCGCCCTCCAGTGTGAAGAAAAAATTCCTTCTTTTCAGTTGCGCGATCTTAATTCATACTACATCAGAATGAATAATGTCACTCCTGACAGCAGGCCGCCATTGGAGGAGTGTCCCGACCACCCCCTTCCGTAAAGTCCCAACCCATCCCTCTCACCCAGGATGCTGCGGTGTGTTCCCGTCCCGCGCCATCCCTTGGGGGGGGGGACACGCCTACACTCGGCGCCCTCTGCCTCTGCGCCCTGCCCGTTTCCGCGTAAAATCCGCCGGCAAACCGGAGATACCTCATAACCCCGCATGTCCCCCGCCGAGACCGAACGCCACCACCGCTTCCTGCGCGCCTTCACCGCGCATGAGCCGGCTGTGCGCGCCTACGTGCGGCGGCTGGTGCCGGCGCGCGCGGACGCGGATGACGTGATGCAGGAGGTCAGCGTGGTGCTTTGGGAAAAATTCGACACCTTCCGCGAAGACGGAAATTTCAAAGCCTGGGCCTTCGGCGTGGCACGCTTCGAGGTGCTGGCTTGGCTGCGCGACCGCGGGCGCGACCGGCTGGTGCTGGACGAGGAGGTCGTCGCCAAACTCGCTGCGGAATCCCTCGACGAAGAACCGCGTCTGGAGCGCCAGCGCGAGGCGTTGGAGCACTGCATGAAAAAAGTGCCGGAAGACCAGCGCGCCCTGCTCATGCAGGCCTATCAGCCGGAGTCGCGCATCCAGGAAGTGGCGCGGGACAGCGGACGCACCGTGGCGGGTTTTTATCAATGGCTGCACCGCATGAGAAGGATGCTGCTGGAATGCATCCGCCGCGCCTTGGCCCAGGAGGTGGCGTCATGAAAACGGAACTCGAACCCCTCATCCACGCCTACCTTGATGGCACGATCTCCGCGCCGGAGATGCGGCAGCTCAACGCCCTGCTGCTTACCGACGCCCAAGCGCGGCGCGAGTTCGCCGAACTGCTGAACGTGGACTCCGCGCTCGCTGCGATGGCAGCGGAAGGTAGCAGCGGCGCCCTCGTCGCTTCCCCGGTGTCCGCGACGCCCCCGCCGCGAGTCCGCCTGTTCCCATCACTCCCCCGCCTCACCGCTCTAGCCGCCGCCATCGCGCTGTCCATCAGCGCAGCCCTCTGGTGGCAAACTCAAAGACAACCCTTCGCCACCGTCGCCAAAGGCGCGGGCGTCGAAGAACTCGCCAACGACACCGTCTTGCGCGGCGAGACGCACACACTCAAAGCCGGCACCGTGGAACTTCTCACCGCGCGCGGCGCGCGCCTCGTCATTGAAGCCCCCGCCGAATTCCGCTTCGAGTCCGCGCAGCGTCTGCATATCCAACGCGGACGCCTCGCCGCCGATGTGCCGCCCGCCGCCAAGGGTTTCACCGTCATCACTCCCTCCGGCGACGCCGTCGATCTCGGCACCCGCTTCGGCGTCGATGTGCCCGCCGGCGGAGCCGCCGAGGTGCATGTGTTCCAGGGCGAAGTCATCACCAAACCCTCCGGCGCCCACTCCAAACAAAATCTGCGCGATGGCGATGCCGTCACGCTCGACGCCGGAGCCAGCGCCGCGCGCGAACTGCGCTCCTCCGCCTTCATCCAGCCCGACGAAATGGGCGAACTCACCGCCGGCCTCGCCGCCGGCCAGCGCGCGCGCGCCGAAGCCGCGCTGGCGGAGTTGAGAAAAGACCCCGCCCTCATCGCCCTGCTCGATTTTGAAACCGGCGACGCCCTGCCCGGCGTCTATCGCCGCGTCCAAGGCCGCTGGCCCGGCTCGCAAGCCCCGGAGTTCGTCAACGTCGGCGATCACCTGCAACTCGACGCCGGCGGCGACCGCGCCTGGCCGCAACTCACCCTCGCCGCCTGGGTGCGCATCGACCGCCTCGGCGCGCCCTATCAATCCCTGCTGCACACCGACGGCTGGAACCAAAACAACCCCGGCCAAGTCCACTGGATGATCAACCACGATACCACCATGCGCCTCGCCCTCATCGGCAACACCCTCGCCCCCGGCTCCGATGAGATCCATAACTACCCCGACTCCCGCACCCCCGTGCTGCCCGAGCAAGGCCGCTGGGTTCACCTCGCCACCGTGTATGACTCGGATCGTGGCGCCGTGCGCTTTTATCTCAACGGCCAGTTCGACAAAGAAACTCGCCAGCAAACCGCCCACCCAGCCCGCCTCGGCCCCGCCCAAATCGGCAACTGGAACCAGCGCGACCGCAAGCTCAGCGGCCGCGTGGACGAACTCCTCCTCCTCGGCCGCGCCATGAGCGACGATGAAATCCGCGCCTTGTTCGAGGCGGGGAATCCGTATCGGTGAGCAAGCAGCCGGCTCTTCCTCCAATCTGTCCAACAGAACCCCGAATTGTTAACCTCAATCGGAGGCAATCGGATCCCACACCCTCTCAAACCCAAAACCTTCAAAGTGCTTCTCGTTTGCCGTGGCGAAGTGGGTGACTCCATGATGGCGGAGAGTGAAGGCGAGGCGGGCGTCGATGATGTGGCGGAAGCCCGAGGTGGTCTTGGCAGCCCAGTTCCAGAGCGGTCTGGCAACTTCGGGTTCGTAGTCGCCATATTCCCACGCCGGGTTGGCACGCAGGGCGTCGCAGAAGGCAGTGGCTTCTTTGGCGGTCTTGGGTTTCTTGAAAACAGCAGGATTCCGCAGCAGCATGTAGAGTTCCACGAGGACGAGGCCGCAGAGGAGAAACCTCTGCTTGCCGGTGGCCTCTTCCTCGAAAAAACGGCGGGCGGCGGCGTGGTGCGGCGAGTCGGGATTGGCCGCGTAGAGGAAGATATTGGTATCAGCGGAGAGGATCATGACGACGCGCGTTCCAGGATGACGTCGGCCTCGGGCCGCAGTCTGGCTGGATTGGTCAGGAAATCCCCGCCGCAGTCAAGCGTAGGGAACCGCCAAATCTCGCGAGATTTTGGCCCTTCGGGGAAACGAGTGACGAAGTGCTCCGCCGCCTTGCGCATGACCTCCGAGAGCGACCAGTCCTGGCGCTCGGCGATCTCCTTGAGCCTCTGGTAGAGCGGCTCGGGAAACTGGATTTGGGTTCGCGTCATGATGCGTTTTATACATCAGTCATGCTATGATGTCAATCAAATAGCAGCGGGGATAGGTAGGGCGGACAGGGCTTCGCGCATGGAGCGCACGCTTCAGCATGTCAACTCCGCGCCAGCAACGTGCGATTCACGCTGAGGCGAACCGTTTTACGGTTCTTTTTATTTATGGAAATTTTATTTTTTAGAACTATTTTATGCCCGTGCCTGCCTCTCTTTCCCGCCTCGTCTCCCGTCCCGGCCTGCTTTCCACTGGCCGGGCATTGGCGTTGAGCTGGGGTTGGTTCTTGATCCTGCTGTCTGTCACGCCGGCTCAAGCCGCCGAGCCGACGGCGGAGCAGCAGTTCTGGCTGGAGTTGATGAACCGGATGCGCAGTGATCCGGCGGGCGAACTGGAGCGGCTGGCGCATTTTTCCTCGCCCGGTGTCTGGGACAGGGTCAAGTCTGACGATCCCGGGGTACAGGCGGCACTGGATTTTTACGGCACTGACGCCGCCGTCCTGCTCGCCCAATGGTCCGGCCTCTCCCCTGCTCCGCCGCTGGCCTGGAGCGCCTCGCTGGCGAACTCCGCCGTCGCTTACTCCAACCTCATGGTGCAGGCCGACCAGCAATCCCACACGCTCGACGGTCTGCCGCTGGATACGCGCATCCTGGCGGGCGGTTACAGCGCCAATTACCTGGAACTGGGCGAGTCGCTGTTTGCCAACGCTCAAAACGTCTTCCACGGCCACAGCGCCTTCGCCATCGACTGGGGCGATGACGACACCAATCCCGGCAACGGCTACGGCACCGGCATCCAGACGCCGCCCTTGCATCGCGAGGTAATGATGTACCGGCTGCTCAAGGAGGTCGGCATCGGATTTCAATCGGTGACGATTCCCGGCGGCAATGTCAATGCCGCCGGGCCGCTGGTCGTCACCCAGCACTTCGGCAGCCAGTTCCGTCTCGCCGGCGGGCAATATGTTTCGGACGCCATCGTCACCGGCGTGGTCTATGCCGACACCGTGCTGGCGGATGCTTTTTACACGCCGGGCGAGGGCTGGGCCGACGTCATGATCGAGGTGTGGGACACTTTCACCAGCACCCTGCTCACAGCCGGCCTGACCAATGGAGCGGGCGGCTTCAACCTCGTGACGGAGGATCTTGTCATTGGCCGCCTCTATGCCATCCGAGCCCCGGAGACCGGCCTCGGCGAAGTGACCTTCATCGCCTCCGCCAGCACCGAGGACTACGGCGCGCCGGTGCTGGTTTATGACAACGCCTACGCCAGCTTCCAGATCGTGCCGGAACCGGGTGGTGCGTTGCTGGCCTTGCTGTCGCTCCTCATTCTGGCCACCCCGCGCCGCCGTCCCGTTGTCGCATGACCATGACCCGCTGCTTTTCCATCATCGCGTCCTGCCTTGCGCTCTACTTGACCGCCGTCACGATCACGGCCCAGGCCGGCGATCTGGCGCAACGCATCCGCGACCGCATCGACGCCTACGAGGACGCCGTGCGCGCCAACACTCTGCTCATCGTCGAAGCGCCGACCGAGGAGGAACGCGCCCGCTATCGCGCCAGCATCCCCGCCGCCGATCCGTATGCGGCGGAAGTGCTTCAACTCATGGAAGCAAACCCGGACGATCCCGGCGTCGCCACCGGAATCAACTGGCTGATCTCGCAATGCCTGCACTTGCCGCAGGGCGAAGCCGCGCTGCGACTGCTCGCCGGACGCTACGCAGCCCTGCCCGGCATCGCGCCCGCGTTGAAGCGTTTGGAGGACTGCGATCCCACACTCGCCGCGCCGGTGCTGGAAGCTGTGCTGAAACAAAACACTCACGCCGACGAGCAAGCCGCCGCCACTTACGCGCTGGCCCGGCATCAATTCAACGCCTTCGAGTCCGCCGCCGATCCGCAGGCACGCGAGGCCGCTCGCGTTCGCGCCGAGGAACTGCTGCAACGCCTCATCACCGATTTTCCGCAGGTCAGCATCCAGGGACTTTCCCTGTCCGGCCAAGCCGCCGCGCTGCTGTTTGAAATGACGCACCTCAGCCCCGGCGCCACCACCCCCGAAATCAGCGGCGCGGATCACGAGGGCATCCCGTTCAAACTCAGCGACTACCGGGAAAAACACATCATCCTCGTATTTTGGGGCGAGTGGTGCCACGGCTGCCACGGTCTGCAACCCGTGCTCGCCGAACTCGCCACGCGTTTTGCCGGGCGTCCCCTCGCCATCCTCGGCGTGAACACCGACGACCCGCCCACAGCCAAAAAATCGCTCGCCGCCTCCACGCTGCCCTGGCGCTGCTGGCTGGACGGCAGCACCTCCGGCCCGATCACCAGCGAGTGGAACCTCCGCCACTTCCCGACGATTTATCTCATCGGCCCGGACGGCGTCATTCTCGAAAAAGACCCCTCCCTGCCCGCGCTCGGCCTGGCTTTGGAGAAGGCCTTCGCTCAGTAATACCAAGGTGAGTTGAAAACAGGTCGATTCTGCCAAGGAACGTAGGCCGGGTGTCCCGAAGGGCGCCCGGCTCATGGGGGGCGGGCTGAGGGACGATGCCGCGCACTCAAAGCCGGGCGGGCTGCGCCACACCCGGCCTACGCCACCTCCACCAGCCGCTCTTTATCACAAGACCTGTTTTCAACTCACCTTGGTATAACTTCTTCGCTTGGTCATTGAAGCGGTACCTTCGAAGAGGCGTGGCATTTTTTGAATCACCGCCGCCCGTCCGCGTTGAGCTTGACGGCGTAGAGGGCGGTGCGGGCGGTGATGTAGAGGGTCTGGCTGCCGCGCGCGCCGAAGACGCAGTTGGCGGGGCGCTCCGGGGTCTCGATGACGCCGAGGTGCTTGCCTTCCGGGCTGATGACGTACACACCGTTGGCGGCGACGTAGAGGTTGCCGAACTCGTCGCTGGTGAGGCCGTCGCCGCCGCGTGTTTCGCTGGAGTCGAAGTGGCAGAGCTTGCGGCCGTTTTTGACGGTGCCGTTGTCCTGGATGTCGTAGGCCCATAGGCTGTTGGCGGCGTTGTCGATGACGTAGAGGATGGTTTTGTCGTTGGAGACGAGCACGCCGTTGGGGCGGATGAGGTCGTCGATGACGCGGACGACTTTGGCGGGCTTGGTGCGGTCTTTGTCGGGCGTGGCGTAATAGACACCCTCCACGCCGAGCGGCATTTCCTCCGGCTTGCGGCCATAACCGGGATCGGTGAAGTAGATGCCTCCCTTGCCGTCGATGTCGAGATCGTTGGGGGCGTTGAAGGGTTTGCCGTCGAAGCTGTCGGTGAGCACGGTGACCGGCGCGGAACCTTCCTGCCGCGTCAGGCGGCGCGCGCCGCCCTCGCAGGCGAGCAAGGCGCCCGCGGGCGTGGCCATGAGGCCGTTGGCGCGGTTGGTCTGCTCGCGGTGCAGGGTGGTGGCGCCGGTGGCGGGATCGAAGACGTGGACGTGTTCGTTCGGGATGTCGCTGAAATAGATTTTGCCATCGGCGCCGAGGGCCGGGCCTTCGGTGAACTGAAACCCTTCGGCGACTTTTTTGACCTCCGGATTTTCAGGCAGCACGCTGGCGGGCGGTGTCTTGGCGGCGGGCGCGGGCGTGGTTTCGGTTGGGTTTTCCTGGATGCGGATGTTGCGCCAGCGGATTTCGAGGCCAGCGAATTTCTCTGCCACGCCATGCACTTGCAGGGCGATAAAGCCTTCCGGCGTCAGGTCGTCTTCCAGATCGGCGGCGGGCACGCCGTTGAGGAAGGTGCGCAGGCGGGAGCCAACGGCTTCGATGCGGACGTGGTTCCAGTCGCCCTGCTTGAAGGCGAAGCGGGCGGGGTCGTTTTGGGAAAGGTTGTTGAGCCAGCCGCGGCGGCCTTCGTCGTAGATGCCGGCGGTCCAGCCTCGATCGCTGGGATCGATCTCGCACTGGTAGCCGTGGACTTGGCCTTTCTTGTAATCCGGCAGGCTCTGGCTGCGGAACTGGATGCCGGAGTTGAGATTGGTGTCCACCTTGAATTCCAACTCCAGGATGAAGTCGCGGTAATTTTTCTCCGTGCAGAGAAAGGAGTTCGGCGTCTTCGGAACGCTGACACCGACGATCTCGCCGTTTTCGATGCGATACTCCGCCTTGCCGCCGCGCTGGGTCCAGCCATCAAGGGATTTGCCGTCAAACAGCGTTACCCACTCGGCGGCGGGACAGTTGGCGGAAAGCAGAGCGAGAGCGGCGAGACAGGCGGCGGAGAAAAGCGGTCGGGTCTTCATGGCGGCGCATGTTGGCAGGCAAAGCGCCGGGCTGCAACGATTTCGTTTCCGCTGGCCGTCTCTAATCCTGCCTCCCTCTATACCCGACATGGTCAAACTCCGGGACAATGAATTCCGCCTTGAACTCCAAAATGCCGGAACCAATCATCTCATAAGTACGCGCCTCCATAGCCTCCCACCAACGATCGATGTCTCTGAACAAGTCGCCGCGATACAAATAGTCGCCGTCTTGCAACTGAGTGCGCTCCAGTGGGGTTCCGACGGGAAACTCGGTTCTGCTGTATGATCTGGGCCGGTATCCCCGCCGACGCCAGCCCTCCAACTCGCTGTGCGTATAAGGCAAAATGGGGCGGGCATATGTCCCGAAGCCAACCAGGGCGCCCGAGGAAAAATCACCGACCAACGTCCTCAAGGGCAGGTTTGGAAGGTGGTCATAAGAGCGCTCCTCGAAGCTTCTGCACAGCAATGGAGGCTGCCATAGCCTTGACCAGCAAAGGCCTGGAAAGATAATCCGGCTCTTCATCAGCCGCGGCTTGTACATCATGAAGCGATATGCCGGTGTTCCAAGATCAACATAGGAGCAGCCACTGGCAGCGGTGATTTTTTCGGGATTCAGCTTGCCCCAATCTTGGTGCAGCTTCCACTCGGTAATTTCCATCTGAAACTCCAACTCCAAGGCGAGAGGCTTGCCTTGACCGCGAGGCCATTCGCTTGCGTCAAGCGGCCCGGTGAGCAGGAACGTCAGCCGCGTTTTGGGGACATGATTCACCCGCACCTGCCGCGACCACCAAAACCATTGCCACCGCTGCTGCCTTTGGTACTCCCTTGATTGATATTGATACACCCCATAGGGCCGGCCACCCCGATGATCCCAGTTCCCTTTTGGCTCGATCTCAACATAATCGGCGGCAGGCAAATTCATATCCACTTCGTACAAGACGCATGGAACCGTCAAAGCTCCTGTGCTCTTGTTCTTTATCCAACGCACGGCCGCCGGTTTGAAGGGATGCTGAACACTAAAGCGCTCCTTGACAACAGGGACGCTTTGCCTGCGGTTATCTCGCAGCGGCAATAAAACCTTGTGCGCCCTCATCGCCATGCCAACGATGATGCCGGCGCATCCGCCGGCAAGCAGGACAACGGTCAGGTGCCTCGGCCACGATCTCGGGCATTCCCGTGATGAACAGGCCGCGACCACTGCCCAGCCTGCGAACAGCGCGGCCATCCAATTTGGCAGCCAATAGAATAACCCCAACACCGAAGACACATAATCCTCATAGTTGCGATTCAACTGCACAAAGCGCCTGAAGTCATTGCCGGGATTTTCGCCACCTATCATCCAGGACACCCAGCAGGACAGCAAGAACGTCGCGCCCGCCGCCAACACTGCCAGCACTTGGTGGGCTGGACGTCTCGACCTCACTCCAGGCAGAAATGCCAGCGCAGGCAGCAGCAGGACAATGAATAGCGCCCTGCACAAACAATTCATTGACACTGCCTGCCATTCTTCTGCTTGTAACACGATCCCCAAAGCCGCGATTGCCGGAACCGAAACCAGCAACACTGAAATGCCGAACAAGAGCCTGTGGTTTGATTTTTCCGCGCCGCGACCCCAGCCCCATTGCAACAAAAAGGGCACCGCCACAAGGCACACCGGCAGCCATTGGGTTCCGTGCCACCCCATGTTGATCCGCCATTCGAAGTATCGGCCAATCTTCCAACCAAAGACAGTCGGCCAGCGATAAGATGCGAAATCCAAGACTGAAAGGACTGGAGGCCGGGAAAGATAAACTTGCACCTCGTTCACCAACAACAGTGCCCACGCGGCCAATCCCACGAAAAACACCAGCTTAGCCCAAAGCCATTCAGGGTACGGGCGACCTCTCATTTCAGTCTCCGCCCAAAGGTCATTCTCCGTATTCATCTGCATTTTCCCCGCCAAGACTGATGAATGGAAATCGTTACGACTGCGTGGGTGAGTGCTTTTGCATGAAGAGTATCATATCAGAGAGAGCAGCCATCTCACACGAATGCTCCTCAATTACTTAAGGGAACGGTCAGGTCAAGTGGTAAAGGGCCGCAATTTACTCAACCGGCGGACGCCACGTAGCGTGGCGCACCCGGCTTGGTCGCGCGATCTGGAGTATGACTGGTTTCCGGCCCGGCGCTTTGGATCGAATGCGGACGCAGCTCCCGAACGTCCGTCCCGCTTTCACAGTTGTCTCCGCTCCCCCCAATCCAAAGCGGTGCAAAGCCCCGCACTCCATAGGCGCGGCGAGCCGATGGCCTCGCTCCACGTCAGGCAGGCTGGAGGTTCTTGAAAAATCCTTTGGCCGTCGCCATCGTCTCCACTGCCACCTGTTCCAGGGTTTCTCCGCGCAGCGCCGCCACCTTTTCCGCGGTGTGGATCAGATACGCGGGCTCGCAGCGTTTGCCGCGGAACGGTATGGGGGCCAAATAAGGCGCGTCCGTCTCCAGCATGAAGCTTCCTGCCGGTGCTTCCTTCGCCACCGCCGGCATGGCGCCCGAGTTTTTGAATGTCACGATGCCGGTGAAGGAAATCAGATGTCCGGCCTCCAGCAGGGGCCGCGCCTGTTCCAGCGTGCCGGTGAAGCAGTGAAACTGCGCCCGCAGCCGCCCGTGAAACGGCTCCACCTCCGCCACCAAATCTTCCCAACTGTCGCGATTGTGCAGCGCCACGTTCAAGCCCAGCTCCACCGCCAGTTCCAGGTGCAGCCGCAGCACCCGCTTTTGCCAATTCCGCCACGCTTCCTTGCTGTAGCCCAACGTCGGCGCATGATAATAATCCAGCCCCGTCTCGCCGAGCGCCACCACCTTCGGATGCCGCGCCAGTTCCCGCAGTTCATCCACCCAGGTGTCGTCCGACACACTGTCCACGTCGCACGGGTGGATGCCCACCGCCGCGAACACATCCGGTTCCCGTTCCGCGATGGCCAGCACCTCGCGCGCGTTCGCCAGATCGACCGCCGGAGCCACCATCGCCGTCACGCCCGCCGCGCGCGCGCGTTCCAGCACCGCCGGCAGATCAACGGCGAACTGGCGGCTGCCCAGATGTGTATGTGTGTCCGTCAGACCGTTCATTTATTTCAAAAGAACCCGGCGGCGTTTCGGAGCCGCTTCATCACCGTACGCCGGAATCGTCCAGGCCGCCAGCCATTCTTCGTCCGTCCTGCGAAAATTCATTGCCTCCAAACGCCGCTCCATGTCGGGAAAATGCGCCGCGCCGTAAAACACCGCCAGCCGCTTTTTGCCGGTTTGGATTTCCCGTTCCAGCACCTCCAGCGCCACGCGGTTGCGCTCGCCGATGATGACCGTGCCGCCGGAAGCCTCGATGCCCATCATGATCTGCTCCACTTGATCGAACTCACGCCCGATGAGCCGTTTCAAATCGTCCGAACTGTCCTTCTTCGTCAAAATCTGCATCAGCACGACCAACCCGGCCAGATCACTCCCCTGCCCGCCGCCGCCCGCAGCCTGCTGCGCGGCCATCGCCTTCAACCAGAGGCCGAAGAAGGTCTCCCGGTTTTCCTCGCGCGATTTTTGAAAAGCCTCCAAGTCCATGTCCGCGTGGACGAAATTCGGCGCGTGATAATCGATCTTCTCCAACTGTCCCTCCAGCTTGAGCGTCTCCCGCATCTTTTCCTGCAAAGTCCCGATCCAGCCCAGCCCCGAGTCTGCCGCCGTCACCGCGCGGTCGCCCAACGGATCGCCCTTCCCCGGCTTGCCCACCAGCTCGTAGAGCACCGCGTCATAGCCTTTGAACCGTTCGTTGAGCGCCTCGTAATAGGCCGCGTCCCCCACATGCACCGCGCCCACCAGATCGACCACGACTCCGTCCGGGCCGCTCATTTTCACCACCACCGTCTCCAGCCGCGCCACGCCGGACTCCTCATCTTCCACAAAGCGGATATGCTCCCGCTCCGCCTCTCCTTCCCGCGCCGCTTCAACCGTCTCCTGCCCCGAAACCCGCCCCAGGCAGGCGGCCGCGATGAACAGCGCGATGGCAAAAAGCCGCTGCCCGCGCGCAACCCAAAATCCGAAGTCCGAAATCCGAAATCCGAATTTTGGATTTCGGATTTCGGATTTCGAATTCGGCCAGTGCCCCTCCGTCTCCAGATTCGGGTCATTCATGCGCCGTCACCATCCATCCTGGAGCGGCGTTCACAACGAAAAAACGCATGCTTATTGTGTTCGCAGCTTGCGCATTGGCTCCTGGTTTGCTGAATTGAGGCGCATGATCAAATCTCGCTGTCTGCCGGGTTTCACGCGGCGCCGCTCCGGCTTTGAAAACGGGGGGACGCTCGGCGTTGAGTTGAAGAAGACCCGCTCCTGGCTTGGCCGCGGCGTGGCCATTGGCCTCGCCGCCGTCCTTGTCCTCGGCTGCGACCTGGGGTGGCTGGCGCGCCGCGCCAATGCACAGGAGGCGGCAACCCTCCGCACCGATACCCGTGTCACCCAGCTCGAAACCGAACTCGAAAAGCAACGCCGCTGTATCAAGTTCGTCGCTGGTGCCTTCACCGAGACGCAGTCCCATCTTCGGGAACTCAAGCACACCGACGACGAAATTTTCAACCGCGCCATCACCGCCGTCGCCGACAGGGCAAACCTGCCTGAAGCCGATCTGCGCGCCGACATTGAGCTTTTCGTCGCCGCCATCAAGGCCGATCCCAAAGCCGATTTTTATGACCGCGCTCTTGCCGAATTCTCCCGGAAAAACTTCACCGCCGCCGCGGAGAACGCCGGTCAGTCCGGCCAAGCCGCCCGCGAGCAACGCCGCGCCGCCCGGCAGCTCAGGGAACAGGCCGAGGCGGTGGAACAGGAAGCCGCCGCCCGCGAGCGCGCCGCCTTCTGCCTCCAGGGCCAGTCCCTCTACGCGGATAAAAACTACGCCGGGGCCGTCACCGCCTTCGAAGCCGCCCTGGAAGCGGCCCCCCGTGCCACGCTGCCTGAAGCATGGGCCGAACTTCAGTTTTGCCTCGGCCTAACCCTGATCGATTGGGCCAACGTCTCCGAAGGCACCACTGTCTCCGAGCGCACCGCCGCCGCCATCGCCGCCTACCGCTCCGCCCTCGAAGTCTATGCTCGCGAGCCATTCCCCCAGCAATGGGCCGCAATCCAGAACAACCTCGCCGCCGCTTTCAGCGCCCAAGCCGCCCGCTCCGCCGGAGACGAGACCGGGAGCCACCTCGCCGAGTCTGTTGCCGCCTTTCGCTCTGCTCTCGAAGTCTATGTCCGTGAGTCATCCCCCCAACAATGGGCCATGACCCAGAACGACCTCGCCAACGCCCTCCGTGTCCAAGCCGACCGCGCCACCGGGGACGAGGCCATGCGTCTCCTCGCCGAGTCGGTTGCCGCCTATCGCTCTATCCTCGAAGTCCACAGCCGCGAACAGTTCCCCCAGGAATGGGCCGCAACTCAAAACAACCTCGGCAACGCCCTCAGCGTCCAGGCTACCCGCTTCGCCGGGGACGAAGCCGCGCGCCTCTTCGCCGAGTCTGTTGCCGCCTTTCGCTCCGCCCTCGAAATCCGTACCCGTGAGCAATTCCCCCAGGACTGGGCCATGACCCAGAACAACCTCGCTAACGCCCTCAGCAACCAAGCTGCCCGCTCCGACGGGGACGAGGCCGCGCGCCTCTTCGCCGAATCTGTTGCCGCCTATCGCTCCGCTCTCGAAGTCTATACCCGCGAGTCATCCCCCCAGGACTGGGCTACTACCCAGTACAACCTCGCCCCCGCTCTCCGCGACCAAGCTACCCGCTCCGCCGGGGATGGGGCCGTGCGCCTCCTCGCCGAGTCTGTTGCCGCCTGTCGCCTCGCCCTCGAAGTCCGTACCCGTGAGTCATTCCCCCAACAATGGGCTGCAACCCAGAATAACCTCGCCAACGCCCTCCGTACCCAAGCCACCCGCTCCACCGGGGATGATGCCGCACACCTCCTGGTCGAGTCTGTTACCGCCTATCGCTCTGCTCTCGAAGTCTATGCCCGCGAGCCATTCCCCCAGCAATGGGCTACGACCCAAAACAACCTCGCCCTCGCTCTCAGCGACCAAGCCACCCGCTCCACCAAGAACGAGGCCGTACGCCTCCTCGCCGAGGCTGTTGCCGCCTGTCGCTCCGCCCTCGAAGTCCACACCCGCGAGCAATCCCCCCAGGACTGGGCCATGACCCAGAACAACCTCGCCAGCGCTCTCAGCGACCAAGCCACTCGTTCCGCCGGGGACGATGCCGCTCAACTGCTCGCCGAGTCTGTCGCCGCCTTTCGTTCTGCCCTCGAAGTCTATGCCCGCGAACAGTTCCCCCAGCAATGGGCCGCAACCCAGAACAACCTTGCCGCCGCCCTCCATAACCAAGCCGCCCGCTCTGCCGGGGATGAAACCGCGCGCCTCCTCGCCGAGTCTGTCGCCGCCTTTCGCTCCGCCCTCGAAGTCCGTACTCGCGAGCAATCCCCCCAAGACTGGGCCATGACCCAGTACAACCTCGCCAACGCCCTCCGCGTCCAAGCCGCCCACTCTACCGGGGATGAGACCGCGCGCCTCCTGATCGAGTCTGTTTCCGCCTTTAGCTCCGCCCTCGAAGTCTATACCCGCGAGCAGTTCCCCCAGCAATGGGCCACGACCCAGAACAACCTCGCCATCACACTCCGCAATCAAGCCGGGTTGGTTCAAGACGCGGAAAAAGCCGCCTTGCTGCGTCAGGCCGCCGCTGCCATGCGCGCCTGTCTGGAAGTGAACACCGCCGACTCCAGACCCGACTACCACGCCTCGCGCACCGGGTGGCTCGCCGAGGTCGAAGCCGAAATCGCGGCCCTCGAAGCCACCAAGGCTCCGCCCTGATTTTGAACCTGCGGAAGAGGTCTATTGAAATAAGCGATCGAAAAACTTCCGCATCTCCTCCCACGACGCCTTGTCCGTCTTTTCGTCGTAGGCCGCGCCTTTGGAGGGATCGTTGCCCGCTCCCTTTTGTGTGAAAGCGTGGACGATGCCCGGATAACGCACCAGATGATAATTCACCTTCGCATCCCGCATCTCTTTCTCAAACGCCTCCACGTCCGCTGCCGGCACGAACGGGTCCGCGTCGCCGTGCAGCACCAACACCTCGCCCCGGATGTTTTTGGCGTCCTCGGGAGTGGGCGTATCCACGCTGCCGTGAAAGCTGACCACGCCCGCCACCGCCGCCCCGCCGCGCGCCAGTTCCAGCGCGCCCATGCCGCCGAAGCAGTAACCGATGGCCGCCACCTTGGACGCCTCCGTGCGCTCGTCCTTCAGCAGCACGGCCAGTCCGGCGTTCAGCCGCTCGCGATACAAGGCCCGGTCGCTCTTGTATTTCTCCGCCTCCTGTGCCGAGGCCGGCGGTCCCGGCGGGCGCACGCCTTTGCCGTAAATATCCAGCGCGAAGACATTGTAGCCCAGCTCCGCCAGCATCCGCGCCCGTTCCTGCTCATGATCGGAAAGCCCCGTCCACTGATGCACGATCAACACTGCCGGACGCTTCCCCGCCACCGCGTCATCATAGACGTGAAAGCCCTCGCACACCGTCTCGCCCGCCTGGTACTCCACCACCGTCTCCACCACCGCCGCGGAAACCGCGCCCGCCCAGCAGACGCCCGACATCATCACGATCAAAACACGTTTCATCACCCTCTACATACGCCCCGCATCCGCCGCCGCGTCAAGTGATTCCGAGGGGGAACACTGATGGTCACTGATAAGCACTGATGTCTTGAATGGAAGCAGCCCCGCTTCATGCTTCATTCATCAGTGTCCCATCAGTGCCTATCAGTGTTCCCCCTCAAACTCAAACGAACACCAGTTGCGCTCGCCAAACTCCCCGCTATTCTCACCGGATTCTTAACCCTTCCTGATTTTTCACAGTGGCCAAAAAAGCTTCCAAATCCAAGAACTCGCCCGCTTCCGACAAACCCGTCTTCGAGCACACCGCGCCCGTCGAGGTCAAGCCCATCGACGACCTCTACGGCGACTGGTTCCTGGACTACGCCTCCTACGTCATCCTCGAGCGCGCCGTCCCGCACATCCACGACGGCCTCAAGCCCGTGCAGCGGCGCATCCTGCACTCCATGGACGAGCTGGAGGATGGCCGTTACAACAAGGTCGCCAACATCCAGGGGAACACCGCGAAATACCACCCGCACGGCGATCAATCAATCGTCGCCGCAATCGTCGGCCTCGGCCAGAAGGAATTGCTCATCGACACCCAGGGCAACTGGGGCAACGTCCTCACCGGCGACAACGCCGCCGCGCAACGTTACATCGAGGCGCGGCTCTCCAAGTTCGCCCTCGACGTCGTCTTCAGCCCCAAGGTCACTCACTGGGCCGCCTCTTATGACGGACGGAACAAAGAACCCGTCACCCTGCCCGTGAAGTTCCCGCTGCTGCTCGCCCAGGGCGTCGAGGGCATCGCCGTCGGTCTGGCCTGCCGCATCCTGCCGCACAATTTCATCGAACTGTGCGACGCCTCCATCGCCGCGCTGCGCAAGGAGGACTTCAACCTCCTGCCCGACTTCCCCCAGGGCGGCATCATGGACGCCGGCGACTACAGCGGCGGCTTGCGCGGCAGCCGTGTCCGCGTCCGCGCCCGCATCGAACCCGGCGACAAAAAACACCAGCTCCGCATCACCGAGATCCCCTTCGGCACCACCACCGGCGCGTTGATGGACAGCATCGTCGCCGCCAACGACAAGGGCAAAATCAAAATCCAGCGCGTCGAGGACAACACCGCCGCCGAAGTCGAGATCAACATCCACCTGCCCCCCGGCACCGACGCCGACCAAGCCATCCAGGCACTCTATGCCTTCACCGACTGCGAGATTTCCCTCTCGCCGAACTCCGTCGTCATCCAGGACAACAAACCGCGCTTCCTCGCCGTCAACGACCTCGTCAAATTCAGCGCCAACCACACACGCGACATCCTCGGGCGCGAACTCGAGATCAAGCTCGGCGAGCTTGAGGAAAAATGGCACTTCGCCTCCCTGGAAAAAATCTTCATCGAAAAACGCATCTATCGCGACATCGAGGAATGCACCACCTGGGAGGCCGTCATCGCCGCCATCTGGAAGGGACTCAAACCCTGGCTTAAACACCTCAAACGCGAAGTCACCGACGACGATGTCGCCCGCCTCACCGAGATCCGCATCAAGCGCATCTCCAAGTTCAACACCTTCGAGGCCGACGAGCACATCGCCGCCCTGGAGAAAGACATCGACGAAGTCCAGAAGCATCTCAAACAGCTCACCCGCTTCGCCATCGCCCACTTCGAGCGCATCAAAAAAACCTACGGCCCCGGCCGCGAGCGCCGCACCGAGATCACCTCCTTCGAGCGCGTCGCCGCCGCCGAAGTCATCATGGCCAACGAGACCCTCTACCTCAACGCCAAGGACGGCTTCGCCGGTTACGGCCTCAAGCGCGAGGGCGAGCCGCTCTTCAAGTGCTCCACGCTCGACGACATCATTTACTTCACGCCCGAAGGCAGCGTCACCGTCTCCAAAGTCGCGCCCAAGCTCTTCGTCGGCAAGAACCCGCTCCACCTGGAGCTGTTCAAAAAGGACGAAGAACCCATCTATACCGTCATCTACCGCGACGGCCGCGCCGGGCGCACCTATGCCAAGCGGTTCCGCATGGGCGGCATCACGCGGGACAAAGCCTACAGCATCACCCAGGGCACGCCCGGCTCGCGCATCCTCTACTTCGCCTGCCACGCCACCGAAGCCGAGAGCGACGCCCAAAGCCTCGCCGTGCATCTCAAACCCGCGCTTTACCTGCGCAACCTCATCCTCACCATCCCCATGGCCTCGCTCGCCATCAAAAACCGCAACTCCATCGGCAACATCGTCACCAAACACTCCGTGGATCGCGTCACCCGCCAAAAGAAAGACCCGTCCTGAACCCTGGAGGGCGGGATTGTATTCCCGCCCATTCCTCCAAGGAGAGGCGGTTTGCAACCGCCTCCCCGCACGGCGAGCCAGCGGCTCGCTCCACGTCCCCAATCCTGTTAATCCCAAAAAATCCCGTCAATCCTGTCAAAAAAAGCGTCGCCCCAGGACTACGCCTCGCCATTGCTCTGAAAACGGCAGGTCACGATCACCCCGCCCGCCGTACGCGGGCTCACCGTCAAATCCGCGCCGATCAGGCTGGCGCGGTACTCCATCACCCGCAGGCCGATGCCGGGGCTGGGGACGACGCTGGCTTTCTTGCTCTTGCCGCGTCCTTTCACCGTGGGAAAACCGCCGCCATCGTCCTCGACGACCAGCGCGCACGCGGCTCCTTTCAACCGCTTGAGGTTGATGCTCACATTCTCCGGACTACCGTGCCGCAGCGCGTTGTTCACCGCCTCCTGCGCGATGCGAAACAGGTGCCCTTGCATGTCCATGTCGCTGATCACGATGCCATCATCCACCTCGCAGGTGCAGGGCGTGCGATGGTTCAGGCTCACCGTCTCCGCCAGCAGATGCAGCGCGCCGCCCAGTCCGCGGTATTTCACGCTGGTGGGGGACAGCCCGTGCGACATGCGCCGGATTTCGGAGACCGCGTCCTGGATCAGCTTGCGGATGCGCGCGGCATCCTCCCGGCGCGCTCCTTCCAGATCCAGTTCCAGCGCCTCGATCAAGGCCACGATGCCCGTCATCGTCTGGCCCACACCGTCATGCAGGTCGTGTCCCAGGCGCGCCTGCTCGCGTTCCACCACATTGAGCACCTCCTGCTGGAGACGGTTGCGCTCGGTCACGTCCGTGCCGGTGATGATGATGCGGTCCACGCTGCCGTCCGGCTTGCGCGTGGAAGTGCTGCGCAGCTCCACCGCGTGCCATTCTCCGTCCTTGGCGCGCAACCGCACCTCGACGGGCGGGTTGTCCTCGCCGCGCAACAGTTTTTCAAAGCGTCCCTTGGAGCGCGCGACCTCATCCTTGTCCATCAACCCGATCTCCCAGGGCGTGCGCTGGAGTACGTCCTCCGCTTCATAACCCATGCCGCGCAGGAAGGACGGGTTCGCATGGGTGAAGCGGCCCTCCCCGTCCATCGCCGTGATGTAAGCCGAGGTATGCGTGATGAGCGCGCGGTTGTAGTACAGCTCCCGCTGGTAGTTTTCCTCAGCCTCCTTGCGCGCCGTGATGTCCTCCGCCACCACCATGTGCTGCCGGGGCGTCTCACCCGGCTGCCACAGCGGCGACACCGTGAGATTGATCCAACTGAAGCCGCCCGAGGTGTGCCTGATGCGTCTTTCCAAGGCAAAGCTGCGCGTCTCGCCTGTCTGCAGCTTGTCCATGAGGGAGATGAACTCGGAACGATCCTCCTGCGCGCAGAGATGCAGCAGGTCCGATCCCAAAATTTGGCTGCGCGGCAGCCGCGCGATCTCGCACGCGCGCCGGTTGGCGTCGAGCACGCGGCCGCTGACCGTGTCCATGAGCAGCACCCCCACCGCCGCCTGCTCAAAGATGGCGCGGAAGCGCTGCTCGCTCTCCTTCAACGCCAGATCCGCCTGCTCGCGCACGATGGCCAGGGCGGCCAGCGAGGCGGCGTTCATCACCGTGCCGATCTCCGACCACTGCGGCTGGTGCGGCTCCCGGTGGTAGCAGGCCAGCGCACCGAGCACGAAGCCGGCCGCGGCGCGGATCGGCTCGGACCAGCAGGCGCGCAGACCCGCCGCGGTGGCCTCCTTTCGCAGCATCCGCCAGCGGGGATCCTTTTTGATGTCCACCGAGATCTCACGCCGGGCGTAATGCACCGCGCTGCCGCTGCAAGCCGAGCGCGGGCTGATGCGCAGGCCGTCCTTGACCGCACGATAGCTCTCGGGCAACGATGGAGCCGCGGCCACGCGCAGCGTTTTCCCATCCTCATTCACCAGCATCACGCTGCACAACATGTCGGGATGCTCCGCCTCCACGCTGCGCACGATCGCGTCCAGCACCGCCGCGCAGGGCGCGCCCTCCGCCACCAGCTTCAGATTATGGGCCTCGCGCTCCTTGGCCGCCTTCCATTCCGAAATATCGGTGTGAGTGCCGATGATGCGCAGAGGGTTCCCCTCGGCGTCCCGGGTGATGGCCTTGCCGCGTGCCAGGATCCACTTCCAGGAACCGTCCTTGCAGCGCATGCGGAACTCATGCGAGTAGGTGTCCTTGCCGCCCTCGAAATGGGCCTTCAACTCCGCCAGCGCGCCCGGCAAATCATCGGGATGAACCCGGCCTTGCCACTCACCCACGGCATTCTCAATCTCGTCCTCCTCATACCCCAGCATCGACTTCCAGCGCTTCGAAAACGCCGTGCGGCCCGTGCCCACGTCCCAGTCCCAAACACCGTCCCCGGAGCCTTCGATGGCGAATTTCCATCGCTCGTTACTCTCCCGCAGCGCCTGTTGCGCCAGCACCCGCTCGGTGATGTCACGCCCCACCGCCCGGATTTCCATCAGCCGTCCCCTGTCATCGAAAATGCCCCGGTTGATGAATTGCATCCAGCGCACTTCCCCGCCGGTCACCCGCACCCGGTGTTCCACCACCACCACCGGGTTCTCCCGCGACAATTCGCGCAACCGCTCCTCGATCATGAGCACATCCTCATCCACCACCACCGGCGCCCAATGCCTGCCCAGCAGATCCTCCCGTTTCTTGCCGAACAAGCGGCAAAAGACCTCGTTTACATAAGTAAACGTCCCGTCTGGCAGATAGCAAGACACGGTCTCGGCATGATCTTCCAACACGGAAAAAGCCGGAGTTTCCGGCTGGACGCCGAAACCTCCGCCATCGGCCGCGCCAACGGCTCCCAGATAGGTTCGCAGATTCCGCTCGGTTTTCATAAAGCACCCAATAGCACGAACACGCCGCCGCTGTCAGTCACAAAGCGCGGCCCGCCGCCATAAAAAGTTAAACCGAAAAAGGAAGTTGAGAGTCGAGAGTTGAGTGTTGATAGTTCAAAATCAGCGGCTTGCGCCGGAAGCCTCCATTCACCCGAATCGGTGAGTCCCCCTGGCGGCACAAGCCGCTCATTTCCAGCCTCTCAACTCACGACTCTGTTTTTAGGTTGAAGCCAATCGCCAAAAATTCGAATTTCGGGCTTCGGATTTCTGATTTCC
>CAZNKC010000076.1:0-20745 GCA_964573315.1 uncultured Verrucomicrobiaceae bacterium | reverse complement strand
CCGCCTGCCCAGCGCGCTCGACAACCGCCCGCTCAAGTTCGACGAATTCATGGCCAAGGTGCCGCAGGTGCTCTACGTCAGCGCCACGCCCGCCCGCTTCGAGATCGAAAACAGCGTCGTCGGCAACGCCGGTTACATCCCGCACCAGCGCGACCGCGCCCAGCCCGCGCCCAAATTGCTGCCGCGCGTCTCCGGCAGCAAGCAGCCCGTCGAGAGCTTCGATGTCACCACGCCCGGCAAGGCGCTTATTGTCGAGCAGATCATCCGCCCCACCGGCTTGCTCGATCCCGTCATCACCATCAAGCCGCTCGAAGGCCAGATCGACGAAACCATCGAACTCTGCCGCCAGCGCATCGAGCGCGGCGAGCGCGTGCTCGTCACCACCCTCACCAAACGCACCGCCGAAGACCTCACCGATTACCTGCGCGACATCGGACTGAAAGTCCGCTACCTGCACAGCGACATCGACGCCATCGAGCGCGTCGAAATCCTGCGCTCCCTGCGCAAGGGCGACTGCGACGTGCTCGTCGGCATCAACCTCCTGCGCGAGGGCCTCGACCTGCCCGAGGTCAGCCTCGTCTGCATCCTCGACGCCGACAAGGAAGGCTTCCTCCGCAGCGAGACCTCCCTCATGCAAACCGCCGGTCGCGCCGCCCGCCACGTCGGCGGCGAGGTGGTGCTTTTCGCCGACCAGCAGACCCAGAGCATCCAGACCCTGCTCGCCACCAGCGGCTACCGCCGGCAGGTGCAGACCGACCACAACACCGCGCACGGCATCACCCCGCGCACCGTCCAGCGCGCCGTCCAGGAATCCCTGCAAATGTTCGCCAAAGCGCGCGAGGTGGAGGAAAACGTCCTGCGTGAGGACGGCGCCGAATACGCCGTCACCGAAGTCATCCGCGAGCTGGAAGCCGAGATGACCGAAGCCGCTGGCAAGCTCGAATTCGAGCGCGCCGCTCTCCTCCGCGATCAGGTCAACGAACTCAAAAAACAAACCGGCCTCGCCCCCGGCGAATCCCCCGTCTTCAAGCGCAAACCCGTCACTTACCCCAAGGGCGGTGGCCGTCGGCGGAAATAAAGCTGGACAACCCTCCCGGGTTGTCCGGCAAGCCGGGAAGCTTGCCCCACTCTTGCGTTCCACCCCAAATTGCCTACATTCCCGTCATGCGCCAGTACCGTCCCACCATCGAGCAGCTCAAAAAGCGCTACTCCGCCGACATGGCGAGGCGCAAAAGGATGGAAAAAATCCGCGCCAGCCGCCCCGCCGGCTACAAGGAGGGCAGAATCCCCGACAACTCCGAGCCTTGGCTGCCGCATTTGCCGCGGTCCGTGGCGGAGTGCATGTGGATATCGGATCAGATCAGCACCCGTATTGAAACATGGAAAAAGGAATTTCTGCCGACGACTTCATAAAAACGCTGGCCGCGAAACACCGCGTCCTGTTGCTCGGAGGCATGGCCGTCATTGCTCACGGCCTGTCCCGACCGACCAAGGACTCCGATATTTGGCTGGATCCTCTCGATAGTCCAGATGAATGGGCAGCGGAATTGGCGGCTGCCATTTCAAATTTTCCTGATGTTTATCTGTGGTCACTGGCGGAGCGGCGGAAACTGGAATCGCAAGAGCTGGCGGGAGAAATTCAGGATTTGGGAGTCGTCCGGATCGGCGGATTGAGCCTGCCCTTGGATGTCTTTCGCAAACCCAACGAATTGGAACTCGATGAGTTCGATGCCGTCTGGTCCGGAGCCAGCCGCGAATTGGCGGGCGGAGTCCGCCTGCCTCATGAGATGGATCTCTACCGCACCAAAGCCAACACCGGCCGGGATCACGACTGGAAAGACCAGCTTTTCCTCGAATCCCTCGTCAAAACCCGCTTCCGGGAGCGCCTCCCCGTCTGCGATCTCGCCGAAGCCGCCGGCATGCTCGACCGCTTCCTCGACCCCGAAGTGCTGCAATACGCCCAGGCCAACCCCCATCCGGAAGTCCGCGAACTCTGCCTCAAATACCTCCGCGAGTTCGAAGCCGAAGGCGACCCCTATTCCCGCGACATCCTCGCCGCGTGGAAGGAGCCGCAAGCTCCGGTGTGACGCCCTTGGAGCGCCGACGAGTCGCCGGCACTCCACACCTCCGACGGAATCCATTGTTGCGGCCCGCTTTTTTTCTCGTATGAGAAGGGAAAAGCCATGGATTGCCAGCAGGCGGAGATCGTTCAGAATTTGATGTCATCTTACTCACAAGTGGGAGGGATCAATCATGTGGATTGCGGCAACCTGCCGTCAAAACCAACCGTCGAGCTGTTGTGCGAGGACTTGCTGCACCTGCTGTTCCCCGGTTTTTTCTCCGATGTGGCCGTGGCTTCGGCGGATCTGGAGATGATGACGAACGAACTGGTGGCCTCCATCCGGGAGCGGTTGAATGCCGAGGTGCGGCGCAGCCTGCGCTGGAAAGGCGTTGCCGAAGACCCCGACCAGGAAGCCGCGGAACGCGTCTGCCGCTTCATGATGCAACTGCCCAAGGTGCGCGCCCTGCTGCAAACGGACGTGCAGGCCGCCTACGACGGCGATCCCGCGGCGCGCAGCTTCGAGGAGATCATCTTGTCCTATCCGGGGCTGGAGGCCATCGCCATCCAGCGGCTGGCGCACGTTCTTTACAACGAAAGCGTGCCGCTGCTGCCGCGCATGATGACGGAGTGGGCGCACGGGAAGACGGGCATCGATATCCACCCCGGCGCGCGCATCGGCACGCATTTTTTCATCGACCACGGCACCGGCGTGGTCATCGGCGAGACCTGCGAAATCGGCGACCATGTGAAGCTCTACCACGGCGTCACGCTGGGCGCGCGCAGCTTTGAGAAAGACGAGGACGGCAACCCCATCAAGGGCATCAAACGGCATCCGAACGTCGAGGATCACGTCACCATTTATCCGAACGCCACCGTGCTCGGCGGCGGCACGGTGATCGGCGCGCGCAGCACCATCGGCGCCAACGTGTTTCTCATGGAAAGCGTGCCGCCGGACCGGGTTTACGCCCTTGGAGATCAGGAGCACCGCATCCGCGAAAAACGCGGTCCGCGCGTCAAAACAACACCGGCTGGATCATGAGCGGAATGGCCCCCGAATCCGGCGAGGAAATCTTGGAGCAACTGGCCTTCACGTTCAGTGATGAGGCCGCGCCTCCCGCCATGCCGCACGACACTGCGCGCGGCGCGGCGCCGGAACGCGCGGAGGGCCTGCTGAACCAAAACGAATTGCCGGAGCCGGCGCCCGCCACAGACACGGAAGAATCCCTGACCCAACGCTGCCGGGAATGGCTGCTGGATATGGGCCTGCCAGGCGCGGCCGGCTTGGTGCATGTGATCTGGAACAAGCGCCTGCGCAGCACCGCCGGTTATGCTTCCTATCCGGCTTGGCGCGTCGAGTTGAACCCGAAGCTGAAGGAGTTCGACGGCCAAGTGGACCGCACGCTGCGGCACGAGTTGGCGCACCTGATCGCCTACCACCGTGCCGGCAAACGGCGGATCGAGCCGCATGGCCGGGAATGGCGGGATGCCTGCGCCGCCCTCGGCATCCCCGGTGAGCGCGCCTGCCATCAACTGCCGCTGCCGCGTTCCCGCCAACAGCGCGGCTTGGTCTATCGCTGCGCCGCCTGCGGCTTCACCCTGCGCCGCGTCCGCCGCTTCCGCCGCCCTACCGCCTGCCGGAGCTGCTGCGACCGCCACAACGGCGGCGCTTACGACGCGAAGTACCGCTTCGAACCCGTCGGCAAGGACGAGGCATAGGCTGTTTGCCCTCCTCACAAGGAGAGGCAGTTTGCCCCTCACAAGGAGGGGCGGTTTGTAACCGCCCAATTCAAACACAGGCGGTTGCAAACCGCCTCTCCTTGTCCCCTTCCCTTCAGTCCAGTCAAAAATCCCTGTCCCCAGGGAGAAATTGGCACGCTTTCAAGCTGACTGAACAGGATGAGGTTGACTTTTTTGAACGAGTCTTCCTTTCTCAATCTCTGACCCTCATGCCTGCCGCCCATCTTCCCACGCCCGAAATGCTGCCCGCCATCCGCTTCCCGGAACCGGGCGTGGTGCTCACCCCGGAGGGCGCGGCTTTCACGGTGTACGCGGCGCGGGCGGACGCCGTGGATTTGTGCCTCTATCATCCGAAGCGACCGGAGCGGGAACAGGCGCGGGTGCGACTGGAGCGGGCGGAAGGCGGTTTTTTTCACGCCCATCTGCGCGGCGTGCCGGAGGGGACGCTTTACGGCTATCGCGTCCACGGCCCGTGGGAACCGGAGCGCGGACTGCGTTACAACGCCCGCAAGCTGCTGCTGGACCCTTATGCGCGGGCGGTCGTTGGAGATTGCCGCGGGCGGCTGGACATGCTGACCCTGCCGGGGCCGCGGCGTCCGCCGGGATCGACCGACAACGGCGCCACCGCGCTCAAGAGCGTGATCGTGCGCGGGGACTTCGACTGGGCCGGAGACGCGCCGCCACGCACGCCGTGGGAGGACACGGTGATCTACGAGTTGCACGTCAAAGGCTTCACCAAGCTGCATCCCGGCGTGCCGGAAAATCTGCGCGGCACTTACGCCGGGCTGACCCGCCCGGAGATCATCACCTATCTCAAAGACCTGGGCGTGACCGCGGTGCAACTGCTGCCCGTACATCAGCACCTCGACGACGGCTTTCTGGCGGACAAAGGACTGACCAATTACTGGGGTTACAACACGATCGGCTTCTTCGCCCCGCACGCCGAGTACGCCGCCGCGCGTGAGCCGGAGGTGATGCTGCGGGAGTTCAAGGAGATGGTCAAAGCCTTCCACGCGGCGGGCATCGAAGTGATCCTGGACGTGGTGTACAACCATACCGCCGAGGGCGATGAAAACGGGCCAAGCCTGTTGTTCCGGGGTTTTGACAACCTATCCTATTATCGCTTCCTCGAAAAGGAGGGTACTCTCTACTATCATAACATGACCGGCTGCGGAAACTCGGTGGCCTCCCACAACACCCCCACGCTGCGGCTCATCCTCGACAGCCTGCGCTATTGGGTGGAGGAAATGCATGTCGATGGCTTCCGCTTCGATCTCGCGGTGACGGTGGGACGGGGCGCCACCGGCTACGACCGCGACAGCGCCTTTTTCACCGCCGTGGCGCAGGATCCCGTGCTGGCGCGGGTGAAGCTCATCGCCGAACCCTGGGACGTGGGGGAGATGGACAGCTATCAGATCGGCAACTTCCCCGCGCCGTGGCGGGAACTCAACGGACGCTTCCGGGACAAAACGCGCCGCTACTGGCGTGGTGACGCGGGTTCGACGGCGATCTTTGCCAAGCGGTTCTGCGGTTCGGAGGACATCTTCGGCTGGGACTGGCGGCCGCCCACCGCTTCGGTCAATTTCATCACCTCCCACGACGGCTTCACCCTGCGCGATCTGGTGAGCTATCATCACAAACGCAACGAGGCCAACGGCGAGGAAAACCGCGATGGCGACTCCGACAACCATTCCACCAACGGCGGCGCGGAAGGAGAAACCGGCGACGCCGAGGTGCTGGCGCGCCGGGAGCGGCTGGCGTGCAGCCTGCTGGCCAGTTTGTTGTGCGCGCAGGGCGTGCCGTTCTTGACCGCCGGCGACGAGCGCTGGCGCACGCAGCAGGGCAACAACAACGCCTACTGCCAGGACAACGAGATCAGTTGGGTGGACTGGAGCGCGGACACGGTGGCGGAGCGGATGACGGTCTTCACCCGGCGGCTGCTGGCTTTTCGCAGGGAGCTGCCGGTGCTGCGGCGCGCGCATTTTTTCGACGGCCACGTCCGGCCCGAAACCGGCCTGCGCGACGTGACTTGGCTGGACGGATCGGGTGGACTGTTGGACCACGACGAATGGCATGAGCCGGACCGCGAACGCTTCGGCATGCTGCTCGACGGGCCGGAGATTTTGCTGCTGCTCTTCAACCGCGGCGGGGCCGCTCATGCCTTTGTGCTGCCGGGGGAGGAATGCGCCTTGTGGCAGCGCGTGTTCGACACCGCTTTGGAGGAGCCTTTCCCATCGGGACCGGCGGGCAAAGTGGGCGGCGAGTACCTGCTGGAGTGCCACACCGTGGCCTGCCTGCGCCTCGTGTCCGGCTCCTGCCTGCCGCTCATCCCCGCCTGACACGGAGGGCCGGATTGTATTCCGGCCCATTTTTTGCGGGCGGAGGCGGCGCGGAGCCTGAAGGGCAAAGCGCAGAGAGCAGGGCGCAAAGCGAAAGCCCCGCCCCCAAGGAGCGGCGGTTTGCAACCGCCTTCTCCCCGGAGGGCGGGGCTCTGTTTCCGCCCTCCTGAGTTACAACACACGCGCCCAGAGCACTTTGAGATAATTGCTTTCCGGGCAGTTTGACATCACGGGGTGGTCGGCGCCGGGGCCGGTGCGGTCGAGGATTTGCAGCTTTTTGCCGTGGCGGTGGGCAGCGCCGATGACGAGTTCCTCGAACTCGTGCGCGCTGAGCAGGCCGGAGCAGGAGCAGGTGACGAACAGGCCGCCGGGTTTGACGGCTTGGAGGGCGAGGGCGTTGAGGTCGCGGTATTTGAAGATGCCTTCCTCGCGGGCGTCGCGGTAATGGATGAGCTTGGGCGGGTCGAGGACGACGGTGTCCCATTGCGCGCCGTTTTTGAGCATCTGCCGGGTCCAGGTGAAAGCGTCGGCGTGGATGAAGTCGATGCGGGTCTGGTTGTAGTTGGCGTTTTGTTTGGCTTGGGCGATGGCTTTTTCATCGAGATCGACGCCGGTGACGTCTTCGCATTTGGCGTGGAGGCGGGCGGCGAGCGAGAAACCGCCGGTATAGCAGCAGAGGTCGAGCACGCGGCCCTGCGCCCATTGGCCGAGGCGGTGGCGGTTCTCGCGCTGGTCGCAGAAGAAGCCGGTTTTGTGGCCGGTGGCGAAGTCGGCGCCGTAACGGATGCCGTGCTCGGTGAAGCGGACGAGGGCGGGCGCGGGGTCGTCGGCCTCGGGCACGTCGGCGTATCTCATGCTCTCCATGAGGGCGATGTCGGGGTCGATGTGGATGCGGTGGTGGCGGGCGCCGAGTTCGGCGTGGAGCAGCGGCAGCCAGCGGCGCAGGCGGTGCCAGACGCCGAGCGTGGTGGCCTCGATGGAGAGGATATCGGCGTAACGATCCACGACGAGGCCGCTGAGTCCATCGCCGTCGGAGTGAATGACGCGCCAAGCTTCGCTGACGGCGTCAAGTTTCAAGGTGTCTTGCCGGAGCCGGATGGCGCGGAGCAGAGCGGCGTCGAGATCGGCTTCGGTGAAGGGTTCCTTGCCGTGATGGAGGACGCGCAGCGGGACGCGGGCCTTGGGATTGTAAAAGCCGGCGCCGAATTGCTGGCCGTTTTTGTCGAAGACATGCACGAGATCACCCGCCGCGGCGTCCGGCGAGGCGGCGGCGATCATGTTGGGGTAGATGGCTGGGTTGAAGGAGAAGTACTTCAACTGCGCCCAGGGCGCGGGCCAGGATTCGCTGCCAGGAGGCGGGGCGGCGGCACGGGCGCGCGGAGGAGGACCGGAGCGGGGGCGGTTGAAAGGGCGTTTGCCGGGCGGAAGCATGGGGATCGGTGACGGGAGGTGAGTGGTGAGTCGTCGGTGGTGAGGGGGTCTCGTCCCCGGACTGTGAACGGCAAACGCCCGGCGATCAACATTCAAAGCCCAGGCTTCAGCCGCCACCGTCATGCACCCTGTGGGATTGAGCGGGGACACGGGCGCTTCAAAGCCCCGAGAACCGCGTACGTAATGGCCGCCCTCCCGGTCCACCTCCACCGCGCTGATGGCGCCCAGCGTCGCCGCGCCCGCGCCCGGGGCGGGCTGCCACTGCGCATGAGCACCATTCCCCTTCGGCCCGCAGCAGCAGCAGCGCCTGATTGTTCGCGAGTTCCCGACTTTGGAGGAGGCGTTGCGGTGGAACCAGCCACTCTCAAAGGCCTGCTACCTCAAAGAGGAGCTGCGCCTGTTTTGTCCCAATTCCGACAGCATATTCGATCTTAATTTGTGTTGGAGCGAACGGCACGTTTCCGTGTTGGCGCGGGAGCACATTAGATGCGCGCGCCCATGAGCACCTTCATCACGTCGTCCATGGTGATCCAGCCGGTGATGACGCCGTCCGGGGCGTCCACCAGGGCGGCGACCTCTTCTTTTTCGAGGAATAGGGCGAGCAACTGGGTGAGGGATGCCTTGCCGTCGATGTGGAGCGCGGGACGGATGAGCCGGGTCCAGCCGGCGGTGTCCGGGGTGGTTAGGTTTTGGACGAAGAGATCGCGGACGCGGACGTAGCCGGTGATGGCATCAAGGCTGCCGTCCTCGCTGACGGGATAGCTGCGATGCAGTTTGGGGCCTGAGGCGAGGACGTTTTCGAGCAGGGTCTTGCGGCGGTCGAAGACGCGCACGCCGGCGCGCGGCACCATGGCGGTTTTCACCCGGCGGGCGCTGAGGGTGACAGCGTGGATGACGATGATTTCTTCCCGGTTATGCAGCAGTTGCTCGGCTTTGGCGGCCTGGACCAGGGTGATGATGTCCATGATGTGATCGCTCTGACTGAGACGGTCGCCGGCGCCGCGCTTGAGACCTTCGCAGAATTTTCCCATCAACCAGACGAGCGGATGGCCGAGGCGCAGCATCCAGGTGAGCGGCGCGATCAAGCGCGGGGCGAGGCTGGCGGTATGATGCACGCCGAGGATTTTGGGCGTCAGTTCGCTGCCGAACAAGATGGCCACGGTCATGAACAGGGAGAAAACCCAAAGCCATTCGACGCCATACAAGGCGCTGAACAACGCGCCAGCGAGCGTGGCCAGGCCGGTGTTGGCCAGAGTGTTGAACACGAGGACCGCGGAGATGGGCCGCTCGATGTTCTGTTTCAACAGCAGCCAGCGCCCGGCCAACTGATCGCCCTTTTTTTGATGGAGGCGCAGTTCCAGCGGGTTGAGGCTGAGCAGCACGGCCTCCATCAAGGAAGAGGTGAAGGAAATGGCCAGCGTGGCCAGGACGGTGAAGAGAAGCAACGATAGAGTCATGATCCTGAAAAGGAAGTTGAGTGTTGAAAGTTGGAGTTCAAAATCAGCGGCTTGCTCCGAAAATTCCATTCACCCGGTGGGTGAGTTTCCGCGACGGCACAAGTCGCTCATTGCCAGTCTCTCAGCCATCATCTTTCGACTCTCAGTCTTGATTTTGCGGCTGGCTTGTGCTGAGGAAGACTTACGTCTTCCTCTACGGACGGGGTTTCAATTCTCCACGGCCCTCCGCTTTTTCTCGGCTTCCTCGTCTTCCTCGGGGGTGCCGCTGCCACCGCCGTAGCCGATGACTTCGACGGTGATGATGGAGGGCAGTTCCTGGGTTTCCGCGGGGGGTTGCGCGGGGCCGGTGGTGGCGGCGCTGGCGGCCGCGGAAGCGGCGGCGGTGCTGGAGGCGCTGGTGAGACCTCCGATGTTCGGGGCGGCGACCACCGGCGCGACGGGGGTGCCCGTCGTGGCTCCGCCGGCGGCGATGTTGCCGGCGTTGAGCACGGCGGTGGCGGCGATGTTGAGGTCGCCGGTGGCGCGGATGCCGGCGTCGCCCGCATCGACGACGCCGACGGGGGCGATCAAATCGACACTGCCGGGCGCGATGCCGGCGACGGTGGCGAGCACCCCGATGCCGCCGCCGGTGGCGAGGCCGGCGAGGTCGGTGGTGACATCGGCGCTGGTGGGATCGATGATGACGCGGGTGGGCGGGGCGGATTGCACGGTCTTGGGCGAGGAGCCGGCGGCGATGTCGCCGGTGGAGGACCAGATCATGATGTCGCCGCCGCGCAGGGTGAAGATGCGGGAGATGCCGAGGTTGACGCTGCCGTCGGCGAAGATGGAGATGTTGCCGCCGGACTCGGTGATGATGCCGGGGGGGATGAGGGATTCCCGCGAGACGGATTGGGCGAGGGTGAGGCTGCCGCCGGGGATGAGGATGCTGATGTCGCCGCCGCTGCGGGTGCGGATGTCGCGCTCGCGGGTGATGATGTCGCCCTGCCAGGAACCGCGTCCGAAGAGGGCGCTGATGGCGTCGAAACCGGGGGCGTAGGAGCCGTGGTTGGGGCTGGAGGGATCGTTGTAGCCGCGCCCGGCTTCGCGCAGGGCGATGAAGAAGAGTTCAAGGGCGACGCGGGCTTTATCTTCGTCGCTGAGGGCGTTGACGGCAGCGACGCTGGAGAGGTTCAAGCCGGGAATGCCGCCGCGTGCCTGGAGTTCGGCGAGGTATTGCTGGCCCTGCGGTCCCTGCAGGATTTGGGAGATGAAGTTCCTGAAATCGAGCCGGCTGTCGTAGAGGCTGAGCGAGGGACCGATGCCGGCGGCGACGATGAGGGAAGCGCCGTCATAGGGCAGGTAGGGGTTGCGGGCGTTGCCGATGCTGGTGATGCCGGTGCCGGTGCCGTCGGGGTTGTTGGGGCCGGAACCGAGGTCGAGGTTACGCCCGGCGAGGACTTGCAACGAGCCGGGTCCGCCGATTTGGATGTCGCCGGCGAGCGGGCCGGAGCCAGCTTGGAAGAAGCCTTCCACGGGCAGGTTGCCGGGACGGGTGGCGGCGATGCGCAGCGGGGTGCTGGGGTTGTAAGGCAGGATGTCACGGCCGCTGGCGACGACGCTGGCGTCCTGAGCGGCGAGGTTTTGGATGTAGAGAGCGATGTCGGAGATGTCGCGCGCGGCGAGGATGCGGGCGGGCTTGGGGGAGAACAGGGTGAGGCCGGAGATGTCGGCACCGCCGGCGTAGAGACGCACCGGTTCCGGGTCGTTGCGGTGGAGCAGGCCGGGGGCGTGCAGGGTTTGCTTCACCTGAAGGGAGGACTGGAGGCCGAGGGTGGCGCCGCTCTCGAAGAAGAGCCGGTCAAAGGTGTCGAGGAAATCGGAGCGGGTGGTGTTGGCTTGGTTGACGCTGGTGCCGACGACTTGCTGGTAAGCGAAGGGCGAAAACACGCCGGGGATGGCGGCGGGGTTGGTGTCGGAGATGTTGATGCGGGAGGAGACCCAGGCGGTGTAGCCTTCGTTGGTGTTGAAGCCGGTGGGCTGGAGGCCGTTGATGCCGCCGCGCGCGAGAATTTCCGCGGTGCCGGTGGGCGATGGGGAAAGTGTTAGGTTGCCAACGAGATTGATGTCGCCGGAGAAGGAGGTGGCGCGCACGGAGCCGGGCATCAAGGAGGCGGCCATGCGGAAGGGGATGGCGCTGGTCTCGGCGAGACGCAGCCAGGGCTGGGCGCGCGCGGAGGAGGTGATGCCTTCGATCTGCTGCGTCTGCGTCCAGCCTTCGAGCATGGGGACGAAGACGTTGCTGACGTAGGTGCCCTGGCGCAGGGTGACATCGCCGCCGAGGGAGGAGACATTGACGTAGCTGTCCGGGGCGTAGGTGGAGAAGTAAGTTTTGTTCCAGAAGCTGTTGCCTAGCCCGGCGGGGAGCAGGAAGGGATTGGCGACGGGGCCGAGCAGCACGTCGCCGCGCGCGTCGATGTCAAAGCCGCCCTTGCCGAGGAAGAGGGTGGTGGGCAGCCAGGTGTTTTCATCGAGCACGAGGTTGGCGCCGGTGAGGGTGTTGATCTGGCCGGGGGAGCGGCTGGCGTTGGTGGTGATGCGGCCGCCGGCGGAGATGATGCCGCGTCCGCGCTCGACGTAATAAACGCCGCCGTCGATGTCGTTGCCGGCGCGCACGGTGAGGTCGCCGCCGCCGAGTTCGACGGTGGTTTGATTGGCGGCGAGCGGGTTGCCGGGCGTGCCTTTGCTGGTGCGGGCGTTGGTGGGGATGACGGCTTCGACGTTGGTGATGTCGTTGCCGGCGGTGAGGGTGACGTTGCCGCCGCCGAGCGCGCCGACGCCCTGGAAGAAGTTGCTGAAATCCACCCACCAGGAGGTGGAGGCGATGGCGCTGCCGAAGCCGGTGAGGCCGAACTGGTCGTTGGCGGGGTTGACGTAACCGCGGCGGTAGAGCCAGTTGTTCGGCATCTGGCGGGAGGAACTGGAGCCGAGCCGCTCGACGTCCGCCGCGGCCTGGATGACGACATCGCCGCCGGCGACGCTGAAGATGACGGGGTAGTTCTGCTGGACGGCGCCGAGCGTGGGCGTGCCGCCGGTCTGGGTGAGGCTGGGCACGTCGAAGGTGCCGCCCAGCGTGGCGTCGGCGACCCGGGTGCCGGCGGTGTAGATGGCGGCGAACTGGTTCAAAAGCTGGACGTTGTGGCCGGTGTGGATTTGGATGTCGCCGCTGCCGGTGCGGATGACTTGATAGAGGCCGCGGCCGCCGCCGGCGATGGTGGCGCCGATGACGGAGGCGGTGGTGGCGTTGGCTCCACCGGCGGCGACCATGGCGCCGCCGTCCTTGCCGAGAATGAGCGAGCCTGCGCCGCCGAGGGAGGCGGCGGGCAGCACTTGGCGGAAGTCGGCGGCGGCCAAGTCCGCTCCGGCGGTGATTCGGTAAGACCAAGTCTGGGCGTTCACCGGCAGCAGGGGGTTTTGATTGGTCATGCGGGCGAGCCAGAGCCAAGTGGGATCGGTGCTGGCGAGAGTGGGCGTGAAGCCGTCGCTGAGGGTGTTGTGGAAAACCACGTCTCCGGCGGCGCGCAGGGTGAGCACGCCGGCGGCGGAGCGCTCGCCGAAGCGGAAGCCGGACAAATCCCAGTCGGCTGTGGTGTTAGAATTGGCGGCGCCGAGTGTTAGATCGCCGGTGGTGTTGACGATTTCGACACCGGGGGCGAGCACGAGCACGGACGCCAAGCCGGCATTGGAGGCGAGCAGCCGGTTCGTCATGTTGGTGTAATTGGCCGTGGTGACTCCGGCGGCGCCGAGAAAGGCCTGGGCGTCGTTGAAGATGGCGGCGCGCGTGGCGGCGTCGATCTGGCCGCCGCCGGCAATGAGGTCATAGACGCGATAGCCTTCCACGACGATGCTGGAGGCGTCTATGATTTGGCCGTTGATGGCATTGACCAGCACGTCGTCAAACCCGGCGGTCTGCGGGGCGCGGATGTGGAGCTTGCCGCTGTATTGTCCGAACCAGGCGCTGCTGCCGGGCGTGGTTTCGCTGCCGGCCACCTTGGAGGCGACGGAGAGGTCCAGCACCGCGCCGGTTTGAATATCGACCACGCCCGTGCCGGCCACGCCGTTTTGACTGACGCCGGATTCGAGGGTGATGGCGCCGCCTTTGCCGGCGCTGTTGAAATTCTGACCGGCCACAGTGAGCAGGGAGCCGGCGGCCAGTGTTAGATTTTCCCGCGCGGCGAGATGGATGGAGCCGCCGGTCTCCCCGGAGGCATCCACCGTGCCGGTGACGAGGATGCTGCCTTGGTCGGTGGAAAGCCGCAGGGCGGAGACCTCTATGAGGCCGTCCACTTCCACGTCTCCGGTGCGGACGCGGTAAGACTGGCTGGCGGTGAATCCGGCGTTGCTAAGCGTGGGGCTGAGGCCGGACAACACGGGCAGCGCGGCGGTGTCGAGTTCAAAGACGCCCTGGCTGCCGCCGCTGCCGCTTTGCGCTTCCAGGCTGCCATCAACGAGAAACTGGCCGTTGGGCACGGAGACGCTGAGCCGGCCCGCGTTGCCTCCGGCTTCGGCGGCGGAGAGGTTCACCACGCTGTCAGCGCCGAGCGTCACATCTCCGGCGTCGGCGGTGAGACGGATCTCGCCGGCGTTGGTGTAGCGGATGACATCATAGAATCGCTGGGCGGAGCCGGAGACGTCCAGGATGCCGTTGACGGTGAGATCACCGCTGGTGGCGTGGAGGGAAAGGGAGCCGCTGCGCAGCAGGATGAGGGAGTCGGCGGTGAGGGTGGCGCCGGTGAGTCTGAGCGTGGCGCCGAGCGCGCCGGTCTGTTGCGGATTTCCCGGCCCGGTGGAGGAGATGAGGCTCAAATCACCGGCGGCGGTGATGCCGCGATTGGCGCCCGCGGCGGCGGTGAGCAGCGGGGTGTCGAGGATGAGGTTGCCCGCCACGTTGAGATTGCCCGCGCCTTCGCCAACGATGCGGTTTCCCGCATTGAGAAAGACGTTGTGGAATTGGTCGATGGCGAGGTCGTTCGCGGTCAGGCGGATGGTATTGGCATTGACGGCAAAATCTCCGGTGGCCGCGGCAACAGGACCGGGAGAGGCGGCTCCGGCGCGGTTGCCGAGTGCGACATTGTCCGCGTTGATTTCCACCCGGCCGCCGTCCTGGTTGAAGCCACGGATTTCTCCGGCGTTGAGCGTGATGCGGCGCAGCGTGCCGCTTTCCAGCGCGCCGGTTCCGTAGAAGTCGAGGTTGGAATAACTGAGCAGCGCGAGCGAGCGGGAGTCGAGCAGGTTGTCCAAAATGGAACCGGCAAGCACGAGGCCGGGCGCGGGCTGGAGCGCGCCGGGATCGTCCAGCAGGACGCTGATGCGGCCGCTGTTGATGGCGTAGGAGCGGGCGGAAAGGGATGCCGTTGGATCGATGGTCATTTGATCCGTGGAGTCCAGCGTGAGGCTGGCGCCGGAAAGCGTGACGCCCGCGCCGACGACGAGGGACGGGCCGGTGAAGGGGGTGACACCGCTGCGGATGACCCCGGCATTGGCGTTTTGGGAGACGCGCAGCAGCGTACCGTTGCCGGTGATATGATAGGTTTCCACGCCGCTGAGAGAGCCGCTGGAGCGGATGATGGAGCCGGGCTCGAGGATGAGATCGCCGGTGGAGGCGAGTGTTAGATCCGGCGCGGTGAGCAGGCTGCCGGCATTGTCCACGGTGATGCCGGTGGCGCCGACGGCGAGCACGGTACGGCCATCCTGCATGATACGGCGCGCGCCGATGACGAGGCTTTCCGCGCCGAAACGGTTGAGCGCGGCGGAGTTCAGATGGATCACGCCGGGCGTGGAGCCGCCGGTTTGGTTGGAGATGACGAATTCCAACGGCGCGGTAATGTCGATGCGCGAGCCGCGCCCGCCGGAGATGGAGGGCGAGAGCACATTACCGAGGAGCGACATGGCATGGGTGGCCTGGAACAGCAGATAACCGGAGTCGCGCGGCAGGTGGGACACGGGGATGCCCAGACGCTGCGCCGCTTCCGCCAGGAATTCGTTGGCAAAGAAGCGGTTGTATTCCGCGCGCTGATAGAACGTGGCGGCGGGCACGACTTCGAAGCGATGGGTGAGCGTTGGCAGGCGGCGCGAGCGGTTGAGGTCGTTGTAAAGGAAGCCGTTGACGAAGCTGGAGCCGTCTGCCAGCGGGAACGCGCCGAGTGGGATGCCGGCCAGCGGGGTGACCAGGAACGCGCCGGGCAGCAATGCGTAGCGCGCGGGCAGCAGCGTGTAGTGGCCGGCACGCAATCCGCCGCCGCCGGCGAGGAAGATGCGGTCGCCCACGCCCAGGGAGTTGTCTTGATAGCCATGATAGGGAGAATAGGGGGCGTAGTTGAAGTGATAACCCGGCAACACGGCGTAACGCTGCGGCACCTCGGTCCAGAACTGGCTGATGGAGGGCGTGATGCCCTGGCTGCTGACGCGCGCGGAGTAGGTGACGCCGCGCCAGGTGACGAGATCGCCGGCACGGTATTCGGCGGTGGGCGTCCATGTGCCCGTGGGCTGGCCGAGGATGTCCACTTGGCCGCCGTTGCCGATGAGCCACTGGAAGGCGATCAAGTCGCCGCCGCCGCGCAGGTCGATGGTGGCGCCACGCGCGAAGGTGATGCTGCCGCCGGAGATGTTGATGCTGCGCTCGGGCAGGCCGCCGCCGGTGATGTCGAACCCGCGCGGGTCGAACCAGGAGGAGCCGTCGCTGATGCCATAAGGCACGATGATGCCGCGTCCGGTGAGCGGATCCACGCCGGAGACGGAGGTGATGCTGCCGCGTCCGAGCGTGATGCTGCCGGTGACCGGCGCGGCGAGCGCGTTGCCAACGACCAGATTGCGCGGGGCGTCGCCGGTGCCGTCCCAGCCGAGGTTGATGATTCCCATGGGCGCGCGCAAGGTGCCGAACTGCTCGATGACACTGGCGTAAAGGCTGAGCGTGCCGCCCGCGGACAGCGGCAGGTGGCGCGTGCCGGCGTTCTCAATGCGGATGGTGCCCGGTTGCACGCCGCCGCCCGGATCGTAGTCGTAGGCGAAGATGCTGAACTCGGACAACGTGGTGGGATAAACCTGCCCGGCGCGCAGGGTGATGCTGCCGGCGATGCTGACGATGCCATTGCCGCGGATGTCGCCCTGATTGGCGGTGAGCACGGCGCGGCCGATGTTTTGGAAGGACAGCGTGCCGAGGTCGATGTGGTTGGCTTCCACAAACAAGCGCCCCGGCCCGTAGGTGGGCGCGACGTTGGTGAAGGGAATCTGCCCCGGCCGCAACTCCGGCACCACCGGCGGCACGAACGGCAAACCGAGCGCCACGTAAGGCGCGTGCAGGAAGACATCCGAGTTCGCGGTCAGGATGCCGCCGTCGGCCACGCTGAGGAAGCCGCGCGCGGTGATG
Organism: uncultured Verrucomicrobiaceae bacterium; assembly: GCA_964573315.1. Taxonomy (GTDB): domain Bacteria; phylum Verrucomicrobiota; class Verrucomicrobiia; order Verrucomicrobiales; family Verrucomicrobiaceae; genus JAGRPD01. The sequence goes on along the minus strand of CAZNKC010000076.1, from coordinate 4,317 downwards.
CTGACGCGGCCCCGGAACTCGACCTTGCCGCGCAGCAGCAGCGAGTCGAAGCCGCCGCGCAGGAAGGTGTTGGCGGCGAAGTAACCGCCGTTGGTGAGCGGCGTGCCGTCCACCGCCAGCACGGGCCGGCCAATGGCGCTGGCATTGGTCGGCAGCGGGCGGCCAATGACCGGGCCGCTCTGCGTGACGACCAAGTTAGTATCCGTGATCGGCGGGATGACATCCGGCAAATAAAAACGCCCGGACTCGACGGAAAGCACGCCGCCGAGTGCGGTGGGACCGCCCGCGCGGCCCAGCAGGGTGGCATCGACAAACAACATCTGGCCGCCGGAGAGTTCGATGTAGCCGGCGTCGCTGTCGATGCGCGTGGGGATGCCGATGAGGTTGTAAAGCGGCGTGGTCAGGCCGCTGCTGCCGGGCACTTTATAGGTGTAAAAAGGATCGCGCCAGGCGGGGTGCAAATCCAGCACGCCGCTGGCGCCGGACACATCGAGCACCGCTCCCGCTGCGGCGACGATGTTGCCGGAGACGGAGATGCTGCCGCCCGGCAAAACAGCCCCCACCCTGCGGCCAAACGCATCCGGCAGCAGCACCGTGGTGCCAGCGGTGGAGAGCACGCTGCGCGGGCCGATGTAAACCGTGGTGAGCGCCTGGGTTTGATCCGGGAACAAGAGGGAAAAGGAATCCTTGCTGCCGGCAATGGTGATGCTGCCGCCGGGCGCGTAGATGGAACCGAGCACGGCGACGGTGTTGCCGGTGAGCGAGACATTGCCGAGCGGATCCACGCGGATGATGGAGCCTTCGCCCATGACGATGTCGCCGCGCACGGCGAGCCCCTCTTTGCCGGAGACACCCGGTGCGGAGAAATACAAACTAACAGGCGAGCGCATGCCAACGGGTTTTTGCACGACCTTGGTGCTGAGACCGCCATGCCCCGGCGTGTGCGGCACGGCGACGTAGCTGTCCGCCTCCGGCTCGATGATGGTGCCGGGCGCGATGTAAATGCCGGGGATGAACTTGCCGGGCGTATCGGTGGGCAGGCCGAGACCGGTCAGTTCGAAGTTGGCAAATCCGCCCTGGCTGAAAAACTCCGGCTGCAACAGCAGGGTGGCGGGATGCAGCGGGCTGCCGCCGATCTGGATGAGCAGGGCTTGCAGGCTGAGCGTGCCGCCTTCCGCGCCGGAGCGGCCGAGCAGCGTGCCGCCAAGATGCAGGCGGCCGCCCATCACGTCCGCCAAGTTGGGATCCTGGCCGGTTTTGATGATGATGCTGCCGGCGTTGCCATAGCGGGCCCGCCCGGCGTGATCCATGTACACGCCTCCCGAGACATCGATGCGGCTGCCGGAGGCGAGATTGGCGCCGTAGGAGGTGATGCTGACTTGGCCGCCCTGGGTGACAATGGGCTGGCGGAAGAGATTGGCGGAGTTCAGCCGGTCATCCACCAGCAGGCCGGCAGTACTGATGCTGCCGGTGAGATTGACCTGGCCGCGGTTGGGGTTCGCGGGCGGCGAAGGCGCTTCCGGATCGCGCAGGTTCGCCGCCGCCACCGAGGGCGAGATGTTGAACGCCGTCACATCCACCGTGCCGCCGGGAATGGTGACGCTGCCGAGGATATCGACATTGGCGCCGGTGATCTTCAATCCGCCCAGGGCGGGCGCAACGATGCTCACGTTGCGCGGAATGATGACATTGCCGTCCGGGTTTTCCACGGTGACTTTGCCGAAGCCGCCGGTGGTGTAAAGCGACGGCGAAATGTAAACCCGCGCCAGACGGTCGGCCCGCAGCGGCAGCGGCTTGCCGTCGCTGTCCAGCGCGAACGGATCAGCCGGACGCTGGCCGCCGCCTTCCTGAAAAATGACGGTGGGCGGCGTGGGCGAGTGCTCGGGATAGATGCCGGTGAGAAATTCCTCCGCCGTGAGGGAGAGACTGAACTCGCTGGGCGCCGGCAGATCCGAATTGAGCTGAGTTCCGCCGGATTCCACCGTCGCCCACCTCCTGCCAATGGCCCGGTCTTGCAAGCCGGAGGGAACGGATTCAGCGTTGGAACGCCACTGGCGCGGGCCGGCGACGGTGCGGCCCAGGAAGGAGCCGTCGAGCGCCACGGAGGGAGATTTGATGGCGACCTGACCGCCATCCGCGCCATGGATATAAGGCGCGTTGTAATAGGAGCGATCCATGAACGGCACGGTGTAGGTGCGGCTGATTCCCCAGCGCGGATGATGCACGGTGAACTGGCCGGTGAAAATGCCTTGATAGACGCGATCCGGGAAGGCGTCGGCGATATCGAAGATATGACCGGCGTAGAGCACGCGCGTGGTTTTGACGATGCCGCCGTTGAAGTTCAGCCAGCCGCCGGAGACGTCGATTTTTGAGCCGGGCTGCATGACCACGGAGCCGCCGGAGTTCAACTGCACGGAACCGCCCGCCACGGTCAGTTCGGCGACGCTGCGCTGGATGAGGCCGAGGTAGCCGGAGAGATCGGCCAGCGGCGTGCCCACCCAGCGGAAGCCGTTGTAAACGCCGGTGCGGCGCAGATCGACGGTGATGGACGGCCCTTCCATGCCGGGGATGCGGAAGATGCTTTCGCGCTGGAGCGGCGCCCCCGCCAACTCCGCGCCGCGCAGTTGCAGGGTGAGGATGTAGTCTTCCAACCGCGCGGCGGCGTCCGGCGTGCCGGCGACGTTGATGAGGGAGCCGCGGTCGAGATAAATCTGGCCGCCGGCGCGGACGAAGGTGTTGGTGCCTAAATCCTGCGTTTGCACGAAGTCCCACACGCCGGCGCTGATGGCGACCCTGGCGTTGGGGGCGAAGATGACGGCGTTCCGCCCCACATGCACGGCGAGGCCGCGGATGTTGACCTGCGAGCGAAGCGCCAGTTCGGTGCCGGGCACGCGGAGGTCGCTGCCGTATTCGGGAAGAATGCGGATGACGCTGCGCGCGCCCAGTTCCACGGTGCCGGTGGCGCGGAACAAAAAGGGCTTGTCGTCCGGGCGCTCCACCGGCTTGTAAGCGGTGTTGGAAACGGCGTCATAGCTGGCGTCGATGTCGATGCGGCCGTTCAACGTGGCGGAGGTGGTGCTGACCAGCGCGCCGGTGTGGCGGATGGTTTTTCCGGCGAGATAAATGCTTCCGCGCTTGGCTTCGATAAGGCCGGTGTTGATGACGGTGCCGGCATAGGCCGGCTGCGGGTCCGCAGGATCCTTGACCGCGCCGACGAACACATCCAAGCCGCGCAGGCTGGGGTCGTTGCTGCTGTGCGCGGCAAAGCCGACCTGCAAGCCAGCGGCGAGGATGGTCTGGCCGTCCGGGGTGCTGATGTAACCGTCGTTGCGCACGTTGGCGCCGACGAGCACGACGCGCCCGCCGACGTTGGCGGCGGTGGTGGGCGCGGTGATCTGCGCTCCGGCCTGCACCACCACGTCTCCAACCCTGCCGTGCGGCGGCAAAGGCGGTGGCGTGAAGCCGGGCGTGGGGCCGCGCTGCCCGGCGGCCTGCGGCAGCGCGGAGAAAAGGAATTGCGCGTCCGGATTGTTCAACAGGCCGCGGACGATGAGGTTTTCATTGATCGGCAACGCCGAGGCCACGAGGGCGCGTACGTTGACCTGGCTGCCGGCGCCGAAGATGATGCCGTTTTGGTTGATGATATAAACTTGGCCCGGCGCGGTGATGGAACCCATGATCTGAGTGGGCGAGCCGGAGGGATCGGTGACACGGTTGAAGGCGATCCACTGCCCCACGGCGGCGCCGCCCGCGCGCTGGTCAAAATGCAAATGCGTGTTGCGGCCCACGTTGAAGGTTTCCCAGTCCAGCAGCGCCTGCTGCTCGGTCTGGCGAATGGTGACCTGGGTGCGGCCGCCGGCGAGCGATTGCACGGGCGCGTTGGCGCCGCTCCAGACGCCGCCGGAGAGGACTTGCAAGCCGCCGGGGCCGAGGCCGTCCGGCACGTTGGGCAGCATGAAACCGGGCCGGTTCGGGTCCGGGCCGAGATTGGCTGGACCACCGGGCTGCAACGCCAGACGGCGCGCGGCGTTCTGCATGTTGCGCACGGACTGAATGGCCTGGCTGGTGCGCGCCATGGCGTCCTGCATGTTGGCGCGCGCCTGGCTCATCGCCTCGGCGGTTCCGGGCGCGTTGCCTTGGAGCAGATTCGGGTTGCGCTGATTGGCCGGCGCGCCGCCGCGCAGGATATCGCCACCGGAGGCGGACGGCGCGGCGGCCAGCAACGAGAGCGCAGCCAGCGCCGCAACACGCCAACGGAGGGCGGGGCTCTGTTCCCGCCCACTTGTTTGCGGGCGGAGGGGGTGCGGAGCCGGGAGC
>CAZNKC010000075.1:0-21665 GCA_964573315.1 uncultured Verrucomicrobiaceae bacterium | reverse complement strand
CCACTCGATAAAAAAGTGACGCTGCGCGTGGGGAACGGGCAAGAGGCGGGGGCGCCTCTTGCGACGGGCGAGGGCGCCCGTGCTCCTTTGTGGGGTTGATTTTTTCCACCGTCGCGTTTCTTTGCGGCAGTGTCCCAAACCCAGCCGCCAGTCACGAGTCGAATCCGTCTGGCGGCGTTGTTTTTTCTGACGGCGCTGCCGATGGGCATGTGGATCGTGCCGCTCGGCAACGTGATGGCGGCTTACGGCATGGGGCGTTTGCTGCCGTGGGTGCTGGCCACGGGTGGCGTCAGCGCCTTCATTTCCCCGCTCATCATCGGCGCGCTGGCGGACCAGCGCGTGGCGCCCACACGGATTCTGCGCTGGCTCAGTCTGGCCACCGGCGGCCTGCTGGGGCTGCTGTGCCGGGCCATCGAGAGCGGCTGGAGCGCGCCGGTCGTGCTGGCTTGCGCGATGGCCATGTCCCTCGTCTCCACGCCCATGTGGGGGCTGGTCTCGTCCATCGTGCTGGCGCGGCTGCCGCGGCCCGGCAGCCAGTTCGGCCCGGTGCGCGCCTGGGCCACGCTCGGCTGGATGGCGGGCGGCTGGATCGTTAGTTACGCGCTGCGTTCGGACTCCAGCGTGCTCGGCGGTTACGTCGCCGCCGGCTGCTGGTTCGGTGTCGCCGCCTTCACCGGCGCGCTGCCGGCGCTGCCGCCGCCGGCTGCCGGCGCGCCGCGCGGCTGGCGGCAAATACTCGGCCTGGACGCGCTCGATCTGCTGCGCGACCGCAACCACCGCATGGTCTTCATCACCGCCGCGCTTTACACCATCCCGCTGGCGGCGTTTTATCCCTGGTGCGTGCTGCACCTGAAAGCGCTGGACGTGCCCGGCCCCGCCGGAGTGATGAGCCTCGGCCAGATCACCGAGGTGCTGGTCATGCTGGTGCTGGCGGGCTTGATGACGCGCTTCCGGCTGAAGTGGGTGTTTCTCTCCGGCATCGCCTTCGGCCTGTTGCGTTATTTGCTGTTCATGCTGGACACGCCGGGCTGGGTCATCACCGGCATCATCCTGCACGGCCTGGCTTACACGCTCTACTTCATCACCACGCAGATTTACCTGGAGGACCGCATCGACCCCGCGTGGCGCGCCCGCGCCCAGGCGCTGCTCACCCTGCTGACCAGCGGCGTGGGAAACCTGCTCGGCTTCCTCGCCAGCGGCTGGTGGTTCGCACTCTGCGCACCCGGCGGCGGCGCGGAGGACGCGGATTGGCGAGTCTTTTGGGCCGGGCTGGCCGCCGCCACCGGAGCCGTATTCGTTTTCTTCGCCCTGTTCTACCGGGGCCGCGGCACGCACCAGGGACGAAACCTCATCGTGGAGCGGGACGCTTGAACCTGAAAACTTGAACCTTGAGACTCTCCCCCGCTTTCCTTTTGGCGAAACTAGGTTACTTGTCTATCACCGCCGGTTGCCATCAAACGCCCCCGCTCATGCGTCCTACGTTCCTTCTCTTTCCGCTGCTGGTCATGCTGTCGCACACCGGCTGCAAGACCTTCCCCACCGTGCCGCTGACCACGCCGGAGCCGCTCAAGGTGGACCTCAACATGCGCCTGGATGTCTATCAATACCGCGGCGACGAACCCGGCGACAAAGAGGAAGTCCGCAGCGTCTCCGAGGCCGTCGAGCGCCAGCGCAACCGCATGGCGGAGATCCAGGAGCTTAAAAACAACCGCATCGTCGGCGAGGACCACCGCGGCATGCTCCAACTGCGCCAGACCCCCGCCGGCGAATGGGGCGACTACGTGAAGCGCACCGTGGAGGAGGAAAACACCGACCGCACCCTGCTCATGCGCCACGAGGCCAAGGAATCCAACCGCCCCCTGCACGAAGTCCAAACCGAAGCCTGGCGCCTCCGCGCTGACCAAGCGTTCAAGGGCGAATGGGTCGAAGTCCGCGGCAAAGCCGACGGCACCTTCGAGTGGGTCCAAGCCGCCGGACCGAAGACGAAAAAGTAGCACAGGAGCACGGGCGCCCCCGCCCGTCGCAAGAGGCGCCCCGCCTCTTGCCCGTCCCCCCACGAGCAGCGTCACTTTTCATCGAGTGGCTGCGCCAGCCAAAATGGGTTGCAGACGAGGGCGTCTGCAACAGCGGGCGGGGGCGCCCGCGCTCCGTTTTTCAACTGGCGTTCCCTCGGTTTCGCGCTATTACTAAGGCATTCAATGAGATTTCAGCCCCTTCAGGCGCTTTGCCGGCATTTCCGTTCCGTTCCCCTGCTGCTGTCCCTGTCCGGCCTCGCCGCCGGCGGGTTCGTATGCTTTGCCACGCCCGCTCGCGGCCAGGAGGCTGTCATGCTGCGCCATCAAAACAGCCTGGGGCAGGTTTTTCTCCCGGTGCCGGGCACCGCGGTGCTGTTTGCCGTCACGGAGACCACGGTGACGCAGTTCGCCGCTTTTCTCAAGGCCAGCCGTCATGAGTGGGCGTTCGTGCCGCATTTCCCGCAGGAGGATGACCACGCGGTGGTGGGCGTGAACCTGCAAGACGCGCTGGCCTTTTGCACCTGGCTCACCGAGAGCGAGCGCGCCAACGGCAAGATCGCCGCCGATCAATCCTACCGGCTGCCCGTCAACGACGAGTGGAGCGCCGCGGCGGGTCTGGCCCGCGCCCGCAAGCGCAGCACCGAGCTCACCGCCGAGGAAACCCTGGCGGACCAGCAGCGCTTTCCCTGGGGGCTGCGCTGGCCGCCTCCGGCCAACGCGGCCAACTTGGCGGAGCGCGACATCCCCGGTTATGACGATCCGTTCGAATTCACCGCGCCGGTGGGCAAGTTCACACCGACCGCGGACGGCCTCCACGATCTGGCGGGCAATGTCTGGGAATGGGTGTGGGATGCGGGCATCAACATCCGGCCCAAGAGCCGGTTGCGCGGCGGCTCGTGGGCTTACTTCAACGAGGAATGCCTGCGCTCCAGTTACGAATACGAGGTGCCCGCCGATCTGCGCGCGTCCACCATCGGGTTTCGCGTGGTGTTTGAGGATCGCGCCCGCTCGGCCAGCCTGCTCGCCGCCGCGGACCGTCTGGAAGCCAATCCTGCTCTCGCCGGCATCGGACTGTCCAGCACGGCGGCGGACAGCCAGTCGAGCGCGGAGGAACTGGCGGCGATGCGGCAGCGGCTGGCCGCAGGCGGCGACAACGCCCCGGCAACCGCCGACGCCAACCCCAACCCCGCCGATCTCAAACCCGCCCAAGCCGGCGCGCGCCACGTCAACACACTGGGCATGGCTCTGATCCCGCTGCCGTCAGCGGAAGGCCGCGTCCTGCTCGGCGAGAACGAGGTCTCCGCGCGCGAGTTCGAGGCTTTCCTCGCCACCACGAACCAAGGCTGGCCGGACAAACCCCAGCACATCAGCACCCCCGCTCATCCTGCGGCGGGCATCTCCTGGCAGACTGCGGCGGCGTTTTGCGAGTGGCTGACTCGCTCTCAGCAGGAAGCGGGACTGATCCCCGCCAGCGCCCGCTACCGCCTGCCCACCGATCTGGAATGGAGCGCCGCCGCCGGTTTGGACTCCGAGGAGGGCTCCGACCCCGCGCGGCGGGACGGCAAAAACGACACCCATTTCCCCTGGGACGGCGACTGGCCGCCCCCGCCCCGGGCCGCCAATCTGGACGCCTCCAAAATTCCCGGTTTCGACGATCCGCACGCCTACACCTGCGCCGTCGCCAGCAACAACACCAATGCGCGCGGCTTCCGGGAGTTGGGCGGCAACGTCGCCGAATGGTGTCTCGACGAATGGCCGGACAAGCCCGGAGACCGGGTTTACCGCGGCGGCTCCTGGCTCTCCTCGGAGCGCGCCGAGCTGCTCACCGCGAAGCGCCATCACGCGCCGCCCGACGCACTGCGCGGCAACATCGGCTTCCGTTGCGCGCTGGAACTGCCCGCTGCCGCCACCGGCCAATAACCCTAAAACAGAGTTGCTAGCTGAGAATTGAGAGACTGGAAATGAGCGACTTGTGGCGCAGTCAATCCCCCTTTTCACTTACCCCTTTTCACTTTTCACTTCCCCCCGCTCGACATGGACGCCGCCAGCCAGCCCCCCGCAGATCAAACCGCCCCGCCCCCATCGCCGGTGAAGGGCAAAAAAGCGCGCTCGCGCTGGCGGATGCGGTTGCTTCTGCTGGGTCTCGCCCTCATCCCGGTGCTGCTGCTGGCCGCTCGGCCCGCTTATCGCACCGGCAAGATTTGGTACGCTCGTTACCAAGCGGAGCAATGCCTGAAGTACATCGAGGAAGCCAACTGGCAGGACGCCATGCGCGCGCTGTTCGACGCCACCCGCCATGGCCGCGACGAGCCGGCGGTGATGCGCGCCACCGCCACCTTTTTGACCAAGACCAGCAACGAACCGCGCGGCTTGATCATGATCTTGAAACGGCTGGCCGACAGCGGCCACGCACTGCCGGAGGATCACTTCGCGCTCGGCCAAGCCCACATCAGCCTGGGCGAGCTTGACGAGGCCCGCCGCATTCACGCCGCGCTGTCCGCGCAACTCAAGGACAGCAAGGAGGGGCTGGAACTGCTCGCGCAGATCCAACGCGCCGAGGGCCGCCCCATCGAAGCCGAGGCCACGCTGCGCCGCGCCCTGCTCAAGGCTCCCAATGATCCCGACTCCAAGCTGCGGCTGGCCCTGCTGGATTACAGCAACACCTTCCCCGAGGTGCAAACCCGCGGACGCCAGATCATGTGGGAAGTCGCCCAGGCCCGCCACCAAGCCGCCGTGGCCGCCATCAAGGTTCTCGCTCAGGACGGCAACCTGACCGCGCCGGAGGCGGAGCGCCTGTTCGAGGTCGTGGAGGAGCACCCTCATGCCACCCCCGCCCTGCGGCTGGAGGTCTTGTCCGCCGTCATCAGGCTCAGTCCGCACCGCCGGGACGAGGTGTTCACCGCGGAAGTGGCCCGCCATCAGGGCAAAAACCTCTCGGAAATGACCGAACTCCTCACTTGGCTGGCACGGGAAAAGCAATACGCCAGGATTCTGCGGCTCGTGCCCATCGAGGAGGCGGTCAAGACCAAGGAAGCCTTCACCTATGTCGTGCAAGCGCTGGGAGAGGAGGGCCGCTGGGCCGACCTGCGCCGCCTGCTCACCGGCGGCGGCCCCGTGCCGGTCACCCGGGCGCGTGTGCTGGTCTGGCTGGCCCAGGCCGCCGTCCATCTGGAACCCAAGGATGCCGACGCGCCCCGCGAGCATCTGGAGAGCGCCTTCGAGCACGCGGTGAAAACCGACGACTTCAGCAGCATCGCCGCCGCCAGCCAGTTGGCCGAAAGCCGCGGCCTGTACGATCTCGCCTACCGTTGTTATGAAAAGCTGGCCAAAGCCTCGCCCAAAGTGGAACTCGAAATGATGGAAAAAGTCCGCGAAATGGCGCTGCGCCTGCGTGACACGCAGCGGCTGATGGAGGCCAGCCAAAAGTTGCTGGACCTGCGGCCCGGCAACGGCGCTTTTCGCGATCAAGTCGCCTACCTGCGCCTGCTGTCGGGAGCGGGCATGGAACTGGCCGAACATGATTTCGATCAAACCGGCAGCGGCTCCGTCTCAACCGGAGTCGAGTCCGCCCGCGTCCCCCCCGCCTTCCTGCGCGCGCTTTCCGCCTACCGCTTCAAAGACCAGGGCGCGCTGCAAGCCGAGCTGGATCAAGCGGATGACGACGCCGGCCGCTTGAGCCCCGGCCAGCGCGCCGTCCTCTCCGGCCTGCTGGCGCTCACCGGCATGACGCTGGACGCCTTCCGCTTGGCGGAAACCGTCAACGAAACCATCCTGCTGCCGGAAGAACGCGCCATCTTCACCGCCGCGCGGCGGTAGCGGTTACGGCTGCTTGAAAATCAGGCGAACACTTCCTCCACGCTGATCGTGAGCCCGGTGGCGGGGTCGGTGAGGATGCCGGTGGTGGCGCTCAGCAGGGGGACGCCTTTCTGATAGATGGAAATGACGTGCGCAAACGGGATCACCAGCCAGACACTGGGCACACCGCTTTCCAAGAGCAGGCTGATTTTGGCGCTCATCTCTTCGAGGGTTTGGCTCGGTGAGATGATCTCGACAGCGATCCGGGGCGGCTCGGTGACCCATGTTTGATTGCGGATGCGCGGCTCCTGCTCCACCTGGAACACACAGATGTCCGGAACGATGCGCCGACCGGAGAGTTCGAGGTTCAACTCGCTCAAGACGAGATGCCGGGGTGATTTGAGAAACTGCCCGATCAGCCGGGCTTGGCAGATGGCATGTTCGGCTCCAGGCATGGGTTTTCCTCTCTCCCTCAGGTACACCGCCTCCACATCCTCCGCCGGATGGGACATCGGCAAAGATTCGGGGCTTGCGCTCGCGGCTGTGCTCATGACGGCAAATTACTTTGCTCCGGGGGAATGGCAAGCATTCCGTGGAGCGAGCCAGCGGCTCGCTCCACACTGTCTCCTCACACATGAATCGGATGCCCCTTCGCGACCTCCGTCGCTTCCTTGACCATCTCGCTGAGCGTGGGATGGGCGTGGATGGTGGCTTCGATTTCGTCCCAGGTGGCTTCGAGGTTCATCGCCAGTCCGATCTCGGCGATCATCTCGGTGCTCTCGCTGCCGATGATGTGGGCGCCGAGGATCTCGCCGTGTTTCTCGCCGTAGAGGATTTTGACGAAGCCTTCCGATTCCGCCGCGGCCAGAGCCTTGCCGCTGGCCACGTAGGGGAATTTGCCGACCTTGAACTTGAGGCCCTTTTCCTTCGCCGCGCGCTCGGTGAGGCCGATGCTGGCCACCTGCGGATGGCAGTAGGTGCAGCCGGGGAAAACGCCGACTTTCTTCGGCTTGTGCTTGGCGAAGAGTCCCTCCACGCACTGGATCGCCTCGTAACTGGCGACGTGGGCGAGCCAGGGCGGGCCGATGATGTCGCCCGCGGCATAGACACCGGGCACGCTGGTTTGGTAGCGGTCGTCGGTGTGCAGCCAGCCGCGCTCGGTGAGCTTGAACTCGACGCCCTCCGGCAGCACCGGCTTCACGCCGATGGCGACAAGGCAGACCTCCGCCTCCAGCGTCTCATTGGCCGCGCCTTCGACGGTGATGCTGACCTTTTTGCCGTCCGTGCTGGTGGCGGTGGTTTTGGTGTTGGTCAAAAAGCGGACGCCCTGTTTTTTGAATGATTTTTCCAAAGCCTGGCTGACCTCGGTGTCCTCCACGGGCAGGAGGTTCGGCGCCATCTCGACGAGCGTGACCTGGGTGCCGTAGGCGTTGAAGAAGTAGGCGAACTCGACTCCGATGGCTCCCGCGCCGATGATGACGATGCTCTTGGGCTGCTGCTCCAGCGTCATCGCTTCCTTGCTGCTGATGACGGTCTTGCCGTCGAAGGGCAGGCCGGGCATGTCGCGGCTGGTGGCGCCGGTGGCGATCAAAATGTTCGCAGCCTCGTGGGTCTCGCTCTTGCCGTCCGCGCCGGTGACTTCCACTTGGCCCGTGGCGGGGATCTTGGCGGCGCCGCGCAGGTAATCGACCTTGTTCTTCTTGAACAGGAACTCGATGCCGCCGCAGAGCTTGTCGGACACCTTGCGGCTGCGGCCGATGACCTTGCTCCAGTCGTACTCGATGCTGCCGATTTTCAACCCGAACTCCTCGGCGCGATGCGTGAGCGTATGGTAAAGCTCGGCGTTTTTCAGCAGCGCCTTGGTCGGGATGCAACCCCAGTTCAGACAGGTGCCGCAAGCACGATCCATCTCCACGCAGGCCACTTTTTTGCCGAGTTGAGCCGCCCGGATGGCGCCGACGTAGCCAGCAGGTCCGCCGCCGATGACGATGAGATCGTATTTCATGAGAGTGAGTGAGTGCTTGGGGGGATGAGAAGGGAAACACGGCAGCAAAGCCCAGCCGCGCGCGGAATTCAACCGCGTTTCGGTGAAGAACCGCTTCGCGCCGGTGTGGAAGTAGATTCGAGTGGCACTCGAATCCCTCCCGCCTCCGGTTGGTGAGGGTAGGAAAATCTATGGCAGGAAAATGGTTTTAACGCGAATGGCTGCGCATACCCACAAATGGACGTGATTGTTGAGAATCCCCCCTCAATCCGTGTCATCTGCATGGTCCACGGCTCATTTGGAAAATCTTCCTGCCATAGATTTTCCTACCCCCTTATTCCCTCCTCCCGTTTCGAGTGCCGCTCGAAACTACGCAAGCCCAGGCTCGCGCCAACGTTGATCTTTTCCAGTTTCAGACGTATCTTCCCTGTCATGTTCTCCGTTTTCCGGTTTTCCCACGCTCTGCTGGCGGCCTTGCTGCTGCCCGCCGCAGTAACGACGGCGAAGGCTGCGGGCGCGCCGGAGACGCCGCCGCTCGACCTCGCGACGCTGCGGGAGGTGCAAAAAACCGTGCAAAACAACCTGCCGCGCGTCAGCCAGTCCCTGGTGGTGCTGCGCCACGGCGACGGCACGGCCAGCGGCGTGATCGTGTCCCCTGACGGTCTCATCCTCACCGCCGCCCACGTCACCATGAAGCCCGGCGCGCGCATCAGCGTGGTGCTGCCGGACGGCGAGAAGGCGGTGGCCACCGCGCTCGGCCTCGATGAAAAGACCGACGCCGGCCTGGCCCAGCTCCGCGACAAAAAGCGCGTCTGGCCCTTCGTCGAGGTAGAGCGGGACGTGGCCAAAGTGGCGGTCGGCGGCTGGTGTTTCGCGCTGGGGCATCCCGGCGGCCTGGACAAGGCGCGCGGGCCAGTGCTGCGCGTGGGCCGCGTGCTCAAACAAAAAGCCAACAGCCTGGAGACCGATTGCGTGCTGATGGGCGGCGACTCCGGCGGGCCGCTCTTCGATCTGCGCGGACGCTTGATCGGCATCCACAGCCAGATTTTGTCCGAGCGAAACCAAAACGTGCATGTCTCGATGGCCCCCTTTCTCCGCTCCTGGGACCGCATGAAGGGCAACGAGGTGATCCAAACCTGGGCCACCGGCAGCGGCGGCTACCTCGGCGTGGCTCTCCAGCCCGCCGCCGATGGCTCGCCACCGGCGGCGTCCGCATCCGCCATCGAGGTCGAGGAAGTGCTCGCCGACTCGCCCGCCGCCAAAGCCGGCCTGCGCGCGGGCGACCACCTGCTGGAGTTGAACCGCGAGACGCTGCTTGATGACCGCCACTTCGCCGCCATCGTCCGCCAGCGCGCGCCGGGAGATTTGATCACCCTGAAAATCCGCCGCGGCGAGAACGAGCGTCTGTTGGAAGTGAAGCTGGGCCAGAAACCCGTGGAAAAAACGGACGCCGCGCCGGAGGAGGCAGCGAAAGAAAAAGCCAAGGAGGAAAAACCATGAAACCCGCGCCGCTGACACGCCGGATCATCTGCTTGGCCGCGCTCGCGCTCGCCGCCGGCCACACCGCCTCTGCCGCCGACAACCGCCTGCAAAAGCTGCCGGACTCCCTGCTGCCGCTGCCGCTGGTCAACGGCCCGGAAGTGCGCCGCGCCTTGCAGGAGCTCGAAGACCGCGTGCTGCCGCAGAGCGGCTGGCTGGAAAGTACTCGCGGCAGACCGCTGGCCGCCGTCACCTTCGTGAGTGCGGACGGCTATTTTTTATCGAAAGCCTCGGAGCTGCCGCGGCTGGCGAAGTATCGCCTGCGCACGCGGCCCGGCGATGAGTCACTGCCGGTGCGCGAAGTGCGCCGGGATGTGAAGCTGGATTTGGTGCTTGGCCAAGCGGTGCTGGAGGACCGGAAGACGGTCTTTGCCCCCGTGTCCTGGGCGTCGAAGGGACCGGCGGAGCTGGGAGAGTGGCTGTGCGCGCCGGGCCTGATCCGGCACAGCAAACAAGACCCAACACCCGGCTGGCAGCCGTGGCTGCGGCTGGGCGTGCTCAGCGCCGCGCGCCGCCCCATCCCCGGCGAAGGCGCCGCCCTCGGCATCAGCATGGGGCAGCCGCCCGCGCCGCCGGACACCGGCAAAAACAAAACACCGTCAGGCGTGCTCATCACCCAAGTGGCGCCGGACAGCCCCGCCCGCGCCGCCGGACTGCGCGCCAAGGACATCCTGATTGAGATTGCCGGCCAGCCCGTGCCCTCCATGGAGCGGGTCAACGAACTCGTGCGCAAGCGTCAGCCGGGCGAGGAAATCCTGCTGCGCCTCCTGCGCGACGGCCAGGAAATCTCCCGCCGCGTACGGCTCGCCAGCCGCTCCCGCGTCATCGCCAACTTCCAGGGGGACGACTACGCCAACGGCGGCACCTCCCTGCGCACCGACGATTTCCCCGATGTCATCCAGCACGACCTGCCGCTCAACCCCCACGACATGGGCGGCCCCGTCTTCGACCTCGAAGGCCGCGCCGTCGCCATCAACATCGCCCGCGCCGACCGCATCAGCACCTTTGCCTTGCCCGTGGAGCTTTTCCGCAAACGCCTGGAAACCTGGATCGAGAACGACCGCCACCCGCCCAAAGCCGAGGCGGTCAAAAAACCAAAACCGTGACCCGGCATGAACCTAAAAACAGAGTTGAGAGTGGATGGTTGAGAGTTGAGAGGCTGGAAATGAGCGGCTTGTGCCGCCAAGGGGACTCACCCTTCGGGCGAATGGAACTTCCGGCGTATGCCGCTGATTTTGAGCTATCAACACTCAACACTCAACTCTCAACTTCCTTTTTCGGATGAACCGTGTCCTCCCCTGCCTCCTGCTCATGACAACGCCCGGCGCCTGCTCCGGCGACACGCCAACGGACGAGGACGCCTTCCGCGTCCAGCGCGAACGCATGGTGACCACGCAGATCGCCGCGCCCGCCCGTGACATCACCCACCCGCGCGTGCTGGAGGCCATGCGCAGCGTGCCGCGCCATCTCTTCGTGCCGGCGGACCTGCGCGTCCACGCCTACACCGACCGCGCCCTGCCCATCGGCCACGACCAGACCATCTCCCAGCCCTACATCGTCGCCTTCATGACCGCCGCGCTCGATCCGAAGGCGGGCGAGAAGGTCTTGGAGATCGGCACCGGCAGCGGCTATCAAGCCGCCGTGCTCGCCGCCCTCGGCGCCGAAGTCTATTCCATCGAGATCGTCGAGCCTCTTGGCCGCGAAGCCGCGCGCGTGCTGCGCGCCAACGGCTATGAAAAAATCCAACTGCGCATCGGCGACGGCTACGCCGGCTGGCCGGAGGCCGCGCCGTTCGACGCCATCATGGTCACCTGCTCCCCCGAAGCCGTGCCGCAACCGCTCGTCGGCCAGCTCCGCCCCGGCGGCCGCATGATCATCCCCGTCGGCGACCGCGGCTCGCAGGAATTGATCCTGCTGGAGAAAAATGAAGACGGCAGCTTGCGCCGCAAGTCCGTGCTGCCCGTGCGCTTCGTCCCCATGACCGGCCGCGCCGAGGAAGCGCCATAAACGGAGCGCGGGTGCCCTCACCCGCTTGGAGTGCGAGTGCCATCACTCGCACTCCACCCATGAACCGAACAAAATGCCCGGCTCACCCATGCGGCAAAATGCCTGCACCACTCGTCACAGGCTGAAAGCCCGTGCTACTCCTTCATCCCGTCCAGCGCGCCCCAAGGCTCCAGGTTTTTCAAACCGCGGGCCTCCAGCGCGGCATAAACATCCGGCAGATCGAAGGCGGCAAGCACGTTGGGCAGCATCACCGCGTAGGGCCACTTGTAATCCTCCGTCTGCGCCACCTCTTGATAGGAAGTGAGCGCATTCTTGAGCGTGACCTGTTTCACGCCGTCATGCAGCAACGCCGCAAACGCCGCGGGCAGCGCGCCCCAGCCGCGCCCGGCCAAGTGAATTTCCTCATGGCCCTGGGCGCGCAGCCAGTCGATGACGCGCAGCACGTCGTGGGTCTTTTGGCCGAGGTAAGGCCGATCCAGCATCAACGAGTAGGCGCTGACGAAGTAATCGCTGCCGTAGCCCCGGTTGAACTGGTCCTTGCCGCAGATGTCCGGTTGCGAATCGCCGCTGCCGCGCACGTCCATGGCATAAAAGGCGGCGTCCGGTTCGGCGGCGATCAATTCTTTGACCAGCGGCTCGCCGCGCAAGTCCGCGTCGGCGGAGCGATGGGAGACGTAGAGCACGGCGCGCTTGCGATCTCCCGGCGGGCGCGAGGTGAGCGTGTCCTCGTAAAGCCGCGTCACCAGCGCGTGGACGCGCGGCTCCGTCTCCACCGCGTAGGCGCAGTAGCCTTTGGCCGGATACTGGCGGTTGCCCATGCCGCGCAGGATGCGGTAGTCCGCCACGTCTTCCGCCGCGTCGGGCAGTTGCAACACCTCGCGCACGGCGGTTTTCAAAGCCGCGCCGGACACCGTGCCGCCACGCGCTGCCGCCAGCTTCCCGGCCTTCTCGCTGGTGAAGGAAAAAATCGTGCGCGCCTCGCCGCCGCCGGCGTGGACCTGGCCCTGCGGCGCGGCCCACAGCGTCTCGTCTTTTTCGATGACCAATTCCGGCTCGGTCTGCGCCTCGGAGATGCGGGTCACGCCGTTGAAGAAGCGGTACATCGCCTCGCGGTTCTCCTGCGTGTAACCATGATAGCTCGGGCCGATGTGCAGGGCGGCGTTGTCTTGTTTGCCTAACAACCCGTATAACTTGCGCAGCCGCCCGAGCGCCTCCTCGGAGCCGCGCGCGTCGAAGTAGTCGAACTCCTTGGCCAGGATGATGACGGGCCGGGGCGCCAGCGCGGCCAGGAAGTCGGAGTGGTCGAGGTCGCGTGCCAGCACGCCGGGCGGGCATTGCTCGGTGTCCTGCGGCAGCTCGTTCTCGGCATCCCGCCGGAAGGTGGTGACGAAGCAAGCGGGCGCGGCCATGCTCCAGCGATCCTCCAAACCGCACAGCCAGGTGGTCTGCGTGCCGCCGCCGGAGTTGCCGGTGACGCCCACCCGCTGAGGATCGACCTCCGGCCGGGTAATCAGATAGTCCAGCGCGCGGATGCCGTCCCAGGCGAACCAGGAGCCGATGAACTCGCCCACCAGCGCCATCTGATTGCCGGCCTGGATGTGCTCGCTGGTGCCGGGATTGTAGCGGGATTTGAGCCCTTCTTTCAGGTATTGGAACCGCTCGCCCTGGCCGGGAGGATCGAAGATCAGCGTCACATAACCCATGCGCGCCAGCCCTTGCGCGAAGCTTTGATAAGCCTCCGCCGCCTTGCCGTTGGCCGAGTGGCCGCAGGTGCCGATGACACCCGGCAGTGGGAACTCCCGGCCCTTCGGCACATAGAGATTGGCGGTAACGAGAAAGCCGGGCCGGCTCTCGAAGACGAGGTTCTCGATGTGATAGGCCTCGTGCTCCACCTTGCCGGTGACACGCGCGTTGAGCGGCGTCCGCTCCGGCTCCGGGCCGAAACACTGCCGGATGCGCTCGCGCACGGACTTCACATAGTCCTCGGCGTCCGCCCGCGTCTTGAGCGCCGCGCGTCTCTCATCACCGCGCGCCTCGGCGGCGCGCACCTGATCCACCAGCCACTCCTGCATCATGCGCGGAAACCGGTTCAACGGCGCCAGCTCCTCCTGCGCCGCAGCGGGATGCGCGAGGACGGCGGACAAGAACAGCAAGGCGGGGACGATTCGGGAGAAAAAGCAGCGTGTCATGGAAGGCAAGGTTGATATTGGAAATTAGTAATCGCCGCCACCACGCGTCATCTGTCACCGTGGCGCGAGCCGCTGGCTCGCCGCCCCTCGTAGGCGCATTCGCCAGAATGCGGCCCTTATGACGGAGGGCGGGATTGTATTCCCGCCCACTTGTTCGCGGGCGGAGGCGGTGCGGAGCTTTTTCGCCCTGCGCCCCGGCTCCGCGCCACCTCCGCCCACAGAGAAATGGGCGGGAATACAATCCCGCCCTCCCGCAAAACCCCACCCAGCCGCCGCGTATGCAGCACATGAACCGCCTCCTCTTTCTCGCCGCCTGCGCCCTCGTGCTGAACCCGAACATTGCATCCGCCGCCTGGCAAGCCGGCGCGGCCAGTGTGGACATCACCCCGGACCGCCCGCTGCGACTCAGCGGTTACGGCAACCGCACCACCACGCACGAAGGCGTGGCGCAACGCATCTTCGCCAAGGCGCTGGCGCTGCGCTGGGACGACGAGACCCCGCTCGTCATCGTGACCGTGGACAACTGCGCCGTGCCGGCGGAGATCCGCGCCGAAGTGATGAAGCGCGCGCTGGCGGACGGCGTGCCGCTGCGCGACGAACGCTTCGCGCTGCACTCCAGCCACACCCATTGCGCGCCGATGTTGCGCGGCGCGCTGTCCTTCATGTTCGGCCAAGACCTGACGCCGGAGGAAACGGACGGCGTGAACGCTTACACGGACTTTTTGACCGCCGCCCTCGCCACCTTGGTCAAATCCGCGCATGACAACTTGGCTCCGGCAACGCTGGACTGGGAAATCGGAAAAACCGGCTTCGCCAAGAACCGGCGCAAACCAACCCCCACGGGCATCGCCAACGACGTCAACGAAGCCGGCCCGGTGGATCACGATCTGCCGGTGCTGCGCGTGACCGGCGCGGACGGCAAGACGCTCGCCATCTACACCAGCTACGCCTGCCATTGCACCACCCTGAGCATCAACGAAATCCACGGCGACTGGGCCGGCAGCGCCCAGGCCGGTCTGCAAAAGGCCTATCCCGGCGCGGTGGCGCTGGTAGCCATCGGCTGCGGCGCGGATCAAAACCCCTTCCCGCGCCGCGAGCTGGGCCTCGCCGAACAACACGGCGCCGAACTGGCCACGGCGGCCGGCCGCGTCATGGCCGGCGCCCTGCGGCCCGTCACCGGCCCGGTGACGGCCAGGACGCAACAAGTGAAGCTGCCCTTTGAAGGCGGCTTGAGCCGCGAAGACTGGGTGGAAAAAACCGCGGACGCCAACAAATACATAGCCTATCACGCGCGGCAATTCCTCGCCCGGCTCGACGCCGGCCAGCCGCCGCCGGAAGCGCTCGACTACACCGTCCAAGTCTGGACTTTTGACAACACCCTCTGCCTCGTGAACCTGCCGGGCGAGGTCGTGGTGGACTACGGACTGCGCTTGAAAAAAGACTGGGATCGCCAACGCCTGTGGGTGAACGGCTACACCAACGACGTGCCCTGCTACATCCCCTCGCAACGCGTGTGGGAAGAAGGCGGTTATGAAGCCGACCGCTCCATGATCTACTACGCCCGCCCCACCCGCTTCGCCAGCGGCGTCGAGGCCATCATCTTCGGCGCGCTGGAGCCATTGATTCCCGGCAGCTTCCGCGCCAAGTAGTGCGCCTGCCTTGTTACCTGACTTTCCCACGCGGCAAACGGAAAGAGATGCCGGGCAAGGACAGGGGGAGGCGCGATGTGCAGGGAGGCAGAGAGAAAGTACCCCGCCTCTCCGAGGCGGGTGAAAGGGTGCCCGCCTCGGAGAGGCGGGGTACTTTGGTATTCCGCTCTGCTCTCTGCGCCCTGCCCTTTGCCCGCCATGCCGGCCTCACGGCTTGCCGAAGCGTTCGCTGGCTTTTTGCAGCTTGGGCTGGGGGCGGGCTTGCCAGGCGGCGACGCTGGTTTGGAGGACGGTGACGGCTTTTTCGAGCTGGCGGTCGATGCCGGCGGCGAGTTCGCCGGGCTGCGGCCAGAGGATGTGGTGGGGCTCGGCGCCGTTGAGTTCCATGTCGAGGCCGCTTTCCAAGCCATACCAGCCGCGGAAGGGCAGGCGCAGGGTGCCGGCGTCCATGATGGAGGCAGAGCCGGTGCTGATGACGCCGCCGGCGGTGGGCACGCCGACAACTTGGCCGCGCTTGAGCAGCTTGATGGCATGGCTGAAAATCTCGGCGTTGCTGTAGCTGTTCTGGTTGCAGAGCACGACGATGGGTTTTTCCCAGGTGGCATAAACGGAGCGATCCTGCGGGTAGCCGGGCTGGTCGCCGCCGCGCGGGATGGTGATGGCGTGGCGTGGCTGGGTGAGCGCGGTGAGCAAGTGGTCGGTGGTGGAACCGCCGCCGTTCTCACGCACGTCGATGACGAGGCCGTCCTTGCCGGCGCCGGCGGCGTAGAGTTCCTCCTGGAATCGGTGGAAGCTGGCGTTGTCCATGGCGCGGATGTGCAGGTAGCCGAGCTTGCCGCCGGAGGCTTTGTCCACACGCTCGCGGTTTTCCTCGATCCATTGGTCATAAAGCAGGTCGCGCGCGGTGGTGTAGGTGATGGGGCGGAGGGTGACGTCGCGCTCCTTGCCGTCGTCGCCGGCGGCGCGGACGCGCAGGGTGATGTCGCGCTCGAGGGGGCCGTTGAGCACGGTGCTGGGTTCGGTGGCGGGGGTGACGTCCTGGCCGTCCACTTTGAGCACGATCTCGCCGGGGTGGATGCGGCTGAGCTTTTGGCTGGCGGGGCTTTTGCGGATGACGTCATGCACCTTCCAGCCGGGGCCGGGGTGGGCGGGGTCGAAACGCAGGCCGAGGTGCGCGGTCTCCTCCCGCCAGCCGCCGCCGCGCGTGCCGGTGGTGGAGTTGAGACTGAACCCGAGGTGGGAGCCGTTCAGCTCGCCCAGCATCAAATGCACCACGTCCTGCACGGCGCGCATGTCCGGCGCGGCAGCGGCGGCGGGGGCGTATTTTTTGCGGACGGCGTCCCAGTCGCGGTTGCCGAGGCTCTCGTCGTAATAGCGGTCGCGCATGACCTGCCAGCATTGGTCGAAGACGGCGCGTTGTTTGGCGGCGCGGTCCACGGTGTGACGAGCGAGGAAGGAGCGGGTGGTGGTGGTGCCCCGGGCGGCGGAGAGGGAGACGGGTTTGCCGTCGCTGTTGAGGCCGGTGATTTGGTCGCCCTCCTTGAGCCAGAGCGGGGAGTTGACGGTGGTGGTGGCGAGCAGTTTGGGGCTGGCATTGTCCGGCGGCTCGACGGTGTAGGTGCCGCGCCTGCCGGCGACGGTGGCGCTGAAGGCGAGCTTTTTGGAATCCGGCGACCAGACGAGGCCGCTTTCGTTGGTGTTGGGGATGGAGATGCGGTGGATGCGCTCGTGGATGCCGTCGAAGTCGATGCGCAAGGGCGGCGGCGCGGCGGGTTTGGGGGCGGGTTTCGGGGTGTTAGGTTGGGCTTTGGGTTGGGATGAGGTGTTAGGTTCGGGGTTGGCTTGGGGCTTGGGCGCGGTGGTTTGATCTTTGGAGGCGGCGGCGGGCGTGGGTTTGGGATCGGCGGCGGGAGCAGGTGCCGGCTTTGGTGCCGTGGCGGGCTTCGGCGCGGCGGGGGTGGAAGAGGGGCGAGACGCGGCGGCGGGCTTTTTGAATTTCTCACGGGCTTTGGCGAGGACACGCTCGCGTTTGCTTTGCTCGCCGTCCTCGGCGCGCAGCCAGGCGTAGAAGATGTCGATCTCGCCGTTTTCGCGCCGGCCGGTCCAGGCGATTTTTTTGCCGTCGGGCGACCACACGGGGGAGTAATCGTTGTCGGGATGGCGGGAGAGATTGAAGGGCGGGCGGGAGCCGTCGAGCGGGAGCAGCCAGATGTCGCTATTGAACCATTCGTCGTTGAGGGCATAAACGAGCCAGCGGCCATCGGGCGAGAAGTCGTAGCTGGGCGTGTTCCAGGATTCGAGGATGCGCTTGGCGTTTTTGCCGTCGCCGTCGGCCAGCCAGAGGTCGCCGCGCTCTTTGATGAAGGCGAGCTTTTTGCCGTCGGCGCTGAATTGGAGGCTGGACTCGGCGGCGGGGTCGTTGGTGACGCGGGTGAGGACGAATTCGCTGTTTTCCCACCAGGGTTTGGCGGGGATTTTGGGCGCGGCCTTCCAGATGTCGGTCTGGCCGCCGGCGTCGCTGATGAACCAGAGGCTTTTGCCGTCCGGGGCGAAGGTGACGCCGCGCTCCTCCTCGGCGGTGTAAGTGACGCGGCGCGGCTCCTTGAGTTCGGTGTCCATGACCCAGACGTCGCCGCCGGCGATGAAGGCCATTTGCAAGCCGTCGCGGGTGTGGGTGACGGCGGTGGCTTGGGAAAGCACGGGCCGCTCGATGGCGGGCGCGGCGGTGTCGCTGGCGGCGCGGATGTCGATCTTCACGGGGTCGCCTTTTTCACCGGGATGCCAGCGGTAGAGGTCGAAGCGATGACGGAAGACGAGCGTTTTGCCGTCGCGCGCGAGGGTGGGGAAAACGACGGAGTCGCCCCGGTAGCGGGTGATCTGGGTGTCCTTGCCGGAGACGAGGTCGTGCTCCCAGAGGTTGAACGTGCCGTCGCGGCTGCTGACATAGTAGAAGCCGTCGCCGCCGGGTTTCCACAACGGCCAGCGGCATTCGGTGTCATCGGCTTTGATTTGTTGGAAGGTGTTTTTTCCGCTGTCGAACAGCCAGACTTGGCCGGAGCGGCTGCCTTGATAACCCTGCCGCCACCAAAGCTCGCCCTCGCGGATGAAGAGGAAGCGGTTGCCGTCGGGCGCGGCGGCGGCTTCGTAGGCGTAGTCGTCGAAGAGCAGGCTCTCGGCTTTGTTTCCGCGCGTGTCGAGCAGGGCGAGCCGGGACGAGCGCGGGACGCGCATCCAGGAGAAATCGCGGTTGATGCCGACCAGCAGGCGGCTGCCGTCCGGCATCCACTCGCGCAGGTCGTAGCCCTCGGTGTGCTGGGTGAGCTGCCGCGCCTCGCCGCCACGCGCGGGCATCGCATAGACCTGCCGGCTGCCTTCGCGGTCGCTGATGAAGGCGAGGCGCTTGCCGTCGGGCGAGTACGCGGGCGAGGATTCCTCGGCGCTGTGCCAAGTCAACTGCCGCGCCCGGCCACCCTCCACCGGCACGCTCCACAAATCACCGCGCCAGGCAAAGGCGAGCGTGGCGCCATCGGGCGAAAGCGCGGCGTCGCGGGCGAGTTGGACAGGCTCGGCGCGGGCGCAAAACGCGGTAGCAAGCAGGACGGCGAGAGTGCAGGTGGAAGGCTTCATGGCGGGAGACAGATAAGCCAATGCCACGGCGCGGCTTTCAGGCGCGGGCAAAAACTTGCTTCCAAGCCATTCGGATGTTGCCGCAAAGGGGCAGAGGGGCAAAGAACGCAGAGTGGTTATATCTTCCTCTGCGTCCTTTGCCCCTCTGCCTCTCTGCGGCAAAATAGAACGAGTGGCTGGTTCGCCGGGCTTTGAAATGCGTGCCCACGCAAACCAACCGCCATTTTGTCGAAGCCGGACGCAAAATTTCCTTCTTCCGTCAGTATAGTTCTCCATGCGCCATCTCGCCCTCGCTCTTTTTCTCGCTGTCTGCTCCGCTGCCGCTCAAACGCCCGTGCAAAGTGACGGCTATCAACTGGACAAGGCCATCCCCTACCGCAGCGCCGAGGAACGGGCTGCTTCCGGTTATGTCGCGGAGAAATGCCTGCTGGATTTCTACCGGCCTGTTGGCGTGAAAGGATTCCCGACCGTGGTCTATTATCATGGCGGCGGTCTCACCAAGGGCAATCGCTCCATTCCCGAGGCTTTGAAGAACCGGGGCTGGGGCGTGGTGGGGGTGAGTTACCGCCTGAGCCCCGAGGCGCGGCATCCGGCCTATATCGAGGACGCGGCGGCGGCTCTGGCTTGGACTTTCAAAAACGTCGAGGCGCATGGCGGAGATCCCGCGAAGATATTCGTCACCGGCACCTCGGCGGGCGGCTATCTCACCGCGATGATCGGGCTGGACAAGAGCTACCTCGCCGCACACGACGTGGATGCCGACCGCATCGCCGCCTTGATCCCGGTGACCGGCCAGATGATCACGCATCAAACGGTGCGCAAGGAGCAGGGCATTGAGTCGGGCCAGATCCGGCCCTTCATCGACCGCTTCGCGCCGCTCCATCACGTCCGCGCGGACGCTCCGCCCACGCTTGCCATCACCGGCGGCTGGGAGGTGGACATGAATATGCGCGCCGAGGAAAACCTGTACTTCGTCTCCATGATGAAACTGGTCGGCCATCCGAACGTCCGTCAAATTGTCATCGAAGGCGCCAACCACGGGCGTTGCGGCAAGGAATGCTGGCCGCATGTGACCGGGTTCATCGAGCAGGTGCTGGCCGGGAAATGACACTTATTTTCCGGCCCACAAAACCCCGGAAAAGGAGGAAGGATGACAGAGGAATGAGGACAGGGGAATGGGGGAGAAGGAAAAGACAGATGGGAGGAGATCGTGAAGCATCACGAATTGAATGCAACACCGCAGAGATTGGATGGGCGCAGAGAAGGGTTTTCGGAATCCAAACTCTGCGCTCATCCAATCTCTGCGGTGTCTCCCTTCATCCTATCTTCAGCGTGAGGATCGCGTTATAGAACGAGCGCGCAGCGGGCTGCCGATGAACCCGTTTTTTCATGCGTAAGCCCGCCCTTTTATCGCGACCGGGCGAAAAACTTCCTTTTCCAGCCAAGTATTGTTCTCCATGCGTCACCTCACACTCGCTCTTCTTCTCGCCCTCACGACGGTCTCCCTGAACGCGGCGGATGCCGCCAAAGCCGCGCTGCGCGCCGGCGCGGCCACCAGCAACATTACCCCGGAACTCGGCGGTGAAGTCGTCGGTGGGTTCCTGCCTTTTCCGGCCACGCACGTTCATGACGAACTGCACGCGCGCTGCCTGGTGCTCGACGACGGCGAGACGAAGCTGGCCATCGTGGTCTGTGACCTCCTCGGCCTGCACCGCAGCGTCTCGGTGGAGGCGCGGCGGTTGATCGAGGCCGAGACCGGCATCCCCGCCGCCAATGTGCTCATCTCCGGCACCCACACCCACTCCGCCGTCAACGCGATGGGCACCAACCCGCGCACCTTTTCCTCCGACATGGAATTGAGCGACTACCAGCGTTTCGTGGCCCGCCGCGTGGCCGATGGCGTGCGCCGCGCGCTGAACCTGCTGCGCCCCGCGCAGATCGCCTTCGGCACCGTCGATGCGCCGGAGCATGTTTTCAATCGCCGCTGGATCATGAAGGAAGGCACCGCGCCGCCCAGCCCGTTTGGCAAGATCGACAAAGTGAAGATGAACCCCAGCGGCGGCAGCCCGGATCTCGTCGAACCCGCCGGCCCCACCGATCCCACCATCTCCTTCATCGCCCTGCGCGAGCCGGAAGGGCGGCTCATCTCCGTGCTCTCCGCTTACTCGCTGCATTACGTCGGCGGCGTCGGCTCCGGCCACGTCTCCGCCGACTACTACGGCATCTATTGCGAGGCTCTGAAAAAACTCCAGCCCGGCGCGGAGGAAGACCCGCCCTTTGTCGCCATGATGGCCAACGGCACCAGCGGCGACATCAACAACGTCAACTTCCGCCAGCCGCGCGCGCGCAAGGCGCCTTACGAGCAGATGACTTATGTGGCCGAGGACGTGGCCGGCAAAGTCAATGGCGCGCTGGCCGGCCTAACCTGGAGCGACAGCGCCCCGCTCGCCGCCCGCTACCGCGAGCTGGATGTGAAGTGGCGGACCATCGAGCCGGAATTGATCGGGTGGGCGAAACAGACCGAGGCCACCGCGCCGCGCATTCAAGGCAAAGCCAGCCTGCCGCTGTCCTACGCCGGCCGCGTGCAACGGCTCGCCGAGGCGAGTCCCGAGACCAAGCTGCCCGTGCAGGCGCTGCGCATCGGCGACATCTGCATCGGCACGTCTCCCTGCGAGACCTTTGTCGAGACGGGTGTCGAATTCAGAGAGCGCAGCCCGTTCAAAAAATCCTTCATGGTGGAGCTGGCGCACGGTTATTACGGCTACATGCCCACGCCGCGCCATTTCGAGCTGGGCGGTTATGAAACCTGGCCCGGCACCAACAACCTCGAGCCGCAGGCCGCCGTCAAGCTTTTGGACGC
>CAZNKC010000074.1:0-22134 GCA_964573315.1 uncultured Verrucomicrobiaceae bacterium | reverse complement strand
TTTCATGGCGGGATCATCCAGAGGTACGGGCGCAGGGAAACCGTTTTCTCAAGCTTCGGTCCGGGCGGGCGCCTCACTTCAACGATCGCAAGTTAGGCGTTGCGGTCGAGTTGATGAGGGCGCGACGAGCGGAATGCACTGATGGCGCTAAAGAGCGCAAAATAGAACAGCATGTAGGCGGTGAGCGGCAAAATGGCGACGATGCTGAGATAAACCCAGCCTGTCGCGCGTGACGACGCAGCGATAAAGAAGGACCACTCCCACGGCAGCGAGAACCATCTGGCAACTGCCGTGTCGGCTCCATCGTGAAACCAGTTGCGAGATGTGGCGACTGAAACAACGATAAAGAATGCCAGAGTCCCGATGGCGGCGAGGAAACTGACAAGAAACCGACGGAATGCGGAGTAGCGCGGCGCACCTGCGGAAATGGATCGACTCTCGTTCATGGCTCTACAAGGGCAACCCAAGCTCAGCGACGTGCGCCGGGCGAAACGGTGGAGCGCACAGTCCGCGTCCAAAATCTCCCAAGACTCGGAACGGAAAAGCGGGGCGCACGTTCGCTGCAGCGCATGGTTAGGCCACAATGTCTGACTCAACAAACCCATACTCCTCCAGTGACTAAAAATCCGATGAGTGCTGGCACGTCCAGAGCGTATGACCAAACCGTAGCTAAGGCAACAGTGCGCCAATCCTTGCGTGTCTGCTGTAGCTGTCGGTCGTAAAAGAGCCACAACAAAAGCCACCACTCGGCGAGCCGAACGGGAATCAAGCCGCCCAAGTAGCCGAGGCCGCCAGCCTCCGCTACTCCGGGAATGAGCCGCCACAAGCTGAAGTAAGCTGCGCCAGCGGCCATGCCGATGAGAGTCCGCACGCCGCCGACTACAAATGCGCTGCGGTCAGTGCGCTGGTAGCTGCGCGAGATGAATCGGGCAGCGAGCGAGTAGCCTGCGAACTTCACGGCACAGAAGCCGATGTAGCCTATGACTGGATTGCTAATTCCTGCGGGCATGGCGTGTGATGTGGCCTAACGACGACGACCCAAGCTCAGCGACCCGGCCCACGGGACGCGTGAATTGCAACTGCGGTGCTCAGGCCGGGTTCGCTGCAGCGCATGGTTAGGCGGCATGGTGTGAATCCTCTCTCTTGGCCTTCCGCCAAAACAACCACGAACTCGGCGGAAAAATGATGAGCACCACAAAGAGCAACCACCAATAATCAGTAGGCACGAATCGTGTCCAAAGGAACAGGAACAAGCTCATGCCAACAACCCAGCGAACAATCTTCCAACGTGGCCAGCGTCGCTCCCCAAGTCGCCAGTCGAGATAAAGCATCGCTGGCACGCCAAAAAGCGGCAGAGTCCAAATGGGCAAACCGAACAGCGATGGCAGCGACAGGCAGACGATGATGACAAGCGTGGCTGCCACTGACTCTCCGAGGATAGATGTGATGGTTTTCATGGCGCGTGCGAATGCCGCCTAACATTATACTATTCCGCAAAAAAGCGAATAGTGACTGCCTTATATGCGGCCCATATGGCAGTTTGATCAAGGAAAAAAGCGTGGCGGCGCATGATTTTCGCATTTTGACGTGGATATGCCGCAAAACCAAGCATAAATCTTGCCATATTGGGGTTATCCTGCACGCTCATAGTTCTGGAGTGTCATTATGTCTCACATCCCTAGAAATTTCGCAAGGGACATTCCGTCCGCCGATGTGACTGGGCCGGGCAAACGCAGATGCTTGGCAAACAGCATCCTTGCGGGATCATGCGGAGGTGCGGGCGCTGGGAAACCGTTTTCTCAAACTCCGGTCCGGGCGGGCGCTTCACTGAATTCACTGAACCTTGCCAACGCCCATGGAAGCGGTTATCACTGGCTCATGCCCGCCACTCATGCTCCGCCTGCCGCCGGTCTTGCCGGGCGTCTGCTCGACTTGGCTGAAAAGGGCCGCCCGGATTCCTACTACCGGCTGGCCCGGATGGTGGCGCGCGTGCTGGCCGGGGGGCGGTTGAAACAGCGCCGGAAGTGGTGCGACCTCGCCCGTTCGCTCGCCGCCGCGCCCGGAGTCGAACCCCGCCTCATCCAGCAGGCTCTCCGCTGGCTGCAACCCGCCGGTCAGGCTTCCGGCTCTTCCGCGTCATGAACTGGACTACGCCGCCACCGAAATGGGACACCCCGGCGGGACAGGTGCTCGACGCTTTTTTGGCGGGATTGCGGCATGCGGCGCCGGAGTATCGTGAGCCGCTCACCCTGTTCGGTTCGGCGGCCATCCAGCTTTGTTTGGATGAATCCTTCACCAGCGCCGACGTGGATGTCATGGTTGTTTCTGACGATGGTTTTCTTCGTGAAATCGCCAAATCTCTCGGTCTGGGCAGGACCGGCACGCTGCGCCCGGCTTATGGCATTCAAATCTGTCCGCCGCAGCTTTTCCGCGCCACACCGCACTACCTGCATCGCGCCTGGATCGAGGAGCGGCATGGGTTGAAGATCGTCGTTCCCCATTTGCGTGATATTTTGATCGCCAAGCTCCATCGTTCACGCGCGCCGGATCAAGCCGGGCTCGCGCCCAAGGACCGGCGCGCTTTTCAACGGGTGCGCGAACTCTGCCAAGGGCATCCGACCGAAGCCGATCTCATTGAGGATCTCCGCCTCTGCGAACCGTCTCTTTGCGTTCAAACGAAGGAAGGAGCCAACGCCTTCCGGCTCAATGTCCTTGATCTCTTCGAGGTTCTTTTTGGCCGCCGGCTGGACATTGAAAATGAAATCCTCAAGCCGGCCCGCGCCGCTGCCCAGCCTCCCGGCCTTGCGGATTCCGAAATCGATCAACAACTCGCCCAACTCCAGCCCGGGCGGGATTAGAGGTTATCCGAATCCCTGCTGTCACGGGGCGAGACGCCCGTGACACACACAGCCGGGACGGGCTGTGCTACCTAAAAGCGGGGTTGATGGTTGAAAGTTGATGGTTGATAGACTGAAAATAAGCGGCTTGTGCCGCGTTAGTGACTCACTCTCCGGGCAAGTGGTGCTTTCGGCGTAGGCCGCTGGTTTTGAACTATCAACACTCAACTACCAACCATCAACTCGGTTTTTAGGTGCTACGATTATTCTCAGCGGTTCGTTGCAGTGGAGACTGTGGGGCAAGGAGTGCGACCGAGCCGGTCGCGCCACAGATCACCGCAGCGCCTTGATCTCCGCCAAGGAGGGCACGCCCGGTTCGCCGGCTTGGGTGTGCGGGTAGTGTTGCAGCGCGGTCTCGCGTGCTGTGGCGGCTCCGGTGGTGTCCGCGGCGGCCAGCCGGGTTAGCAGCAGCGCTGTCTGCGCGACGATCCAGGCGGGGCCGTCGTCGTCGGGCAGGGTCATGCCGTGGACGGTGGCGGCGATTTCTTTGGCTTCGGCGAGCAGGGTGGCGCGCGGCTCCGGGTTTGTTTCCGTCGCGGCTTGGCGCGCGCGTGCCAGGGACAGGAAGGCTTGCGCGTTGAGGCGGGCGGTCAGGCGTCGCTCCAGCGCGCGTACGTCGATGCGTTGTCCCGCGCGCGCCGGGGCGAGGCGGCTGAGCGTTTCCAGCACTTCATTGAAGCGTTGCGCGGCGGTTGCCGGTTCGCCCCGTTCAAGGTGGCAGAGGGCGAGGTCGTGCAGGATGGCGGCGCGGACTTCGATCCGGGTTTCGCTGGAGGCGGTGGCCAGGGCTTGCTCGAAGGCGGCGGCGGCTTCGTGGAGTTTGCTTTGATCCCGCTCCGTGTCCAAACAGGCGCGGCGCAGCAGGCAGCGGCCTTGCAGGCGGCGCAGCGCGGTGTGCCAGGCGGGGCCGGCTTTGGGAGCGGCGGCGGATTGCAATTCATCGAGCGCGGCCAGGGCTTTATCGAGTTCCGCCGCCGGGTCTTCGGGCCGGAAGTTGGCCTTGGCCCAATGCCAGGAGGCGAGGTCCGCCAGCAGTTCCCGCCGGGTGTCATCGGAGCCGCGCGGCGGCAGTTTCTCCAGCGCTGCTCGCAATTCCGCCGCCGGGTCTTCCAAGCCGCCGCGCCAGAGCGCGTCGGCGCGGCGATGGTGCCAGCGGGCTTGCTCCGTCGGTTCCTTGTCGTTGTACCAAGCGGCGAGACGGCCCGCCATGTCCGCGGCCCAGGCGGTGTTGCCGGCCAGCAGGTGGCCCTCCACGCGGTAGGCGGCGTCCTTGGCGTTGACGGCGCGGCGGCTCAGGCTCTTGAAGGCGTTGGTGCTGATGCCGGCGCGCAGGGCCAGCGTTTCCTGAATCTGCCAGAGTTCCTGCTCGTTGATGTGGTCGCCCTCCAGCCACAACTCGGCCCGCCATTTTTTCTCCTCCGCGAGCAGGAACGACAAACCCATGCCGCGAAGGGCGTCATCGCCGCCGGGCCGGAACAGCAGCAGGCTCAATCCCAGCGCCAGCAGCAAACCACCGGCCGTCAGCAGGGCGGCGCGTTTCGCGGGGTTGGCGGGCAGGAACACGGGGAAGCGTAGGCTGGATTGGCGCGGGTGGCAAGCCAGCCTCTATGCCTCTCTGTGCCCTCCCGAATAACTTCCCCCGAAGTTACTCCTTGTTCCACATCCCGGCCCCAGGGATTCAGGTGCTCTGAGGGAAGTCTCACGACTTCCGCTACAGGGGGCGCGCGCGCTTCTGGTTGACCCTATGGCGGCACTCCGAAACGGCTGTTGGGCTGCCGGTAGAGGAAGTCGTGAGACTTCCTCCGTGCAGCGACGCTGGGCCGGGCGGGTTGCGCCACACATGGCCAGGCGAGACGCCCGTGCCCCACGCCGCCGCTATTGGCAGAGC
The DNA here is from genome assembly GCA_964573315.1 of uncultured Verrucomicrobiaceae bacterium. Classification (GTDB taxonomy): domain Bacteria; phylum Verrucomicrobiota; class Verrucomicrobiia; order Verrucomicrobiales; family Verrucomicrobiaceae; genus JAGRPD01. The sequence goes on along the minus strand of CAZNKC010000074.1, from coordinate 17,349 downwards.
GCAGTGGCTTCTTGCGCGGGGGCTGCGGCGCGGTTACTTTGGCGTCGTGTTTTTTGTGCCCCGCCGTTTTGTTTTCGCCGCGCTTCGGTTGCTGCTGTTGCCGTGCCTGTCGCTGGCAGTTGTGTGCCACGGCGCGGGGCTGGAGGATGACGCGGCTTACGCAGAGGCGCGGCAGGCGCTGGAGGCTGGTCTGCCGGGGGTGGCGGCGTTGAAAGCGGAGGCGCTGCTGGCCCGCAAGGGCGCGAAGTGGTCCGCCGACGACAAAGAAAAGCTGGCGACGCTGGCGGCGGAGGGCTGGACTCGCGACCGCCAGCCGGAACGGGTGCTGGCGCTGCTGAAGGGCAAGACACGGCCGCATGGCGCGCTCTTCTGGCGCGGCCAGGCGCTGCTCATGCAGGACAAGCTGGAGGAGGCCGAGGCGGTGCTGCGCGATCATGAAAAGGCGGGGCGTTACGCGGAACGCGCGCGGCTTTGTCTGGCGCTGGTGTTCCTGGCACAGGGCCGGGAGGCACTGGCGCGGCGGGAGATCAAGGAGTTGCGCGAGAGCGAGGACGCGGAACTGGCGCGGCGGGCGCGGCTGATGTTCAACGAGTCGGAACTGACCGTGAGCCGGGAGCGAGTGGTGCTGGACCGGCTACGGCGCGAGCCGGGGCCGGACGATGGCAGGGTGGCCTTTCTCCAAGCCGAGGCGCTGTTTCAAGAGGGGCGTTTGGACGAGGCCGCGAAGCTCGCCGCCGCGTTGTTGAAAAACAAACCGGGCGGACCGGACGGGCTGCGGTTGAACCAAGCCGCCACGCTTCTCCACGCGGGCATCCTGCTGGAGCAGGACCGCGCGGCAGCGGCACAGGAGGCGCTGGTGCGTTTCTTGTCGGCGCACGCGGGAGGGGATTTTTTTCACGAGGCGTTTGTGCTGCTGGAGCGTGTGCGCGAGGCGCTGCCCGGCGGACAAGGGGAACGGCTGCCGGAGGCGGTCTTCGAATGGATGACGCAGGAGTCGCGGCCTGAGCGCCGTGGGTACGCGCTTTACCTTGCGGCGTGCTGGCTGGCGGGGCAAGGCCGGGGGCTGGAGGCGGCGGCGCTGCTGGAGAGCCTGCTGGCGGCGCATCCGGGGCACCGGCGGGAGAGCGACGCCATGCGCAAGGCGATGGAGATCGAGGGCGCTCTGGGCCACGACAAACGGGTGTTGGATCTGGCGGAAATCTGGCGGAACCGCTACGGCGGCGGTGGCGCGTCGCTGGTGGATTTGATCGCGGGCGGCGTGCTGCATGCGCGCGGGGAGCACGCCGAGGCGCTGGCGCGGTTCCAGCGCGCGGCAGACTTGGCGGCGGCGCTGCCGGAGCGGCGGCGCTCCTTGTTCAACGCGGCGGTGGCGGCGTTGAAGGCGGGCGAGACGGCGCTCTACGCGAGCCTGCTGGGGCAGTTGCAATCCGTCAGCGCCACCGACGCGCAGGGGCAGGCGGGGTTCACGGCGGGAGAAAAATCCGGGGAAACAGCGGCGGACCTGGAGTTGGATCGCGCGCTGGCGCTGGCCGCCAAGGGCGATGCGGCGGCCTCGCAGGAGTTGTCGCGTTTTGTGGAGACCTATTCCGATCATCGCCGCTGGGCGGAGGCGCAGGTGGCGCTGGCGGAGTTGGCGCTGCTGGACTCGCCGCCGCGGGTGCGAGCCGCCGAGACCGCGCTGGAGGAGGCGGAAAAACATCCGGAAGCCGCCGCCGAAGAGGCGATCCGCCAACGCATCGCCTACACCCGCCTGTGGTGCCGGGAGGCCGAAGCCGACTGGAAAGGCGTGACGGAGGCGGGAGCGCGATTTCTCCAGCAATGGCCGGCATCCGAGCAAGCCGCAGGAGTGCAAATGAAAGTGGCGGACGCCTACTATCGCCTCGAAGACTACGCGAACGCGCGGACTCAGTTCGAGCTGGTGGCGAAGAACTTCCCGCGCTCGGACTATGCCGAAGCGGCGCTCTATTTCGCCGGCAAATCCGCCGTGAACCTGCGCAACGTGGACGCGGCGATCGACTTGTGGGAGGAAGTGGCGGCGCAGGGCGGCAGGCTCAGCCGGCAGGCGCGTATCCAGCAGGCGGCGGCCAAGCGGCGTGAGGGCAAGGAGCCGGAGGCGCTGAAGGTGGTGGACAGCTTGCTGGCGGAAAAGAATCTGGACATCGAGACGCGCCGTCTGCTGCTCTGCGACAAGGCGGAGATGCTCATCCTGATGGGTACCGCGGAGCCCCGGCATCTGTCGTCCGCCGTATCGGTGCTGCGCGGACTGCTGGGCACGCCGGACCTGCCCGCGGCTTGGCGCGCGCGCGCGGGCTACTGGCTGGCGCACGCCCTGGACGCGCGCCGGGATGACGCGGCGGCGCTGGAAGCCTGCCATGACGTGGTGGTCCGGTCCGGCCAGGAGCCGGGCGGCTTGGATCCGGAGGTGTCAGTGTGGTATTACCGGGCTGGTTTCCTGGCGGTGGAATTGCTGCAAAAGCAGGGCCAATGGGAAGGCGCGGCGCGCATGGCCGAACGCCTCGCCGCGGCAGGCGGCGAGCGCGCCACCGAGGCGAAAAACATCGCCACCAAAATCCGGCTGGAACGGTTTTTGTGGGATGAGCGGCAGTGAATGCGTCTTTTGGCTTCGCCGCATCCCATGGGGGAGCGGTGACTTTGGCTCTCCCTTTATTTTCGAACGGAGACACTGCCATCCCATGAGCATGAAATGGGCGTCTTGAAGCCTTGATTTCATCGGGAGAAAAGACCGAACCCGGACCGTTATTTTCCCCGTTGATTCCCGCCGCTCAGGACGGAAGATGCACAAGAGTGACGGCAGCATTGCGCAGCAAGAATCGTGACGTGGAAATCGCCATCGTTGTATCGGTGGCGCTGCACGTCTTGCTGCTGTTTTGGGTGGTATTACAGATGGGCCGCAGCCTCGCCGGCCAATGGGCGGCGATGGCGGTGGCCGAGCCGGTGGAGGAGGTGACGCTGCTTTACCCGGAGCAGATTCTATTGCCGCCGGAGCCGAAGGAAGAACCGAAGCAATTCATTCGCACCTCGCAAAACACCGCCGCCGCGACCGCGCCGGAAAAGGCGGACTTCGTCTCTGACCGCAACACGCTCGCGGCCAGCGAGCTGCCTGCCGCGCCGGACGGCGACAAGGCGATGCCGACCCAGGAGGGCATCGACCTGCCGACGCGCGAACTGGCGGACCGCGATTACAAAGACGGCGAGATCAAAGAAGACGGCGCGACGCCGGAGCCGCTCATCATGCCGCCGGCGGAGCCTGCGCCCGCCGCGCCACCGCCGTCCCCCATGGTCGCGAGCGTGGAGCCCGCACCGCCTCCCGCGCCCGATCCACCGCCGCCCGTGGAGGTGGCCAAAACGGAACCCGTGACGCCGCTGGAGGCGATGATGCGGGAGCGGGATGAGAGCGACATGGCGCGCATCACCACCGACCGGCTGCCGCTGGAAGTGCGTACGGCGGAGACACCGGACAAGCCGGAGGAACCGAATCCGAATGAACCACCGCCCCCGCAACCACCGGCGCCGGACACGCCGCCGGTCGTCGAGATGCGGCAGCCCGAGGCGGACAGCATTCCCCGCGCCGTGCCCGTGCCGGACCCGGTGACGCGCACGGCGGGACCGCGGGACGCGGAGTCGTTTTCCCCCTTCACCCGCACCAGCAAGGCGCGCGGCACTTTGTCCAACCGCGGCGAGACGGCGGTCAACGCGGCAGAGACGCCGGTGGGCCGGTACATGCGCACCGTCACCGGCGCGGTGGAAAAAAAATGGCACACCCTGCGGCGGCGGCACGCGGACGCGGTGACCTTTGGCAACCTGAAACTGCGCTTTTACGTGCTGCCGGACGGGAACGTGGTGCCGCCCACGATTCTCAGCGATCCCAAGTCGGCGGACCCGAGAATGGTGGATTTCACCTTGCGGGCCATCCTGGAAGCGGAGATACCTCCCATCCCCCAAGATTTGCTGCCCTTGTTGGAAGGACGGCGGCTGGAAGTTGAGTATGATGTTCTCATTTATTGACGCGCTTTTCGGATTTCAAATTTCGGATTTCAGGCTTGCGGCTGCCGGCGGCGGCGGAGTCATGGAATTCCTGGCCACCGGCAGCTACGTGATGCTGCTCATCGTGCTGTGCTCGATGGCGACCGTGGCCATGACCGTGCTGGCCGCGCTGCGCCTGCGCGCGGACCGCGTGCTGCCGGACGAGGTGCTGGTCAAACTCGCAGCGGTGCCTTCTTACGCGGAAAAAGGAGACATCCGCCCGTTGCAGACCTTCCTGGCCGGGCAGGACTCGCCGCTGGCGCGTGTCGGCGCGGTGGCGGTGAGCGGTGACTATTACACCCGCGATGAATGCGCCCAGGCCTGCGCCACCCGCGCCAAGGAAGAACTGCACCGGCTGGAGCTGGGCATCCCGGTTCTGGAGATGATGGTGACGGTGGCGCCGCTGCTGGGGCTGATGGGCACGACGGTGGCGCTGGTCGGCATGTTCACGGCCTTCGGCGGGGACGGCGACGCCGGGCCGGACACCGCGGCGGTGGCGCATGAGATCGGCGTGGCGTTGCGCTGCACCATCGCCGGTCTTTTCGTGGCGGTGCCTTCGGTGCTGGCGCATACTTTTTTCACCCGGCGGCTGGACGGTTTCGCGGTGCGTTTGGAGAGCATCCTGGACAAGGCCATCCACGACTTCTTCGCCCACTTCGAGGTGCGCCGCGCGCCCGAGCCTTGATCCCGACCCGTTGCCTTCATGGACCTGCGCCGCCCCCGCCGCCCCGTGCCCACGATTCCCATCGTGTCGTTGATCGACATTTTGGTGATCCTGCTGATTTTCTTCATCGCCACCACCACCTTCCGGCGCAACAAAACGCATATGAGGATCGCGCTGCCGGAGTCGAAGGAAATGGGCGCGGCCAGTCCGTCGCAAGACACCCGCACGGCCATCACCATCACCAAGGACAAGGACATCCTGCTCGACGGCAGCCTCGTGGCGGAGGAGGGGCTGGAGCAGGCTCTGAAAGACCTCAAAGCAGAGCGTCCCGCGGCGCGGCTGGAATTGGAAGCGGACACCGACGCCGCCTTGGGCGTGCTGGTGAAAGTGTGGGACGCCCTGCGCGCGGCGGGTTATTCGATCAACGAAGTGCCCGCCCGCATCCAGCGCGCGGAGGCGGCGGGGAAGTAGGGCAAGGAGAGGCGCTTACAAAGCGCCTCTCCTTGGCCCGGGATTTCGTCTTTTGTTGCTTCTCCCGGCAACCCGGTTCGAGATTGACTTTGTCCTAATGTCAGTCATTCTTTGTCAGTCATGAGCGCAACCGCCACATTCACGCTGCGAGACCTCAACCGCCAGCCGGCCAAGGTGCTGGATGCGGTGCGGAAGTTTGGCAGCGCGGAGGTGCGGACCCGGAGCGGGGAGGTGTTTACTTTGGCGCCTAAAGCGAAGCGCAGGCGGGCCAAGCCGAAGGGGTTTCCCGATTTCGAGGCGCGTTGGAAACGGCTGGGCGACCTTGGGCTTGTGCCGCCTCCGGAATCGGAAAACGAACGCATCAATCGCATCATCGCCGGTGAGGAATGAAAGCCTATCTCGATGCCAACACCTTGGTGCGGCTTTACCTGAATCTGCCCGGCAGCGGGGAAATCGAAGCGATGCTCAAAGGGGCGGCGGGCAGACGCGGATGGCCTTTTCCCGTGACGGACTTGCTTCGCTTTGAGGTGGTGAATGGCATTCATCGAATGGTCTTCGAGTGCCGCCACGGTGGCCAATGGCGGGTGACACCGGAGACGGCAGCCTGCGCGCTTGGCGATTTTGACGAGGATCTCGAGGATGAAACGTTCTTGAAGCGTTTGCCTCTTGCTCTTGGAGATATTGAGACGGAGGTCATGTCGCTGGCGGCGCGGCATACGGGGAGCCTGGGGGTGCGTACCTATGATCTGATCCATGTCGCCTCGGCGGTCGCGCTTCACTGCGAACGCTTCCTGTCCTTCGACGCCAAGGCGAACAAGCTGGCGCGGCTGGTGGGACTGGAGACGATTTGATGGCTCGCGGAATGCGACGAGGAGAGGCGGGCTTGGCTGGCGCGGTGCGGAGCTTGGGAGGGCGGGATTGTATTCCCGCCCATTTTTTCGCGGGCGGAGGAGGAGCGGAGCTGCTGGTGTGCAGACTTCATCTGGTTCAACCTGAAAACAGAGTTGATAGTTGAGGGTTGAGAGTTGAGGGGCTTGTGCTGCCGGGGGAACTCATCCTTCGGGTGAATGGAGCTTTCGGCGCGAGCCGCTGATTTTGAACTCTCAACACTCAACTTTCGACTCTCAACTTCCTTTTCAGGTTCAACCGGAGTCCATCGGCTGCCCCGAGGCTCCGCACCGCCTCCGCCCCCGGAAAAGTGGGCCGGGACAGAGCCCGGCCCTCCGAAGGGAGGCGGTTGCAAACCGCCGCTCCTTGGCTGCGGCTTGTGCCGATCGGGAACCCGCCTCGGAGAGGCGGGGTACTTTCATTTCTTGGACTGGGTGGCGATGGCTTTGTAGTAGTTCTCGATGGCGGCGCGGTATTCGGGGGGGGCGTCTTGGCGGGTGGCCTCGGTGAGTTCTTCGGCGGTGCGGGCGGGGAGGTGGCCCCAGTCGCCGGGGGCGAGGAGGATGGGGCCGGCGAGTTCGCCTTCCTGGACGAGGGTTTGGAAGTTGCCGCCTTCGCTGGATTGATCCGAGTTTTGCGAGGGCGGGGCGTTGTTTTGCGCCATGTTTTGCTGGTTCGGCTGGGAGCCGGGGACTTGGCCTTGGTTGCGGCTTTGGGCCATGGATTGCTGCTGGCTTTGCTGGGCGTCGTTCAGGTTTTGCTGGGCGGTTTGCTGGCTTGATTGCTGCTGCTGCTGCTGGCCGATTTGGCTTTGCTGTTGCGACTGGCCTTCCTGGCTGGCGTTGGGCTGGCCGGGCATGGGGTTGAGGGTTTGGTCGAGTTGATCGAGGGCTTGGGCGAGGGCGGTGGCTTGGATTTGATCGGCGAAGGTGGCGCCGGGCGCGGGCAGGGTGCCGGCGGCGGCGTTGACGGCGGCTTGGGAGGCTTGCTGGGCGGATTCGGTGGCGGCTTGGCTTTTCTCCGGGGTGGCGTTGCTGGGATTGGTTTTGGTGTCCTCGGCGGTTTGCCGGAGTTGCTGGGCGGCGTCGGCGACGGTCTGGCCGGCTTGCTGCTGGTTGAGGCGGTTTTCGTGGCGGGCGACGCGGGCGAGTTCGTGGGCGGACTGTTCGGCGGCGAGGCCGAGGAAGGCGGGCTGGGCGGCCTGGGCTGTGAGCTGCTGCTCGCTGGTTTGCGCGGTGCCGCTGCCGATGTCGGCGAGGGCTTTTTGCATGGTGGCGTTGGCGGCGAGTTCCTGCTCCAGGAGGGCGAGGGCGGCGGCGGGGTTTTCCTGGGCGGTTTCTTCCAGCTTGGCGAGGGCTTCGGCGCGGTCGTAGGCTTCATTGAGCGCCTGCTGGACGCCGAGGTCTTGCTCCATTTGGCTCATGGCGGCGAGTTGCTCGGCGGTGAGGGCTTCGCCGTTTTCCATGCGGGCGAAGTTTTGCGCGAGCTGGTCGAGGGCTTCGGCGGTCTGGCGTTGGGCGTCGGCGGCGTTTTGCAGGGCTTGGGCCTGGGGCTGGCTGGCGCTGGCTTGGGCGGCTTGTTTGAGATTGCCGGTGATTTGCGGCGCTTTTTGGCGCATCTGCTCCAGGGCGACGTCGGCGTTGCGGGCGAGCTGGCGTTCGGCGGCTTGGGCGAGGTCGGCTTGGTTGGCTTCCTGGCGCAGGGCGGACTGGAGGGATTCCATGCCGCGGGTGTTGGCGGCGGTTTGGGGCTGCAAGTCCTGGGCTTGCTTGGCGACTTCGGCGACGGGTTGTTCGGCTTTGGCTTGGTCGGCGGCGTCTTGCGTTTGCTGCTGGCTGGCTTTGAGGTCTTGGGCGAGCTGGCGCATCATGTCGCTGACGGCGGGGGTGAGCTGGTCGAGGGTTTCGCGCGCGGTTTGGGTCTGCGCGGCGAGGGCGGCGGCGGCTTGGCGGGCGAGGTGGGCGGCTTCGGCGGTTTGAGCGGAGGGCTGGGGCTGGTGGTTGGGGTCTTGCGCGGTTTGGCGGGCTTGATCGGTTTGATGATGGGCGGCGGCGCGGGCTTGGTCGGCGGCTTGCTGGGCGAGGTTGCTTGGCTCCTGGGTGTCTTTGTTTTTGCGCAGGGTTTCGGCGGTGGAGCGGAGGGCTTCGGCGGCGGCTTGGGTGTCGGCGGCGGTGCGGGCGAGCTTTTGGGAATCATCAGGTCGCCGGTTCGAGTCCGGTGAGGGGGTGTTTTCGGCGGTGGTGAGGGTTTGGGCGGCGGTTTGCAGGGCGGCTTCGGCTTGGAGGGCGCGGGCGGCTTGGGCGAGATCGGCGGCTTTTTGTGCGGTGTCGGCGAGGGCGGGCGCGGTTTGTTGGGGGGCGGCGGCTGCGGCGGTGTCGCGGCTGAGTTGATCGGCGGCACGGGAGAGGCGGTTGGTGTCGAGCGCGGCGGCGCTGTCGGCGGGTTCGATGGATTGAGCGCGGAGGTCGGCTTGGTCTTGAAGCTGGCGGGCGGCTTCGGCGAGTTTTTGTTGGGCGCGCTGATCGGGGGTGAGACCGTCCTTGGTTGTACGAGGACGTTGCTTGGGATTGGCGGCTTGTTTGGCGGCGTCTTGGAGGGCGGCTTTGGCTTCGTCGAGCGCGGCGAGGGCGGGGTTGTCCTGGCGGTTCAACTGCTCGCGAAGCTGGGCGGCGCGCTGGGCGGCGGTTTCGGCGATGGCGCGGGATTGGTCGGCGGCTTTTTGGAGGCGGTTGCGGAGGTTGTCGGCGGCGCCGTAGAGGTGCTCGGGGCTTTTCTTTTGATCGGAGGTGTCGAGGGAGCCTTGGAGGTCGGTGGTGGTTTCCTGGAGCTCCTTGCGGACTTGTTCCAACGCGCGGCTTTGGCCGCGGTCAGGGCTGGCGGTTTGCAGGGCTTGCAGGTCTTTGTCGAGCGCGCGGGCGGAGGCGATGACGGCGCGCTGCTGCTCCTGCCAGCGGGGGCGTTGCTCGCTGTCGCGGGTGGCGGGGAGGGCGGTCTGGACGAGGCTGGCTTCCTGGCGCTGGAGTTGTTGGGCGGCGCGGGTGGCGACTTCGGCGGCGGCTTCGGCGGCGAAAAGTGTCGCGGCTTTTTTGATGGCGTCGGTCAGGGCGTTGGCGTCGCTGGCGGCTTTTTTGACGAGGTCGGGGTTTTCAATGGGTTCTTGGGCGGCGTTGGCGAGCTGCGGCAGCGCGGCTTGACGGAGGCGGGTGATGCGCTCGCCGAGGATGCGGGCTTCTTCGACGGCGAGGCGGTCGGGCGCGGTGCGGGCGGCGGTTTGCACTTGGTTCCAAAGGTCGTCGGCGAGCTGGCTGGAGGCGTCGAGCGCGGCTTTGAGGCGGGCGAGCTGGCCTTCGGGGTCGTTGGCGGGCTGGTCGCGTTTGGCGAGCGAGGCGTTTTTTTGGACGCGGGAGGCGGCTTCGCGCAGTTCCTTGGACTGGGTTTCGAGGCTGGCGGCGGTGGCGGCGAGGCGTTGCTGGGCTTCTGACCAAGCGCGCAGTTTGGGATCGACGGTTTGCTCCTGGATGACGAGGCGGACGGGCGGGCTTTCGGCGGTCTGGCCTTTGAGGTCGGTGACGACGAACTGGACGAGAACGGAGTCGCCGCCTGTGAGGTGGAGCGGGGCGAGGGGGAGGAGGTGGTTGAGCGGGGCTTCGCGCGCACCGGGGGTGAGGGTGAGGGGGATGTCGGTGGGATCGCCCGCGTTGATGACGTGACGGAGCGCGGCGGTTTGGAGACCGACGTCGTCGCTGGCGAGACCGGTGACGCGGATGCTTTCATCGGGGAGAAGCTGCAGCAGATCGGACGGCTCGGTGAGGGCAACGACGGGCGGGGAGTCCGCGACGGGAGTGATGCGCCAGGGGTGGGTTTCGTCGTTGGTGAAACCGGTCTCGGCGGCGGTGAGGCGGACTTGCCAGGAGTGCAGGCCGGGGGTGAGGGAAAATTCGGCGGCGAGTTGCGCGGCATCTGGCTGGGTGACGTCCGGGGCGGGCGGCGGCGCGGGGTCGGCGGGATTGAGGGCGAGGGCGGCGGCGCTGACGGGCTGGTTGGTTTGCAGCCGAAGCTGGACGGTGCTGCCTTCGAGGGCTTCGAGATCGCCGTGCGGTTCGGTGAGGGTGATGGGTTCCTGGCCGGTGTAGGCGGGCGGGACGAGGGTTTTGACAAAGGTCTCGACGGCGGGGCGCGGACGGGCGCGCAGGTGATGCCAAGCGGTGAGGCCGTCGGCGGCGTGGATGCGGTAGCGCACGTCGCTCTGGCCGATGGGGAGTTTTTGCTCGAAGCGGCTGCCTTGGATGTGGGCCATTTCGAGCTTGCGGGCGGGGGCGTTGGGTTCGCCGTATTCGAGAAGCACGGGCTGGGAGCCGAGGTCGCCGGTGATGTCGGCGGCGATTTCGATTTCGGAGACGAAGGGGGCGAGGGTGTCGGCAGGCGCGGGCGCGACGATGGCGATGCGGACGGAGGCGGGGCGTTCGAGCGGGGCGAACGGCAGCGCGGCGCGCGCGAGGAAGCCGGGGAAATGCAGGCGTGGCGTCGCGGCGAGAATGCTGAGGGCGAGGACGACGAGGCCAAGCCGGAGGAACCAGGGTTTCAACGCGGCCAGTGGCAGGACGCGGGGCCAGCGCAGGGTTTGGACTTGGTCGGCGACTTCATCCTGGAGGCGGGCGCGGAATTCGGGGGAGTCGGGGATCGTTGGCGCGTCGCCGGTGCGGGCCAGTTCGACGGCGGCGAGCAGGCGCTCATGGAGGGCGGGCGCGGCGTCTTCGATGAGGCGGGCAGCGCCGGTGTCGTCACGCGCGGCACGCCGATGTCGCCAGGCGAGCCGCCATGCGGCGAATGCCGCGCCGCCGTATGCGGCGAGGGTGAGCCAGGGGCGCAGTGGGTCCGGCAGGAAGCGGGCGCGGTCGAGCAGGGCGATGAGGGCGAGCGCGGCCAGCGCGACGGCGAGAAGGACGAGCCAGGCGCGCGCTTGGAGCAGCCGGGCGCGCCGGGCGCGGAAGGCTTGCAACGCGTGGATCGTGGCGGGGCGCAGAGCGAGGTTCATGAAGGGTTTGAGATAGAACGCGGCGGGAGGGGATTCGTTTGCGGGGGAAATCGTTCTCGTCCTCCTACTCGTTCTCGTTTTCGATGGGTTGGGGGGCGTTCAGGAGGCGGATGCAAACCGCCGCTCCTTGGGGGGCGCGACCGAGCCGGTCGTGCCACGGGGGGGCTCCGCGCCGCCTCCGCCCGCGGAGAAATGGGCGGGAATACAATCCCGCCCTCCGGGATGGAGGCGTGGTTGGCGGGTGCGACCGAGTTGGTCGTGCAACGGAGAGCTCCGCGCCGCCTCCGCCCGCGGAAAAGTGGGCGGGGACAGAGCCCTCGCCCTCCAGTAAATGAAAACGCCGTCCGGCTTTTGGGCGCGGACGGCGTTTGGGGGGGATCGGTTGGTGCGCGGATCAGTCGGCGATGCCGTAAACGGAGACTTCGCAGTAGTGGTTCATCTCGTTGGAGGTGTTGCCGTTGCTGTGCAGGCGGACGTAGCGGCCTTTCACGCCGGCGACGTCGATGACGCGACCGTGGTTGGTTTCGATGTAGGCGGGGTCTTTGCCTTCGCCAAGGCCGAGGGTGTTGTCGTGGTCGGAGTTGAACACGGTGGTGACGCCGTCCTTGAACTCGGGATCATCGGAGATTTGCACGACCACATCGACATAGGCCTGGGCTTGCTTGTGGTAGTGCCACATGAGGATTTTGTGGATGGTGGAGGTTTTTTCGAGGTCGATCTGCACCCACTGATGGCCGGGAGCGAGTTCGACGAAGGAGCCGTCCGCGCCGTCGGCATCGCCGTCGGTGACAAGCTCAAGCTCGCCGATGATGGGGGCGGGATCGGAGGAGGTGACGGGTTTGTCTTTGGAGATCAGCGTGGTGCCTTTCGGAACTTTGAAGGACTTGATGACTTTGTCCGGGTCCGGCTGTTCCAGGTTGGGCAGCTCGGCGGGCACGGGGGTGCCGATGAACATGGCATCCGGGAATTCGGGGGTGATCTCCTCGAGATCGCCAGCGGGCACGGAGGCTTCCGCGGCGGCGGGGGCATCGGCGGAAGCGGACGCGGAGGCGTCAGAGCCGGATTTGCCACAGGAGGAGAAGGTCAGGGCAACGGCCAAGCCGCCGCCGAGGATGAGGTGTTGGGTGGTGTTCTTCATGGGTTTGTGTTCTTGGGGGAGTGTCGCGGGTTTGGCAAACGGACTCGCCGGATCAGACGGCGAAGTCCTCAGGGGTGAAGAGGTATTTCTGGCCGGTGGCGATGGATTCGTAGGCTTTGAGCACGGTGACGCAGCCGCGATAGGCATCGACGACGTTGCAGGTGAGGTGCTCGTGTTTTTTCATGAGCGCGGCTTCGACGAAGTTTTGGACGTGGGGTGAGTGCGGCGGGCGGTCGAGGGTGACGGCGAGGCTCCAAGGGGCAAGTCCTTTGGACTCGCGCACGTCGGCTTTTCCGGCCAAGGTGTAGGACGGGGGTTTGGGTTTGTCCCAATCGCGATACTGCTCCCAGTACTTGTTTTTGATTTCGTCGGAGGGTTTGGTGATAAACGGAGTCTCACCTTCGGACCACTTGCGCCAGTCAGCACCGGGCTCAGAGTAAGCTTGGTTGTAGGCGGGGCTTTCGGAAATGACGACGGAGCCGTCCACGCCCATGTATTTTTCGTAAAAGCCCTGGGAACCGGTGGTGGTGAGCACTTGGTAGTAGGCGCGGGTGGCGCCTTCCTTGAGCTTGTACTCATAGAGACACATGACGTTGTCCGGCAGTTCGAACTTGGCTTTGCCATTGGTGCCGTCGTAGTAATCGACACCGCCGGTGGCAATCAGGGAGATGGGGGTGGCTTCGAAGGTCCAGTTGAACATGTCGATCTGGTGAGCGCCGAGGTCGGAGATGGGGCCGCCGCCGTATTTGGCGAACCAGCGCCAGTTCATGAATTCTTCCATGCTGTCGTAGCCGTATTGGGCAAGCAATTCGGCGGGGATTTCCCGGCCTTTGGGAATGCCAAGAGGCTGGGAGGCCGAGACGCCGCGGTTCCACTGGCCGTAGCAGTGGGTGATGCGGCCAAGCATGTTGGCTTTTTTGATGATGTTTTCCCGGAAGTTGATGTAACGCGGGTTGGAGTGGCGCTGGTGGCCGATCTGAAAGATGCCGCCGGTCTGCTGCCAAGCTTTGACCATGTCCTTGGCGCCCTCGATGGTGTTGGACATCATTTTTTCGCAATAGACGGCTTTGCCGGCTTCGAGTGCGAGCCGGGAGAAGGGGGCATGGAGAAAGTCCGGAGTGGCGATGAAGACGGCTTCGATGTCCTTTTGCTTTTCCAGCATCTCTTCGATGGTGGCATACTCGGCGACGGAGCCATCCACTTGATGCTTGTTTTCATGCTGCATCCGCCGCGCGGTGGGCGTGCGGTTGAAATCCCAAATATCCGCGACGGCGACCCATTGCACGCCGGGCACGTCTTTGGAGGCGATGCGCAGGGCGTTGCCTTGCGCTCCGCAACCGACGAGGGCGCACTTGAGCTTGCGGCTGCCGTCGGCGGCCTGAGCGATGGCGTTCTTGCTAGTGGAGAGGAACAGGCCGGTGGCCGCGCCGGTGTGGACGCTGGTGCGCAGGAACGAGCGGCGGTCCATGAAGCGGGCCAAGCCGCCGGGGGACGGGGGAAGATCGTTGTTCGCGGTCATGAGGGGAAAGAGCGGTTGACGATGTGCCTGGGCGGCGGGTTGGCAGAGGGTTCAAGCATCAGCGGCGGGGGCGTCCACCGTTTTTTTGCCGCCGCGGCAGAAGAGTCCGTCCAGGGAGAACTTGTTGTGTGGATTGGTGGCGAGCGCGGCGGCGACGATCAGGATGTGGACGCCGATGTAGAGGACTTCGGTGTCATCCGGCAGGGTGGCGAGACCGACGCCGAGAGAAAGGAAGACGAGGCCGCAGAAGAACAGACCGAGGCGGCTGAACAGGCCAAGCACGGCCCAGACGCCGCCGATCAGGAGGAGGTAGCCGAGGGGTTTGGCGTAGAGGTCGCAGAGGTTTTGCGGGAGGAAGCCGTTGCCGTGGGTGAGCTTGGCGATGGCTTCCATTTTCTTCTGGTAGTTTTCGAGATTGAAGGTGGCGTCAACACCCGAGCCGGCGCGGAATTTGTCGAGGCCGGCAAAGAGCATGCGCAGGCCGATCCAGAGCCGCAGCAGGAGGTTGGCGAGGGCGAGGTCCCAGCGGCACGAGGATGAGCAGGAGGAATCGGACATGGCGGATTGAGTCGGTTGGATTGGGTGTTGGTGATTGAGCGAGCCGGAAGCATGGCGTCCGTTTTTGGCAAAATCCAGCGGAATTTGCGGGGGGAGTTGAGAGTTGAAAGTTGAGAGTTGATAGCAGGGCTGGCGCGACGAAAAAGTTTGTGGGGTGCTGTGGAGGAATCTCGTTGGGTGGGGTTCATGCTCTCTCTTTCCCGATCTTTTTCCGTTGGGGCGGCCCTGGCTTTGGGGCTGCTTTGTTTTGCGAATGCCCAGGATGCGCCGCCGGCTCAGGAATTGCCGGTGGTGGTGGTGGTGGGCAAGGCGGAAAGCCTCATCAGGGAGGCGCCGTCGGCGTCGAAGGGGCAGGTGAGCCGGGAGGAGCTGCTGTTGCGGCCTTTTTCGCGGCGGGGCGAGCTGCTGGAGACGGTGCCGGGCGTCATCATCACGCAGCACGCGGGGGACGGGAAGGCGAACCAGTACTTTGTGCGCGGGTCGAACCTGGACCACGGCACGGACTTCGGGCTGTTCGTGGACGGGATGCCGGTGAATTTCCGCAACCATGCGCATGGACAGGGGTACGCGGACTTGAATTTCATCATCCCGGAGATGGTGGAGCAACTCGAGTATTGGAAGGGCAATTATTTTGCGTTTCTGGGCGATCTCACTTCCAACGGCGCGGCGCGGTTCAAGTTGGTGGACCGGCTGGAGCAGGGGACCGCGTCCTTCACCTGGGGGGAGTTCAATTTTTATCGCGGCCTGCTGGCGGACTCGCTGGCGGCGGGACCGGGCACGCTGACTTTTGCGCTGGAGTACTCTTATTACGATGGGCCGTGGGACTTGGCGCAAAACAGCGAGCGCTGGAACGGCTTCTTGAAGTATCATTGGTCGGACGGCACGGACACTTTCAAGGTGACGCTGATGGGTTATAAGGCGGACTGGATTTCCAGCGATCAGATTCCGCGCCGGGCGGTGGAGCGCGGTTCCTTGGGGCGGTTCGGTTATATCGATCCGAGCAATGGCGGGGATTCGCAAAGGTACTCGCTGTCGGCGGCTTGGGAGCGCGTGGATGGCGACGTGCGGACTTACGCGGATGTTTATGCGGGGTATTACGATTTGGATTTGTTCTCGAATTTCACGTACTTTCTGAACGATCCGGTGCGCGGGGATCAGTTCGAGCAAAAGGACGGGCGCTGGTTTGCCGGGGCGAACGCGGGCCGGGATTGGTCGTTCGAGTCCGGCGGACAAAAGCAGCGCTTGAGCGTGGGTTTCCAAACCTATCACGAATGGATCGACGGCATCGGGCTGCATTTGACGCAGTCGCGGCGGCGGTTCGACACGGTGAGGGTGGATGACATTTACCAGGGAACCTATGGCTTGTTCGCGGAGTTGGAATGGCGCTTCAATGACTGGCTGCGGGTGACGCCGGGTGTGCGCGGGGATTTGTTTCACTCCGATGTGAGCAGCGATCTGGCGGCCAACTCCGGTTCGTCGGTGGACGGCATCGTCAATCCCAAGCTGGGCATCGTGCTGGGGCCGTGGGCGGACACGGAGTTTTATCTGAACGGCGGTCTCGGCTTCCACAGCAACGACGCGCGCGGCATGACGATCTCCCGCGATCCGATGACGGGCGACCGGTTGGAGGCGGTGGACCCGCTGGTGCGGACCTACGGGTTGGAGTTCGGCATCCGCAACGAGTCGATTCCGAAGTTGGTGAACACGCTCAGCCTGTGGTATCTGAAGAGCGATTCGGAGCTGATCTATGTGGGCGACGCGGGCACCAGCGAGGCGGGACCGGCTTCGCAAAAATACGGTGTGGAAGTGGCCAGCTATTGGCGTCCGACGAACTGGGCGATGGTCGATGTGGAGGCGACGGCGACTTACGCGGAGCTGCTCGACACGCCGGAGGGCCGTTTCATTCCGGGCAGCGTGCCGTACACGGTGAACGGGGGTTTTACCTTGGGCAAGGCGGAGGGACTCTTCGCCTCGTTGCGCGGGCGCTTCTTTGGGCCGCGGCCGTTGCTTGAGGATGGCACGGTGGAGTCGCGCGAGTCGTTCCAGGTCAATGCGCGGGTTGGTTATCGCAAGAAGAACTGGGAAGTGGCGGTGGACTGCCTGAATCTGTTCGACCGGGATGACAATGACATCGAGTACTTCTACGAGTCCCAACTGCGCGGTGAATATGCGGCGCGTGAGGATGTGCATTTTCATCCGATCGAGCCGCGGATGTTCCGGGTGTCTTTGACGTACCGGTGGTGAGTCGGCTGCGTTTTTTTGGACAAGATTGACAGGATTTCAGGATTAACAGGATTGGGGAATGGTTGTGTGGAGCGGGTGGGTGTGGATGGCGGGTTTCGTCCTCCCTTTCCCCTTTTCACTCATCATTCATCACTCCAGAACCCGAGCCAGACGTGTTTGAGCAGCCCGATGTAAAACACCCACAGCCCGACCCAGAGGCCGGCGATGGCGGCTAGGAGAAGGAAGAGGCTGAGCAGGAAGAAGATGCTGCCTCGGCGCACTTCGCGGGTGTGGCCTTCCTGCCAGCGGCGGATGAGGTCGAGGTTGCGGATGTTGGATTTGTACAGGGCGGAGCCGATCGCGCCGAGGCCGGGCACGAGGTTCATGGCGGCGTTGAGCAGGAGGTTGACGCCCATGCGCGCGAGCACGAAGACGGAGACGCGCTGGCGCACGCCTTCCATGAGGATGACCAGTCCGGCGCTGGAGGCGAAGAAGTCACCGATGCCGGGAAAAAGCGAGATGATGGGGTCGATGCCGATTTTGAAGTTGGTGCCGGGGATGCGGATCCAGTTGTCGAGCCATTTGGCGAGGATGCGGGAGACCTCGGAAGTCTCCGGGGTGGTGGCGTCCACCTCGCGGGACGCGGGATCTTTCTCCGGCGGCAGGATGCCGTCGATGCGCAGTTCGTCTGGCGGCTCCTGGGCCATGCGGGGTGAAGGGGGGCTGGCTCGTTTAGCCTAGATTCGTGAATAAGGAAAGCAGGAAGGCAGGAAAAGGGATAGGGAAGGGACATCTCTGGCAGAGTGGCC